>NZ_JAVRFI010000033.1:0-67545 GCF_031845785.1 Streptomyces hesseae
GACCTGACGGCCTGACCCGTTGGGGGTGGGTCAGGCCGTCAGGTCAACCGCCCGCGCCGACGTCGCGCCGATCTCCTCCGAGATCTCCGCGAGCACCGACGACGGCACCGACTCGTCCACCGTCAGGGCGACGAGCGCCTCCCCGCCCTCCGTCGCGCGCGACACCTGCATGCCCGCGATGTTGATGCCCGCCTCACCGAGGATGCGCCCCAGCGTGCCCACGACACCCGGCCGGTCCATGTAGCGCAGGAAGGCCATGTGGTCCGCGAGCGTCAGATCCACATCGTGGTCGCCCACCGCGACGATCTTCTGAAGGTTCTTCGGCCCGGCGAGCGTGCCGGAGATCGACACCTCACCGCCCCCGGCGAGCGTGCCGCGCACGGTGACCACGTTGCGGTGGTCCGGCGACTCCGAGCCCGTGGTCAGCCGCACCTCGACCCCGCGCTCCTGCGCGAACAGCGGCGCGTTGACGTACGAGACGGTCTCGTCGACGACGTCCTCGAACACGCCCTTGAGCGCGGACAGTTCGAGCACCTTCACATCGTGCTGGGTGAGCTCCCCGTACACCTCGACATCCAGCCGCACTGCGACCTCGCCCGCCAGCGCGGTGAAGATCCGGCCGAGCTTCTCGGCCAGCGGCAGCGCCGGCTTGACGTCCTCGGCGATCACACCGCCCTGTACGTTGACCGCGTCCGGCACGAGCTCCCCGGCCAGCGCCAGCCGCACGGACTTGGCGACGGCGATGCCGGCCTTCTCCTGAGCCTCACCGGTGGAGGCGCCCAGGTGCGGCGTGGCCACGACGTTGTCGAACTCGAAGAGCGGCGAGTCTGTGCACGGCTCGGACGTGTAGACGTCCAGGCCGGCGCCCGCGACGCGCCCCTCCTTCAGCGCGGCGGCCAGCGCCGTCTCGTCCACGATGCCGCCGCGCGCGGCGTTGACGATCCGCACCGACGGCTTGACCTTGCGCAGCGCCTCGTCGCCGATGAGTCCCAGCGTCTCGGGCGTCTTGGGGAGGTGGACGGTGATGAAGTCGGAGGCCTTGAGCAGCTCGTCCAGCGTCAGCAGCTTGACGCCCATCTGGGCGGCGCGCGCGGGCTGTACGTAGGGGTCGTAGGCGACGACCTTCATGCCGAAGGCGGACATCCGCTGGGCGACGAGGACACCGATCCGGCCGAGGCCGACCACACCGAGGGTCTTCTCGGACAGCTCCACACCCGTGTACTTGGAGCGCTTCCACTCGCCGTTCTTCAGCGCCGCGTTGGCCTGGGGGATGTTGCGGGCGGTGGCGACGAGCAGGCCGCAGGCGAGCTCGGCGGCGGTGACGATGTTGGAGGTCGGCGCGTTGACGACCATCACACCGGCCTTGGTGGCGGCGGAGACGTCGACGTTGTCCAGGCCGACGCCGGCGCGCGCGATGACCCGCAGCCGCTTCGCCGCGGCGATGGCCTCGGCGTCGAGCCGGGTGGCGGAGCGCACCAGTACCGCGTCCACGTCGGCGAGAGCGGGCAGCAGCTGCGCGCGGTCGGCGCCGTCGCAGTGCCGGATCTCGAAGTCCGGCCCGAGGGCGTCGACGGTGGCGGGAGAGAGCTCTTCGGCGATGAGTACGACGGGCTTGTGTGCCGGGGTACGAGTGCTCACGTGGTCTCAGTCCTCACTAGTCCTTCGCGGACGGCCGTCCCGACGGCCGAAGGCGGTGAAGGGGGCAGCCGCGTGGAAGACGCACGACGCTGTGAGCCTGACGCGTTTGTGCTCCGCAGTGTATCGGTGGCGACGGCCCTGGCCAGCGCCGTTGCGTAAAACGTCACCCGTCGCGGCTGTACGCGGTGGACAAAGCCGCGAACACGGCAGCGGACAAAGCGGGTGGCGCCGGGCCGGACACTCCGGCCCGGCGCCGCCCGGGAGGCCCACTCGGGGACTACTCCTTGTCGTCGACCCAGCTCATCAGCTTGCGCAGCTTCTTGCCGGTGGCCTCCAGGAGGTGGTCCTGGTCGGCCTTCTTGTACTCGTTGTACTTGGGCAGACCGGCCTGGTACTCCTTCATCCAGTTGTTGGCGAAGGTGCCGTCCTGGATCTCGCCGAGGACCTTCTTCATCTCGGCCTTGGTGGCGTCGGTGACGATGCGCGGGCCGGTGACGTAGTCGCCCCACTCGGCGGTCTCGGAGACCGACCAGCGCATCTTCTCCAGGCCGCCCTCGTACATGAGGTCCACGATGAGCTTGAGCTCGTGGAGGCACTCGAAGTAGGCGATCTCCGGCTGGTAGCCGGCCTCGACCAGCGTCTCGAAGCCGGCCTTCACCAGCGCCGAGGCCCCGCCGCAGAGGACGGCCTGCTCGCCGAAGAGGTCGGTCTCGGTCTCCTCGGTGAAGGTCGTCTTGATGACGCCGGCGCGGGTGCCGCCGATGGCCTTGGCGTAGGACAGCGCGAGCTGGAAGGCGTTGCCGGAGGCGTCCTGCTCGACGGCCGCGATGCACGGGACGCCGCGGCCCTCCTCGTACTGACGGCGCACCAGGTGGCCGGGGCCCTTGGGGGCGACCATGCAGACGTCGACGCCGGCCGGGGGCTTGATGAAGCCGAAGCGGATGTTGAAGCCGTGGCCGAAGAAGAGGGCGTCGCCGTCCTTGAGGTTGTCCTTGACGGACTCCTCGTAGACCTTGGCCTGGATCGGGTCCGGGACCAGGATCATGATGACGTCGGCCTCGGCGGCCGCCTCGGCGGGGGTGACGACGCGCAGGCCCTGCTCCTCGGCCTTCGCCTTGGACTTCGAGCCCTCGTGGAGGCCCACGCGGACGTCGACGCCCGAGTCGCGCAGGGACAGCGCGTGGGCGTGGCCCTGGCTGCCGTAGCCGAGAACCGCGACCTTACGGCCCTGGATGATGGACAGATCGGCGTCGTTGTCGTAGAAGAGCTCGGCAGCCACGTGGGATATCTCCTTGATTCCGGTGTTCCGGTGGTACGTCCCACCGTATGACGGGTGGGCGGGGAAGAGGTTCGAGGGATCGGTATTCGGAATACCGAAAGACTGGATCAGGCGGAACGATCGAGGGCACGCAGGCTGCGGTCGGTGATGGACCGCGCGCCACGCCCTATCGCGATGGTCCCGGACTGGACCAGTTCCTTGATGCCGAAGGGCTCCAGCATCTTGAGCATCGCGCCGAGCTTGTCGCTGCCTCCGGTGGCCTCGATGGTGACGGCCTCCGGGGAGACGTCAACGGTCTTGGCGCGGAAGAGCTGGACGATCTCGACGATCTGGGAGCGGGTCTCGTTGTCGGCGCGGACCTTCACCAGGACGAGCTCGCGCTGGATGGCGGCGCTGTCCTCCAGCTCCACGATCTTCAGTACGTTGACGAGCTTGTTGAGCTGCTTGGTGACCTGCTCCAGGGGCAGCGACTCGACGTTGACGACGATGGTGATGCGGGAGATGTCGGGGTGCTCGGTCACCCCGACGGCGAGGGAGTCGATGTTGAAACCGCGGCGGGAGAACAGCGCGGCGACTCTGGTGAGGATGCCGGGGGTGTTCTCCACCAGGACGGAGAGCGTGTGCTTGGTCATGGGGTCGGCCTCGTGAGCCTCTCGTCTCGTGGGTCGATGGCGGTGGGTCGATGGCGGTCGGACTTCGTGTCGGACGTCGTGTCAGTCGTCGTCGATGCCGTCGAAGTCCGGGCGGACCCCGCGCGCGGCGAGGATCTCGTCGTTGGAGGTCCCGGCGGCGACCATCGGCCAGACCATGGCGTCCTGGTGGACGATGAAGTCCACCACGACCGGGCGGTCGTTGATGGCGTTGGCCTCGGCGATCACCTTGTCGAGGTCGGCGGGGTCCTCGCAGCGCAGGCCCACGCAGCCCATCGCCTCGGAGAGCTTGACGAAGTCGGGCACCCGGGTCCCGGCGCACGGCTCCGTGCCGGGCCCCGAGGCGGAGCCGCCGTCGGACACCGCGGACCCGGTGTGGAGCACGGTGTTGGAGTAGCGCTGGTTGTAGAAGAGGGTCTGCCACTGGCGGACCATGCCCAGCGCGCCGTTGTTGATGATGGCGACCTTGATGGGGATGTTGTTGAGCGCGCAGGTGACCAGTTCCTGGTTGGTCATCTGGAAGCAGCCGTCGCCGTCGACGGCCCACACCGTGCGGTCCGGGGCGCCGGCCTTGGCGCCCATGGCGGCGGGGACCGCGTAGCCCATCGTGCCCGCGCCGCCGGAGTTGAGCCAGGTGCGGGGCTGTTCGTAGTGGATGAAGTGGGCGGCCCACATCTGGTGCTGGCCGACGCCGGCGGTGAAGATGGTGTCCTTGGGGGCGAGCTCGCCGATGCGCTGGATGACCTGTTGCGGGGCGAGGCTGCCGTCGCCGGGCTGCTCGTAGCCCAGCGGGTAGGTGTCGCGCCAGCGGTTGAGGTCGGTCCACCATTCGGTGTAGTCGCAGGCGTGGCCGTCGGCCTGCTCCGCCTGGACGGCCACGATCAGATCGGCCAGCACCTCCCGGGCGTCGCCCACGATGGGCACGTCCGCGGTGCGGTTCTTGCCGATCTCGGCCGGGTCGATGTCGGCGTGGACGATCTTCGCGTGGGGTGCGAAGGAGTCCAGCCTGCCCGTCACCCGGTCGTCGAAGCGCGCGCCGAGCGCGATGATCAGGTCGGCCTTCTGGAGCGCGGTGACGGCGGCGACCGAGCCGTGCATGCCGGGCATGCCCAGGTGCTGCGGGTGGCTGTCGGGGAAGGCGCCCAGCGCCATCAGTGTGGTGGTCACCGGGGCGCCGGTCAGCTCGGCGAAGACCTTCAGCTCGCCGGTGGCCTGGGCCTTGAGCACGCCGCCGCCGACGTAGAGGACCGGGCGCCGGGCCTGGGTGAGCAGCTTCGCGGCCTCGCGGATCTGCTTGGCGTGCGGCTTGGTGACGGGCCGGTAGCCGGGCAGGTCGGTGTGCGGCGGCCAGGAGAAGACCGTACGGGCCTGGAGGGCGTCCTTGGCGATGTCGACGAGCACCGGTCCGGGGCGGCCGGTGGAGGCCACGTGGAACGCCTCGGCGATGGTGCGGGGGATCTCGGCCGGGTCGGTCACCAGCCAGTTGTGCTTGGTGATCGGCATGGTGATGCCGCAGATGTCCGCCTCCTGGAAGGCGTCCGTGCCGATGGACTTGGAGGCGACCTGGCCGGTGATGGCCACCAGCGGCACCGAGTCCATATGGGCGTCGGCGATCGGGGTCACGAGATTGGTGGCCCCCGGACCCGACGTCGCCATGCACACCCCGACCTTCCCGGTGGCCTGGGCGTAGCCCGTCGCGGCGTGTCCGGCGCCCTGCTCGTGACGGACGAGGACGTGGCGGACCTTCGAGGAGTCCATCATCGGGTCGTACGCCGGCAGGATCGCGCCGCCCGGGATGCCGAAGACGATCTCGGCGCCCACCTCCTCCAGCGACCGGATGAGGGACTGCGCTCCCGTGACGTGCTCGACGGTGGCGGGCTGCTGTGCCGCGCCGCTGCGGGGCCGCGGCTGCGGATGATGGTGGGCCCCGTTGGCCTGCTCTGTCATCGACATTCTCTTCTCGAAGGCTTTGGTTCGACGGTTTCGACGGATGACGACGGATGACTGGGTGATTCGGAAAACAAAAAACCCCTCGTGCCGTGAGGCAAGCGAGGGGAGCGCGCCGGTGTGGTCAGCAGGGCCTCATGGGCGGCCTGCTTCAGCCGACGCGCTTTCCAAGTACGAGAATTCGGGTGCGCATGAGGTCGACCCTCCCTCCGGTGCACCTGGGGTGTCAAGTGGGTGGGACGGGCGTCTCATTATTTGAGCGCAATGGAGCATGGGCGAGAGCCCCCGCGCCCCCCGCCACTCCGGAGCGTACGGGCAGGGCGCCCCCGACGAGCACCTGGTTTCCGCCGTCCATGGGATCACCCGGAAGGGTGGCGGACAGGGTGCCGGTGAGCAGGCCCGGCAGGGGGTAGGGGCCCCGGTCGAGGGCGTGTCGCAGCCGGTGCTCGTCGAGCGCGCCCGCGAAGGCCATGCCCTGGCCGTGGGTGCAGCCCATGGCGAGCAGGGCGCGGGCCTGCTCCAGGTCGTCCACGCCGTCGGCGACGGACTCCATGCCGAGGTCCCCGGCGATGCGCAGCAGCCCGGCGGTGATCTTGTGGAGGCGGGCGGATTCGGCCACTCCGTCGACGAGGCCGCGGTCGAGCTTGAGCACGTCGATGGGGAGGCGGCGCAGGGCGCTCATGGCGGCGTAGCCGGTGCCGAAGCCGTCGAGGGCGATGCGTACGCCGAAGCGGCGCAGGGAGATCAGCCGGCGCTCCAGCTCGTCGAGGGGCACGCGCGGATCGCTGCCGGAGAGCTCCAGGACCAGCGATCCGGAGGGCAGCCCGTGGCGCAGGATGAGGGCCTCGACGCTCTTGGGGGGCAGTGACTTGTCCAGCAGCCGGGCGGCGGACATCCGGACGTGCACGGGGACGGCGTGGCCCGCGAGGCGGCGCCGGCCGGCCTGCTCGGCGGCCCGTTCCAGCGTCCAGCGGCCGAGCTCGGCGGTGCGGGCGCTCTCGTCGCCCCGGTCCATTTCGGCCACGCGGAGGAATTCGTCCGGGGTGAAGAGGATGCCCTGGGCGGAGCGCCAGCGGGCCTGGGCGCCGACCGCGGTGATCCGGCCGGTGGCCAGCTCGACGATCGGCTGGTGGAGGAGGGCGAACTCGCCGTCGTGGAGCGCGGTGCGCAGCCGGGTGGCGAGCTCGGTGCGGCGCACCACGTCGGCCTGCATCTGGGGGGCGTAGAGCTCGACGCGGCCCTTTCCGGCCTGCTTCGCCCGGTACATGGCGAGGTCGGCGTTGCGCATCAGGGTGCCGGGGGTGATGTCGGGCTCGGCGAAGGCGACGCCGATGCTGGCGGCGACGCGCACCTCGGTGCCGCCCTCGACGAGATAGGGCTGGGAGAGGGTGAGCCGCAGCCGGTCGGCGACCTCCAGGATGCGGTACTCGCGGGCGGCGGGGTCGCGGGTGCCGTCGCCGATGATGAGGGCCGCGAACTCGTCGCCGCCGAAGCGGGCGGTGGAGTCCCCGGCGCGCACCGAGTCCTGGAGGCGGCGGGCGGCCTGGATGAGCAGTTCGTCGCCCGCCTGGTGGCCGACGGTGTCGTTGACGGCCTTGAAGCCGTCGAGGTCGATGAAGAGCACGGCCGTGCCGGCGTCGGTGACTCTCCGGCCGGCGAGCGCCTGCTGGACGCGCCTGGTGAACAGGGCGCGGTTGGGCAGGTCGGTGAGCGGGTCGTGCTCGGCGGTGTGCTGCAACTGGGCCTGGAGCCGGACCCGTTCGGTGACGTCGCGGCTGTTGAAGATCAGGCCGCCGTGGTGGCGGTTGACGGTGGATTCGACGTTGAGCCAGTCGCCGCTGCCGGAGCGGAAGCGGCACTCGATGCGGGTGGTGGGCTCCTCGGCGGGTGGCGCGGCCAGGAAGCGGCGCACCTCGTGGACGACGCGGCCCAGGTCCTCGGGGTGGATGAGCGAGGCGAGCTCGGAGCCGACGAGTTCCTCCGCGTCGCGCCCGTAGACCCCGGCGGCCGCCGGGCTGACGTAGCGCAGTATCCCGGTGGGCGCGGCGATCATGATGACGTCGCTGGAGCCCTGCACCAGGGAGCGGAAGTGGTTCTCCTTCTGCGCCAGTTCCTGGGTGAGGGAGATGTTGTCGAGCAGCATGATGCCCTGGCGTACGACGAGCGCCAGGACGACCGTGCAGCCGGTGAAGAGGACGACGCGGTCGACGTGGTGGCCGTCGAGGACGTTGTAGAGGATGCCCAGGGTGCAGACGGCGGCCGCGAGGTACGGGGTGAGGGCTGCGAGGGAGCCGGCGATGGGCCGGCCGGCGGGTGGGGCCTGCGATCGGCCGGGCCGGGCCGCGCTCTCGCGCTCCTCGCGGGCGACCCAGGGCGCGTAGGCCATCAGCATGTAGCCCGCGAACCAGCCGGCGTCGAGGATCTGCCCGGAGCGGTAGTTGGCCTGGAGCAGTGGCGAGGTGAACAGGGCGTCGCACAGGACGGTCAGCGCGAGGGCCGCGATGGCGGTGTTGATGGCGGAGCGGTTGGCCGAGGAGCGCTTGAAGTGCAGCGCCAGCACCATGGACACCAGGACGATGTCCAGCAGCGGATAGGCGAGCGAGAGCGCGGCGTGGGCGACGGTCTCGCCCGCGAAGTGCGCGGTGTGGGCGAGGGCCAGGCTCCAGGAGAGGGTCAGCAGCGAGCCGCCGATCAGCCAGGAGTCCAGCCCGAGGCAGACCCAGCCGGCCCGGGTGACCGGGCGGCGGGCGAGCACCAGCAGGCCGATGATGGCGGGCGGCGCGAAGAGCAGGAAGCAGAAGTCGGCCGGGGACGGGCTCGGCACGTGCCGGCCGAGCACCACCTCGTACCAGCCCCAGACGAAGTTGCCGAAGCCCGCCATGGCGGACGAGGCGGCGAACAGCAGCCAGGCGGGGCGGAACCGCGTGCTGCGGGTCCGCCCGTACCAGAAGCAGGAGGCCGCGGCGAGGCCGGCGGCGCCGCTCAGCCCGAAGTCGCCCATGGTGGCGGCGAGCTCGGGCGAGCCCCAGCCGAGGGCCGCCCCCGTCGCGTAGCCCCCGCAGACGACGGCGAGGAGGAGCTGCGGGAGCATGCCCGGCCCCCCGGCGGAGGCGGGCCGGCGCGGGAGCGCCGCTCCGGGGGCGCTCACCGCGCCGCCGCCCTCGGCGGACCGAACGGGGAGAGCCGTGGGAGCACGGCGGGCAGGCGGCGGAGCCACGGCCGGCGCGGTCGCCGGAGAAGCTGTGATCGGTGGCCCCGTCGCGTCGGGTAGATCGTCCATTGGCCGTCCATCGCCCGTCGCCCCCCTCGAGTTCCGGTCCTTCGCCGCCCTCTTGCCGTGCCCGGAGCGGCCCCCGTCGGGACGATACACCAGAGTCGTCACTCAGGGACATAGCTCATATACATAGCGTAACCAGCTGACGGATTACGAATACGCAGCGCATCCAAATGCTGTCTCTGCGTGCTACCGGCCTGTGACGCCTACGCCGTGGCTACGACATTCCGTAGAGGCTCGTCCAGTACGAATCTGGCCAGTTGATCGCGCAAGAGGGCCTTGGCCCGGGGCAGATAGGCCGAAGAAGGCCCACCCACATGGGGGGTGACGAGGACTCCGGGTGCCTTCCAGAGCGGGTGCCCGTCGGGCAGCGGCTCGGGGTCGGTGACGTCCAGGGCGGCGATCAGCCGGCCGCTCTCCAGCTCGGCCAGGAGCGCCTCGGTGTCGACGACGCCGCCCCGGGCGACGTTCACCAGGAGCGCGCCGTCCTTCATCCGGGCCAGGAAGCGGGCGTCGGCGAGCTTGGCGGTCTCGGGGGTGAGGGGCGTCGAGAGGATCACCACATCGGCGTCGGGCAGCAGCTCCGGCAGGTCCGACACCGGGTGGACCGGGCCACGGGCTGCCACGCGCGCAGAGCGCGCGACGCGCACGACCCGCGCGCACTCAAAGGGCGCGAGCCGGTCCTCGATGGCGGCGCCGATCGAGCCGTAGCCGACGACGAGCACCGACTTGTCGGCGAGCGCCGGGCGGAACTCCGGCCGCCACTCCCCCGCGTCCTGCGCCCGGACGAAGCCGGGAACGCCCCGGAGCGCGGCGAGCGTCAGGGTCAGGGCCAGCTCGGCGGTGCTCGCGTCGTGCAGTCCGCGCGCGTTGCACAGCCGGGTGCCGGACGGCAGCGAGGGAAGCTCCGGCAACAGGTGCTCCACACCGGCGGTGAGCGCCTGGACGACCCGCACCCCGCTCATCCGCGACAGCGGCCGGATCGACACTTCGGTGCCCTTCATGTACGGAACGCAGTAGAAGGCACAACGCGCCGGGTCGGTGGGGAAGTCGGGACCGCCGTCCCAGTGGGCGTATTCCAGGCCCCGGGGCAGGTCGTCGATCTCCTCCGGGGGGATCGGCAGCCAGGCCAGGGGGCGCGCGGGGGAACCGCTGTGATCTGCACTCATGTCTGGAGGCTATGCGAAGGGGCCCCGACGCCAGAGGTTAGTTTGGGGGCGAGGAACGGGAGGGGAACCGCGGGTGGAGCGCAGGACAATCGGTGCGACGGCGCTCGAGGTGGGCGCGATCGGCCTGGGGTGCATGCCGATGCACTGGGCGTACACCGCCTCCCAGCAGAGCGGGGAGGGCGCGCTGCGCACGGTCCACGCGGCCCTGGACGCCGGGGCCAGCCTCCTGGACACGGCCGACATGTACGGGCCGTTCACCAATGAACTGCTGGTGGGGCGGGTGTTGCGGGAGCGGCGCTCGGAGGCGTTCGTATCGACCAAGTGCGGGCTGCTGGTGGGCGACCAGCACGTCGTCGCCAACGGCCGTCCGGGCTATGTGAAGCGGGCGTGCGACGCCTCGCTGCGCCGGCTCCAGACCGATGTCATCGACCTCTACCAGCTCCACCGCCCCGACCCCGAGATACCCGTCGAGGAGACCTGGGGCGCGATGGCCGAGCTGGTCTCCGCGGGCAAGGTAAGGGCGCTGGGCTGGTGCGCCATCGACGCGCGGGCCCGGCGCAGGTTCGGCTCCTCGGCCGGGGCCGGGACGGGGATGTACGACACGACGATCGCCCTGCTGGAGCGGGTGCAGCAGGTCTTCCCGGTCAGCTGTGTCCAGGCGGAGCTGTCGGTCTGGTCGCGGGAGGCGCTGGACCGGCTGATGCCGTGGCTGTCCTCGCGGGGGGTGGGGCTGCTGGCGGCGATGCCCCTGGGGAACGGTTTCCTCAGTGGCACGCTCACCCCCGGTCAGGGCTTCGAGCCGGAGGACCTGCGGGCCCGCCACCCGCGCTTCACGGCGGAGATGATGGCCGCCAATCAGCCGATAGTCGCGGGCCTGCGGCGTGTCGCGGAACGGCACGACGCCACGGCGGCGCAGGTGGCCCTGGCCTGGGTGCTGGCGCAGGGCCGGCACGTGGTGCCGGTGCCCGGCACGAAGAAGGCCGCGTGGGCGGTGGAGAACGCGGCGGCCGCCGGACTGCGGCTGACCGCCGAGGACTTGGCGGAGATCACGGCACTGCCCCAGGCGATGGGGTCCTGGTACTGACGGGGTGAATCCGGGATCGGGGTGTATCAAGGAGGGGTGTCCCACTCACCCGAGAGGAACCCTTTCACCCGAGAGGAACCTTTTGCCGTGCACCTGTTCACCGGACACCTCCCCGGACCACGACACGTCCCCCGCCGCGTCCCCCGCCGCCCCGTCGTCACGGCGGCGCTGGCGGTCTCCGCGCTGCTGATCGTCACGGGCTGCTCCGGCGGCTCGTCCTCCGGCGGGTCCGGCTCGCCCTCCGGCACGGGCGGGGGCACCGCGTCCGCCGCACCCGCGCAAGGCTCCGCCGAGGTCGACCGCACGGTCGCCCGCAAGCTGGACTCGCCATGGGGCGTGGCCCCGCTGCCGGACGGCGATCTGCTGATCGGCTCGCGGAACACCGGCCGGATCGCGCGGGTCGCGGCGAAGGACGGCCGGCAGACCCCGCTCGGCACCGTCCCGGGCGTCGCGGCGGCGGGCGAGGGCGGGCTGCTGGGCCTGGCCCTCTCCCCCGGCTACGCCTCCGACCATCTGCTCTACGCCTACTTCACGACGGATTCGGACAATCGCGTCGCCCGGCTGCTGGTCGACGAGAAACGGCCGGAGGGACAGCGGCTCGGCGCGCCCGACACCATCCTGCGCGGCATCCCCAAGGGCCAGATCCACAACGGCGGCCGGATCGCGTTCGGCCCCGACGGGATGCTCTACGCCGGCACGGGCGAGGCCGGGCAGCGCGACCCCGCCCAGGACAGGGGCTCGCTCGGCGGCAAGATCCTGCGGATGACGCCCGACGGCCGCCCGGCCCCCGGCAACCCCTTCCCGGACTCGCTCGTCTACAGCTACGGCCACCGCAATGTGCAGGGCCTGGCCTGGGACGCGGACAAACGGCTGTGGGCCTCGGAGTTCGGCCAGGACACCTGGGACGAGCTCAACCTCATCGAACCGGGCCGCAACTACGGCTGGCCCGTGGCCGAGGGGAAGGCGCACAGGGCGGGCCTGACGGACCCCGTGGAGCAGTGGAGGCCCGCCGACGCCTCCCCCAGCGGCCTCGCCTACGCGGCGGGCTCCCTGTGGATGGCCGGGCTGCGCGGCGAGCGCCTGTGGAGGATCCCGCTCCGCGGCGCCGCGCCCGCCGCCGCCCCGAAGGCCTTCCTCAAGGGGAACTACGGGCGGCTGCGCACGGTTGTTCCAACGGGCGACGGCGGGCTGTGGCTGACGACGAGCAACACCGACGGACGGGGCCGGCCGACGACGACCGGCTGCTGCGGCTGAAGGTGACCTGACGGTCGCCGGACGACCGACGGAGGGACCGATATGTTCAGCGTCTTCGAGGAGATCTTCGCCCCCGGACGGAAACACACCCAGGAGGAGCGGGAGCGGCTGGAGCTGACGCGCGACGACACCGGGGACGCGGACCCGGCCAAGGGCCCGATAGACCTCGACTCCGGCGTCGTGGTCATCCGGGCCCGGCAGGGCTGACGCGCCGGACGCCGCCCTCGCCGGCCCGGTCGGGCTCTACGCCTCGCAGGCGGCTTCAAGGCGGCGTCAAGGCGGTGGAGATCGACTCAGGCGGCTACGACGTCCTTGCCCACCCGCTCTTCGGCGACCGCATCCGCGTCGAGAAGGGCCGACGGGTCGTCTTCGGCCCGCCCGTCGAGATCCGGTCCGTGCTGCTCACACGCTGACCCCTCGCGCGCCCCCGCGAACGCGGGAACCCGCTCAGGCGGCTCGATGCTGATGCGCGGAAGGGCGCGCTCCAGCCAGGCCGGCAGCCACCAGTTGGCGCCGCCCAGCATGTGCATCAGGGCCGGGACCAGCAGCGTCCGCAGGACGAAGGCGTCCAGGGCCACCGCGGCGGCCAGGCCGACGCCGAACATGGCGATCACCCGGTCGCCGCTCAGCACGAAGGCCAGGAACACCGAAATCATGATCACGGCCGCCGAGTTGATCACCCGGCTGGTCTCCGCCAGGCCCACCCGGACGGCCCGGCGGTTGTCGCGGGTGGCCAGCCACTCCTCGTACATCCGGCTGACCAGGAACACCTGGTAGTCCATCGACAGCCCGAACAGCACCGAGACCATGACCACCGGCAGGAACGGCTCGATCGGCCCCCCGCCGCCGAGGCCCAGCCGCTCGCTGCCCCAGCCCCACTGGAAGAGGGCGACGATCAGTCCGAAGGAGGAGGCCACGGCCGCGATGTTCATCGCGGCGGCCTTCAGCGGTATCCCGATGCTGCGGAAGGCCAGCAGGAGCAGCAGACAGCCCAGTCCCACCACGGTGCCCACGAACACCGGCAGCTTGCCGAGGATGACCGCGGCGAAGTCGTCGTACGCCGCGGTCATGCCGCCCACGCGGACGTCCAGGCCGGTGCCCTCGGTGGCCTTGGGCAGCACGGTCGTCCGGAGCCGGTCGACGAGGTCGCTGGTGGCGCGGGACTGCGGGGACGTCGTGGGCACGACGGTGATGACGCCCGTGTCGCCGCCACCGCTGAGGACCGAAGAGGTCACGGAGGCGACGCCGGGGGTGTGCCGGAGGGTGTCCGGCAGCTTGTTGAAGGCGAGGCTGTCGGCGGCGCTGTCGAGGGGAGCGACGAGCGTCAGCGGCCCGTTGACGCCGGGGCCGAAGCCGCGGCCCAGCATGTCGTAGGCCTGGCGGGTGGTGGAGCTCGCCGGGTTGTTGCCCTGGTCGGAGGTGCCGAGGTGGAGGGCGAGCGTCGGGAGGGCCAGGATCAGCATCACGGCGGCGGCCGCCGCGCCCAGCAGCTTCGGGTGGCGCTCGACGAAGGCGGACCAGCGGGCGGCCAGACCCTTGGGGTGCTCCTCCGCCCGGGGGCCCTCGTGGGCGAGGCGGCGGCGCTCGCGGCGGCCGAGGGCCCGGGGTCCTATCAGCCCCAGCAGGGCGGGGAGCAGGGTGATGGAGGCGGCGACGGTGAGGACGACGGTCAGCGAGGCGGCGATCGCCACGCCGTTGAGGAAGTCCAGGCGCAGGATGAGCATGCCCAGCAGCGCCACGCACACGGTGCCGCCGGCGAAGACCACGGCGCGCCCGGTCGTGGCGACCGCCCGTTCCGCCGCGACGGGCACGGGCAGCCCCTGCCGCAGCCCCTTGCGGTGGCGGGTGACGATGAACAGGGCGTAGTCGATGCCGACGCCGAGGCCGATGAGCGTGCCCAGCATGGGGGCGAAATCGGCCACCTTCATCAGATGTCCGAGCAGCACCGTGCCCATGGCGGCGGTGCCCACGCCCACCAGGGCCGTCGCTATGGGCAGCAGGCTCGCGGCGAGCGAGCCGAAGACGACGAAGAGCACCACGGCCGCGACCGCCACGCCGATGATCTCGCTGAGATGGCCGCTCGTGGTCTCGGTGCCGGCGACGCCGCTGCCGCCGAGGGCCACCTGGAGGTTGTCCGAGGCGGCCGCGCGCGCGGTCTCCACGACCCGCTTCACCTGGGCCTTGTCCGGCTCTCCGCCCTTGGCGACGAAGGTCACCGAGGCATAGGCGGTGTGCCGGTCCTGGCTGATCCCGGCCGCGCCGCCGCTGCCGTACGGGCTCTCGACGGCGGCCACTCCGGGCAGCCGGGCGATCTCATGGAGGGTCGCGGTCATCCGCTGCTGGACGTCGTTCGCGCGGACCGTGCCCCGGCCGGTGTGCCAGACGATCTTGTCGTCGCCGCTCTCGCCGGGGAAGGCCTTCTCCAGCAGGGCGGTCGCGCGGGAGGACTCCGTGCCGGGGACGCCGTAGTCGTTGGAGTAGGCGGAACCGCTCAGCGTCGCCGCGGCGGTGGTCCCCGCGAGGGCCACGAGCCACAGCACGATGACGGTGAAGCGGCGGCGGAGGCACCACCGGGCAAGTGAGGTCATGAACTGCTTCCCGGGTATCGCGACGATCTCGCCGGGGAGACGACCCGTGCATGTCGACCGCTGAGCAGTGGGGGGATCTGGCAAAGGCCCCAACCGAGGGGGCCTCCGGCCGACCACTGTGACAGCAGCAAAAGATCCTTTGTCTCTTTTGTGGGCTATACCACATACGGCCCGGGATTATGCCCTCGTACGACTGGACCGGTGAGGCCGGACGACCGGGTCAGCGGAAGCCGCGCCAGCTGTGCGCGACGTCCACGACCAGGCGGTTCCCGCTCTGGAAGACCCGGAACGGCAGTCGCTCGCGCACCCCTACGGCCACCTGGGTGTCGCCCTCGAAGCTGGCGCCGAAGCGGGTGTCCTGGAAGGTGCGGTAGCCGCCGAGGTCGACCTCCGGCAGCGGCTGCCCGGCCTTCCCGTCGTACGTCCGCTGCATGGTGGCGGGGTCGTAGCTCGGCGCGGCGACCCGGACCTCCAGGATCGCGCCGCCGCGCACGGGGATGACATCGCCCGAGCCGTCCTGCTGGAACTGGTCGACGTAGCGGACGTGGAAGCCGATCGGGCGGCCGGCGCCGGGCCCGAGGAGGTCGAAGACGAGGCGGTCGTAGCAGTCGTGGCTGCCGGCTCTGATGTCCCGCAACGGCTTGTGCCAGGGGATGGCGCTGTCCTTCGGCAGGCTCCCCCACTCCACGGCCGAGCACCCGGCCGCGGGAGGGGTGGCGGCCTGTGCCTGCGCAGCCGTCCCGCCCGGCGCCACCCCCATCGTCATACCCGCTCCCACCAGCAGGAACGCGGCCAGTCCGATACGCGACCGTCGCATGGAGAACCCCCAGCCCTCGAGTGCGGGCACGCCGACCGGCCCACTGACGGGGATCATGCCGGACCGTTTCGCCCGATGGGGGGCGTACGGGCGAATTCCGGCCAACGGGGGCCCATCACCGGTAGCGGACACGGCGACGGCCGCCCCTCCGAGGAGGGACGGCCGTCGTGACGCGTTGACGCGGGGAGAGCTCTGTGGGCTCAGCCCTCGACGCCGAGCTTCTCCAGGATCAGCTCACGGACGCGGGCCGCGTCCGCCTGGCCGCGCGTGGCCTTCATGACCGCGCCGACGAGCGCGCCCGCCGCCGCGACCTTGCCCGAGCGGATCTTGTCCGCGATGCCGGCGTTGGCCGCGATGGCCTCGTCCACGGCGGTGCCGAGCGCGCCCTCATCGGAGACGATCTTCAGACCGCGCTTCTCGATGATCTCGTCGGGCTCGCCCTCGTCATTGACGACGTGCTTGATGACCTCACGGCCCAGCTTGTCGTTGAGCGAGCCCTCGGCGATCAGCGTGGCGATCCGGGCGACCTGGGCCGGCGTGATCGGCAGCAGGCCGAGGCCGATGCCCTCCTCGTTGGCGATGCGGGACAGCTCGCCCATCCACCACTTACGGGCCGACGTGGCGTCCGCGCCCGCCTCGATGGTGGCGGTGATCAGGTCGACCGCGCCGGCGTTGAGGATCGACTGCATGTCGTGCTCGGAGACGCCCCACTCCTCGCGCAGCCGGTTGCGGCGTACGCGCGGCAGCTCGGGCAGGCCCTTGCGCAGCTCCTCGACCCACTCGCGCGCGGGGGCCACGGGCACCAGGTCCGGCTCGGGGAAGTAGCGGTAGTCCTCCGCCTCCTCCTTGACCCGGCCCGACGTCGTGGAGCCGTCCTCCTCGTGGAAGTGACGGGTCTCCTGGATGATCGTGCCGCCGTCGTTGAGAACCGCGGCGTGCCGCATGATCTCGAAGCGGGCGGCACGCTCGACGGAACGCAGCGAGTTGACGTTCTTCGTCTCGGAGCGCGTGCCGAACTTCTCGGCGCCCTTGGGCATCAGCGACAGGTTGACGTCGCAGCGCATCTGGCCCATCTCCATACGGGCCTCGGAGACGCCGAGCGCCTTGATGAGCTCGCGCAGCTCGGCGACGTACGCCTTGGCGACCTCGGGGGCGCGCTCGCCCGCACCGGTGATCGGCTTGGTGACGATCTCGATGAGGGGGATGCCGGCGCGGTTGTAGTCCAGCAGGGAGTGCTGCGCACCGTGGATACGGCCAGTGGCACCGCCCACGTGGGTGGACTTGCCGGTGTCCTCCTCCATGTGGGCGCGCTCGATCTCCACGCGGAAGATCTCGCCGTCCTCCAGCTGGACGTCCAGGTAGCCGTTGAAGGCGATGGGCTCGTCGTACTGGGAGGTCTGGAAGTTCTTCGGCATGTCCGGATAGAAGTAATTCTTCCGGGCGAAGCGGCACCACTCGGCGATCTCGCAGTTCAGCGCGAGACCGATCTTGACGGCCGACTCGACGGCGATGCCGTTGACGACCGGGAGGGAGCCGGGCAGGCCGAGGCAGGTGGGGCACGTCTGCGAGTTGGGCTCGGCGCCCAGCTCGGTGGCGCACCCACAGAACATCTTGGTCTTGGTGCCGAGCTCGACGTGCACCTCGAGACCCATGACGGGCTCGTAGGTGGCAAGCGCCTCGTCGTACGACACCAGTTCAGTGACGGTCACGGAAAACTAACCTCTCAGTCCCTGCTCAGCCCGCGAGGACGTCGTCGCTGTTCATACGGCGCAGCTCGCGGACGAGCAGGGCGACGCCGGTGACGATGGCGGCGGCGGAGACCACCGCGTCGACGAGCTGGAGAGTGTCCTGCTCGCCGCGCGCCTTCTTGGCCTGCTTGGCGACGCTGATGGCGCCGAACAGTGTGGTGCCGATGGACAGATACGTGCCGGCCTTGGACTTCTTGAAGCCCTTGGCCTTCTTCAGCGCGCCCGACTTGCTCTGTTCGATGCTCACAGTGCCGGTGCCTCCTCGAGAATCGGGTGGCCCCAGCGCTCGGTGAACGCGGCCTCGACCGCGGCACCGACCTTGTAGAGCCGGTCGTCCTTCATGGCGGGAGCGATGATCTGGAGACCGACCGGCATGCCGTCCTCGGGGGCGAGGCCGCAGGGCAGCGACATGGCCGCGTTGCCCGCCAGGTTGGTCGGGATGGTGCACAGGTCGGCGAGGTACATCGCCATCGGGTCGTCGACGCGCTCACCGATCGCGAAGGCGGTGGTGGGCGTGGTCGGCGAGACGATCACGTCCACCTGCTCGAACGCCGCTTCGAAGTCGCGCGTGATGAGCGTGCGGACCTTCTGCGCGGAGCCGTAGTACGCGTCGTAGTAGCCGGAGCTGAGCGCGTAGGTGCCGAGCATCACACGGCGCTTGACCTCGGGGCCGAAGCCGGCCTCACGGGTGAGGGCGGTGACGTCCTCGGCCGAGCGGGTGCCGTCGTCGCCGACGCGCAGGCCGTAGCGCATGGCGTCGAAGCGGGCCAGGTTGGAGGAGCACTCGGACGGCGCGATCAGGTAGTACGCGGCCAGCGCGAGGTCGAAGGACGGGCAGTCCAGCTCGACGATCTCGGCGCCCAGCTCCTTGAGGAGCTCGACGGACTCGTCGAAGCGCTGGAGCACACCGGCCTGGTAGCCCTCGCCGCGGAACTGCTTGACGACACCGACGCGCATACCGGCGACGGAGCCGTTGCGCGCCGCCTCGACGACCGGCGGGACCGGGGCGTCGATGGAGGTGGAGTCGAGCGGGTCGTGGCCGGCGATCACCTCGTGCAGCAGGGCCGCGTCCAGGACCGTACGGGCGCAGGGGCCGCCCTGGTCGAGGGAGGAGGAGAACGCCACCATGCCGTAGCGGGAGACCGCGCCGTAGGTGGGCTTGACGCCGACGGTGCCGGTGACGGACGCGGGCTGGCGGATGGAGCCGCCGGTGTCCGTGCCGATGGCGAGGGGCGCCTGGAAGGCCGCGAGGGCGGCGGAGGAGCCGCCGCCGGAGCCGCCGGGGATCTTGGTGAGGTCCCAGGGGTTGCCGGTGGGGCCGTAGGCGCTGTTCTCGGTGGAGGACCCCATGGCGAACTCGTCCATGTTGGTCTTGCCGAGGATGACGACGTCGGCGTCCTTCAGACGCTTGGTGAGCGTCGCGTCGTACGGCGGGATCCAGCCTTCGAGGATCTTGGAGCCGACGGTGGTGGGGACGCCCTTGGTGGTGAAGATGTCCTTCAGCGCCAGCGGGACGCCGGCCAGCGGGCCGAGCTTCTCGCCGCGCTCGCGCTTGGCGTCCACCTCACGGGCCTGGGCGAGCGCGCCCTCGCGGTCGACGTGGAGGAAGGCGTGCACCTTCTCGTCGACGGCCTCGATACGGGCCAGGTGGGCCTCGGTGACCTCGACGGCCGTGAGCTCGCCGGAGGCGATCTTCTCGGCGATCTCGGCCGCGGTGAGCTTGATCAGGTCTGCCATCGTGGTCAGTCCTCCCCCAGGATCTGCGGCACCTTGAAACGCTGCTGCTCCTGGGCGGGGGCGCCGGAGAGCGCCTCCTCGGGGGTCAGCGACGGGCGGACTTCGTCCGCACGCATGACGTTGGTCAGGGGCAGCGGGTGGGAGGTCGGCGGTACGTCCTCGTCGGCCACATCGGAAACGCGGGCGACCGCGCCGATGATCACGTCGAGCTGTTCGGCGAAGTGGTCGAGCTCTTCGTCCTTCAGCTCCAGACGCGACAGCCGGGCGAGGTGGGCGACCTCCTCGCGCGTGATGCCAGGCATGCAGCGATCCTCAAGGGTGGTTATCGGGCGTGTGGTTTTCGCCCCAATCCTATGGCGCGGGGGAGTGTGCCCGCGAAACGGTTTCGCTTGGCGCTTTGCCTGTGGCGGTTTCGGGGGGCCGGGGGCGGTGCGGCAGCGCCGGATCGGTACGGCGTGGCTGATCGCCGTGGCGGCGGGCGGCCCGGCCGTCAGGTCACCGCGTCCTCCTCCGCCGGGGCCGGGGTCGGGGCCGGGGTCGGCGCCGTGGTCAGTGGCTCCTCGCGGCGGACGCCGGATTCGCGGAGGCGGAGCCAGGCCGTGGTCTCGTCCGGCGGCATCGCCGCCGCGACGAGCCAGCCCTGGACCGCGTCGCAGCCGAGGTCGCGCAGCCGTTCCCAGGTCTCGTCGTCCTCGACGCCCTCGGCGACGACGAGGAGGCCCAGGGAATGGGCGAGGTCGAGCGTGCAGCGGACGATCTCGGCGTCCTCGTTGTCGATGGCGAGCCGGGCGACGAAGGAACGGTCGATCTTCAGCTCGCTGACCGGGAGGCGCCGCAGGTGGACGAGGGAGGAGTAGCCCGTGCCGAAGTCGTCGAGGGACATCTTCACGCCGTGGCCGGTGAGCCCGGCCAGCGTGTCGGCCGCGCGCTGCGGGTCCTCCAGCAGCACGTGTTCCGTTATCTCCAGCTGGAGCGCTCCGGGGGGCACGCCGTGCCGGGCGAGGCGGGCGGCGACGGAGCCCGCGAAGCCCGGGGTGTGGACGTCGCGCGGGGAGACGTTGACCGCGACGGGGACCTCCAGGCCCATGGCCCGCCACTTCGCGACCTGGCCGAGGGCGGTCTCCAGGACGTACTCGGTGAGCCGGGGCATCAGGCCCGACGATTCCGCGATCGCGATGAACTCGTCCGGGGAGACCCGGCCCCGCTCGGGGTGGACCCAGCGGACCAGGGCCTCCAGGCCCTCGACATGGCCGTCGAAGCCGACCTTGGGCTGGTAGTGGAGCTCGACCTCGCCGGCGTCCAGCGCGCGGCGCAGGTCGCCGAGGAGGCCGAGGCGGTCGGGGGTGTTGCCGTCGCGGCGGGCCTCGTAGACCTCGACGCCGCTGCGGTCGCGCTTGGCCTGGTACATCGCCACGTCTGCCCGGCGCAGCAGCCCCTCCGCGTCCAGGGCGTGGTCGGGGTAGACGGCGACGCCGGCGCTGGCCTCCAGGACGAGGGTGAGCCCGTCCAGGTCGAGGGGGGAGCCGAGGTCGGCGACGAGCGTACGGGCGATCCGCTGGGCGCTGGTGAGGGAGTCGGCGGTGGGCAGCAGCACGGCGAACTCGTCGCCGCCGAGGCGGGCGGCCTCCGCGCCCCGGGGCAGGGCGAGCCGGAGCCGTTCGGCGATCTGGAGGAGCAGCCGGTCGCCGGCGAGATGACCGAGGGTGTCGTTGACCGACCGGAAGCGATCGAGGTCGATCAGGACGAGCGCGGCGCGGGCCCCGGCCCGTTCGGCCTCGTCCAGGGCGCTCCAGGTGCGTTCCAGCAGCCACTGACGGTTGGGCAGTCCGGTGAGGGGGTCGCGCAGTTGTTCCTCGGCGCGGGCGCGGGCGATCCAGAGGGTGGAATCGAGGGCGATGAGGGGGACCGCGAAGAGGGGCAGGAGGACGGGCGAGTGGTCGGCGACGACCGCGATCAGCGGGGCGATGCCGAGCAGGGCGATGCCGACGAGGGCCTGCCGCATCAGGGCGGTGCGGGCGATGCTGGTCAGCGCGGCGCGCGGGGCCATGGACCACCAGAGCAGCGCGCGGGTGACGGCGAGGTAGAGGAAGGCGGCGAGGGCGATCCTGGGGGCGTCGGAGAGCCGCCAGGTGTCGGGCAGCCAGGGGCTCTCGACGCCGGCGGTGATCCCGCAGGCGGCGAGGCCGAGACCGGCGGCCGCGATGCCGAGGATGTCGACCGCGCCGTGGAGTAAGGCCTGCCGCCATCGGTGGCGGCGGGCGGTGGCCACCAGGGTGACGACCGCGATGCTGATCAGCACGGCCGGGAGCCAGCCGTAGAGGAGCAGTACGGCCAGGGTGAGGGCGGCACCGGATCCGGTGCCGCCCCACCAGCGGTCCCGGCCGAGGGCGACGAGATGGGCGACGATGAGCGCGGTGAGGGTCGCGAGCGACCAGCCGACGGTCTGGCCCGGGAAGAGGGCCCGGCCCGAGGCGACCGCCCGCAGTACGCCGACGGTGAGTCCGAGCGCGGCCAGGGCCACGCAGACCGTCGGCAGGCCGGGCGGGGAGAGCCGCCGCGGCCGCGATGCCGGTTCGGCGCTGTCGGTGGTGGGTTTCATGCCCGTCCCTCTCACAGCCGGCGGTGCCCGCGCCACGGCAGGCGCACATCTCAACAGTAGGCCGCAGAAGGCTACGGCGGGCAGCGATCGGCAGGGGTTGCCCGAATGCGATCCGGCGTTCTGTAGCCATCTGGTACGCGCTGTAGGGGTAATGCCCACTGCCTATGCGGGCATTACTCCGCTGGGGTGGCCTCCTGGGGCACGGCCGCCTCGCGCGCCGCCTCGGGGCCTTCCTCCAGCAGGACGGTGAAGCCGTCCTCTTCGAGGACCGGGACCTTCAGCTGCATCGCCTTGTCGTATTTCGAACCGGGGTTGTCACCGACGACCACGAAGTCCGTCTTCTTCGATACCGACCCGGTCACCTTCGCGCCCCGGCTCTGGAGAGCCTCCTTGGCGGCGTCCCGGGTGAAGCCCGTGAGGGTACCGGTGACGACGACGATCAGCCCGGCGAGCGGACGCGGGCCTTCCTCCTCGCCGGCCTCCTCCTCCATCCGGACCCCGGCGGTCCGCCACTTCTCGATGATCTCGCGGTGCCAGTCCTCGGCGAACCACTCCCGGACGGCGGTGGCGATGGTGTCCGAGACGCCGTCGACGGCGGCGAGCTCCTCCTCCGTGGCCTCGGCGATCCGGTCGATGGAGCGGAACTCGCGGGCCAGCGCCGTCGCGGCGACGGGGCCCACATGGCGGATGGACAGGCCGTTGACGACCCGGGCCAGCGGGCGCTGCTTGGCCGCCTGGATGTTCTCCAGCATGGCCAGGGCGTTCTTCTTCGGCTCGCCCTTCTGGTTGGCGAAGAAGGTGACGACCTTCTCCTGGCCCGTCTTGGGGTCGATCTTGGGCAGACCGCTGTCCTGATCCCGCACATACGACTTGATGGGCAGCAGTTCCTCGATCGTCAGATCGAAGAGGTCGCCCTCGTTGAGCATGGGCGGGGTGGCGGGCTCCAGGGGCTGGGTGAGGGCCGAGGCGGCCACGTAGCCGAAGTTCTCGATGTCGAGGCACTCGCGGCCCACGAGGTAGTACAGCCGCTCGCGGATCTGGCCCGGGCAGGAGCGGGCGTTGGGGCACCGGAGGTCGATGTCGCCCTCCTTCATCGGGCGCAGCCCGGTGCCGCACTCCGGGCACTCGGCGGGCATCACGAACTCCCGTTCGGTGCCGTCGCGCAGATCCACGACGGGGCCGAGGACCTCGGGGATCACATCGCCGGCCTTGCGGATGACGACGGTGTCGCCGATGAGGACGCCCTTGGCCTTGACGACCTCCTGGTTGTGGAGGGTCGCGAACTCGACCTCGGAGCCGGCGACGGTGACGGGCTCGAAGACGGCCTGCGGCGTCACCCGGCCGGTGCGACCGACGCCGACGCGGATGTCGAGGAGCTTGGTGTTGACCTCCTCCGGCGGGTACTTCCAGGCGATGGCCCAGCGCGGGGCGCGCGCGGTGGAGCCCAGCCGGCCCTGGAGGGGGATCTCGTCGAGCTTGACGACGACGCCGTCGATCTCGTGCTCCATGGAGTGCCGGACCTTGGGCTGCCCGTAGTGCGCGATGAACTTCCGCACCTCGTCGAGCGAGCCGAAGACCTCGGCGTGCGCGGCGGTGGGCAGGCCCCACTCCCGCAGCAGCTCATAGGCGTGCGACTGGCAGTCGATGTCGAAGCCCTCGCGGGCGCCGACGCCGTGCACCACCATGTGCAGCGGGCGGGTGGCGGTGACGCGCGGGTCCTTCTGGCGCAGCGAACCGGCCGCCGCGTTGCGCGGGTTGGCGAAGGGGGCCTTGCCCGCCTCCACCAGGCGGGCGTTGAGCTCCTCGAACTTCTCCATCGGGAAGTAGACCTCGCCGCGCACCTCGACGAGGGCGGGGATCCGGTCACCCTTGAGCCGGTCGGGGACCTCGGTGATGGTGCGGACGTTCGGTGTGATGTCCTCGCCGGTGCGGCCGTCGCCGCGGGTGGCGGCGCGGGTGAGACGGCCGTGCTCGTAGGTGAGGTTGACGGCGAGGCCGTCGACCTTGAGCTCGCAGAGGAAGTGGTGGCCGGAGCCCTCCCCGAGGTCCTTGGCGATGCGCTCGGCCCAGGCGGCCAGTTCCTCGTCGTCGAAGGCGTTGTCCAGGGAGAGCATGCGCTCGCGGTGCTCGACGGCGGTGAACTCCGTCTCGTACGCCCCGGCGACCTTCTGGGTGGGCGAGTCCGGGGTGCGCAGCGGCGGATGCTCCTCCTCCAGGGCCTCCAGCGACCGCAGCAGCTTGTCGAACTCGGCGTCGCTGACGACGGGGGCGTCCTTCACGTAATACCGGAAGCGGTGCTCCTCGACCTGCTCGGCCAGCAGGGCGTGCTTCTCCCGCGCCTCGGCGGGCACCGCCGCCTGCGCCGCGAGCTTCTCGAGCTCTTCGCCTCGCCGTTCGACAGCCACCGTCTCGTCCTCCCGTTGATCCATGAGCGCCGTCACTCAGGGTTGTCTGCGAGTGATTTCGCCGCCCGGGCGCAGTGGGCGAGGGCCGCCCGGGCATACGCGGGCGAAGCGCCCGCGAGCCCGCACGACGGGGTGACGACCACGGACTCCGAGAGAGTCCCCGGTGCCAGCCCCAGCCTGCGCCACAGCGTCCTGACACCCATGACGCTACCGGCAGGGTCGGACAATGGGCCGTCCACGCCGGGCACCACGCCCGTGAAGAGGGTCGTGCCCGCCTCCACCGCCTCACCGATCGCATCGTCCTCACGCTCGGTGAGGAGCGAGAAATCGAACGAGACGCCGGTGACTCCGGCGCGGCGCAGCAGCGCGAAGGGCACGCCGGGGGCGCACGAGTGGACGACGAGCTCGGCGCCGGCCTCCGTCGCGACCGCCGCCATGTCCCGCAGCGCCCCCTCGACGACGGCCCGGTCGACGGCCCGGTGGGTGCGGTAGCCGCTGGCCGTACGGATCTGTCCGCGCAGCACGGCGGGCAGGGAGGGCTCGTCCAGCTGGAGCACGAGCCGGGCGCCGGGCACCCGGCGGCGTACCTCGGCGAGGTGGTCGCGCAGGCCCTCGGCCAGGGAGCCGGTGAGGTCGCGGCAGGCGCCGGCGTCGCCGAGGGCGGCCTCGCCGCCGCGCAGCTGGAGGGAGGCGGCGAGGGTCCAGGGGCCGACGGCGGAGACCTTGAGGGCGCCCTCGTGGCCCTGGGTGAACTCCTCGACCGCGTCCAGGTCCTCGCCGAGCCAGGAACGCGCGCGGCGGGTGTCGCGGCCGGGCCGGTCGGCGACGCGCCAGCCGCTGGGCTCCAGATGGGCGAAGACCTCGACCAGCATCCCGGCGGTGCGGCCGATCATGTCCGCCCCGGGCCCGCGCGCGGGCAGCTCCGGGAGGTACGGCAGCGTTTCCAGCGACCCGGTGACGGTCTTCGCGGCCTCGCGCGCGTCTCCCCCGGGCATCGAACCGACGCCGGTCGCGGCCCCCGCGCCCCAGCTCCTGACGTTGCTCTTCTCGCTCACTCAGGAAGGGTACGAGAAAGGGGCCGCCCCGACGGGACCGGTCCTCAGCCGCCCGAGTACCCCGGGCGGACCGACAGGTCGTTGACCTCCGCGTCACGCGGCAGGTCCAGGGCGAGCAGGATCGTCGCCATGACCGACTCCGGGCTGATCCACTTGCCCGGCTCGTACTCCTTGCCCTCCTGCTGGTGCACCTTCACCTGCATGGCGGTGGCCACGCGGCCCGGGTAGACGCTGGTGACGCGGACGCCGTGGGTGTGCTCCTCGGCCCGCAGGGAGTCCGCGAGCGCCTTCAGGCCGTGCTTGCTGGCCGCGTACGCGCCCCAGCCGGGGTTCGCGCGCAGCCCGGCGCCGGAGTTGACGAAGACGACGTGTCCCTGCGAGACGCGGAGCTGCGGCAGCAGCAGTCGCGTCAGCTCGGCGGGCGCGACGAGGTTGACGGCGAGCGTCCGGTTCCAGGTCTTGGGGGTCAGCTCGCCGACGTCCCCGAGGTCGGCGACGCCCGCGATGTGCAGCAGGGAGTCGACGCGTTCGGGCAGGGTCTGGTGGCCGAGCGCCCAGGAGAGCCGGTCGGGGTTGCCGAGGTCGGCGACGAGGGGGTGGGCGCCGGGGAAGCGCGCGGCGAGCTCCTTGGCCCGGCCCGCGTCGCGCGCGACGAGCCAGAGCTCGTCGCCGCGTTCGTGCAGCCGCCGGGCGACCGCCTCGCCGATGCCCGATCCGGAGCCGGTGATCACATGTGTTGCCATGCCCCCAGCTTGCCCCACCGCGCCGGGGGCGGACACCGGCCCCGTAAGGCCGCGTCTGTCCCTTTGTGTGCCGTCTTCGGGCGAGCCGGACGCTACGGGCCGTTTTCCTATGTCTCCGATATGGATTCGGATTCTTATGGGTCGCGAACCGATCACAGTGTTACCGGCGGTATCGCAAAAGCGGTAATGGCATGCCTAGCGTGACGCGGACTCACCGGCGGCGTAATCCCCGCGCCGTTTTCCGTCATTTCACTGAAAGCAGTCATAGTGAAGATTCGCATGTCCCGCACCGCCGCCATATCCGGATTCGTCATCATCGCCCTCACCGGAGCGAGCGGCTGCGGCAGCGACTCGAGCGGGAAGGGCTCCTCGGGTTCCGCGGCCGCCGCCGCTGCCACCACCGACGGCTCCGGTGACGGCAGGAAGGACGTCTCCATCTCCGACTGCGCATACGTCGAAAAGGTGGGCATCTCGGCCAAGCTGAGCGCCATGAACCCCAGCGCGACGGCCACTTACAGCTACACCGTCACCGTGAAGTTCACGGCCCCGGACGGCTCTGCGCTCGAACCCCAGGACTTCTCGCTCCTGTTCGTCCGCCCCGGCCGCTCGGACGACCACGAGGTCACCGCCCCCTACAGCCCGAAGGCGGGAGCCCCCACGAAGGGCGCGAAGTGCGAGATCGCCAAGGTCGTGCGCGGAACCGGCTGAAAATATCCCGCCCGTCCCTTTTTCTGAAGCCGTTCTGTCGCGGTCGTGTCACAGAAACAGCCGGTGACCTGTTGGGATTTGGCCATGTGTAAACACCCCGTTAGCGTGACGTGCGCTTGTCAATGATCAACGCATCTCGTCACTTCATCGGGGGAGTTCCAGCATGAAGCTTCGTCATGTCCGCGCGACGGCCGTCTTCGGAATCGTCGTCGTCGCCCTCACGGGCGCCCGGGGCCACCACGGCGCGAGCTGTGGCGGCGGATCCAGCCACCACAGCAGCGGCTCCTCCACAAGCGGGGGCACGAGCGGGGGCACGTCGACCGGCGGCGGTTTCAGCGGCGGGGGGACGACGAGCGGCGGTACGACCACCGGTGGTGGTACCGGCGACTCCTCGTCCTCCTCGGGCGGCTCGTCCGTGCTCGGTTCCAACGGCAGCGGCCGGGGCGGCAGCGGCGACGACGCCATGCGCGACATCAAGATCACGGACTGCGCCTACACCGACCGCCTCGGCATCACGGCGAAGCTCAGCGCCACCAACGGCAGCGTGACCCTCAAGTACACCTACCGCCTGACTGTGAAGTTCACGGACCCGGAGGGCAGGACCACCGTCCGCAACCCGTCCATCCCGTATGTGATGCCGGGCAAGTCGAGCACGCTCGACGTCTCCACCCCGTATGTGCCGAAGGCGGGCTCGCCGAGCAGCGGCGGCAGGTGCGAGGTCACGAACGTGACGCGGACGATCGAGCGCTGATCCCCGCACGGGGGCGTGCGGGGGCGGTGCTCAGCCCGCCGCTCCCGCGCGCGCCCGCTCCGTCGTCGCGATCGTCGCCGAGCCGACGACACGCGTGTCGTCGTAGAGGACGATCGCCTGGCCGGGAGCCACGCCGCGGACCGGCTCGGTGAAGCGGACGCGGAGCTCGTCGCCGACGAGCTCGGCCGTCACCTCGGTCTCGCCGCCGTGGGCGCGCAGCTGGGCCGTGTACGTGCCGGGCCCGGCCGGGGCCACACCGCACCAGCGCGGCTTGATGGCGGTGAGGGCCGAGACGTCCAGGGCCTCCACCGGGCCCACCGTCACGGTGTTGTTCACCGGGGAGATGTCCAGGACGTAGCGCGGCTTGCCGTCCGGGGCCGGGCGGCCTATCCGGAGGCCCTTGCGCTGGCCGATGGTGAAGCCGTAGGCGCCCTCGTGGGAGCCGATCGTGTTGCCGGCCTCGTCGACGATGTCGCCCTCGGCCCGGCCCAGCCGCTTCGCCAGGAAGCCCTGGGTGTCGCCGTCGGCGATGAAGCAGATGTCGTGGCTGTCGGGCTTCTTCGCCACGGCCAGGCCCCGGCGCTCCGCCTCGGCGCGGATCTCGTCCTTGGTGGTGATCGTGTCGCCCAGCGGGAACATCGCGTGGGCGAGCTGGCGCTCGTCCAGGACGCCCAGGACATAGGACTGGTCCTTGGCCATGTCGCTGGCGCGGTGGAGCTCGCGGGTGCCGTCCTCGCCCCGGACGACCGTGGCGTAGTGACCGGTGCAGACGGCGTCGAAGCCGAGTGCGAGGGCCTTGTCCAGCAGCGCGGCGAACTTGATCTTCTCGTTGCAGCGCAGGCAGGGGTTGGGCGTGCGCCCGGCCTCGTACTCGGCGACGAAGTCCTCGACGACGTCCTCGCGGAAGCGCTCGGCCAGATCCCAGCAGTAGAAGGGGATGCCGATCACGTCGGCGGCGCGGCGGGCGTCGCGGGAGTCCTCGATGGTGCAGCAGCCGCGCGCGCCGGTCCGGAAGGACTGTGGGTTCGCGGAGAGCGCGAGGTGCACACCGGTCACGTCGTGCCCGGCTTCGACGGCGCGGGCCGCGGCGACGGCGGAGTCGACGCCGCCGGACATGGCGGCGAGCACGCGGAGCCCCTTGCGGGGAGCTGTGGGATCGGGGGCGCCCGGGAAGTCAGTCATAACCCTTCCAGGGTACGGGGTGCCCCGGGAGGTGCGGGTGCGGGCCGGTGGCCGGTTTGTGCCCACCCGTTCCGCCCTGCGGAACGCCTGCCCACAAACCGGCGCGTTCTTAGCTCAGCCCGGCGCTGCGGGCCCGGTCCACCACCGGGCCGATCGCCTCGACGACCGCCGTGACGTCCTCGTGCGTCGATGTGTGGCCCAGGGAGAAGCGGAGGGTGCCGCGGGCCAGGTCGGGGTCGGTGCCCGTGGCCAGGACAACGTGGCTGGGCTGGGCGACGCCGGCCGTGCAGGCGGAGCCGGTCGAGCATTCGATGCCCTGGGCGTCGAGGAGGAGGAGCAGGGAGTCGCCCTCGCAGCCCGGGAAGGAGAAGTGGGCGTTGGCGGGCAGCCGGCCCGCCGGGTCGGGGTCGCCGCCGAGGACCGCGTCGGGGACGGCCGCCCGGACGCCCTCGATCAGCTCGTCCCGCAGCGCCCCGATCTCCCGGGCGAAGTCCGCGCGCCGCTCGGCGGCCAGCCGGCCCGCCACCGCGAAGGCGGCGATCGCCGGGACGTCGAGGGTGCCGGAGCGCACGTGTCGTTCCTGGCCGCCGCCGTGCAGCAGCGGTACGGGCGCGTACTGGCGGCCCAGCAGCAGGGCGCCGATCCCGTACGGGCCGCCGATCTTGTGGCCGCTGACGGTCATCGCGGCGAGCCCGGAGGCGGCGAAGTCCACGTCGAGCTGGCCGACGGCCTGTACGGCGTCGGCATGCAGCGGAACGTTGAATTCCGAAGCCGCGTCGGCCAGTTCGCGGACCGGCATCACCGTGCCGATCTCGTTGTTGGCCCACATCACCGTGGCGAGCGCGACATCGTCGGGGTTACGGGCGATGGCCTCGCGGAGGGCGTCGGCGTGGACCCGGCCGTAGGAGTCGACCGGCAGGTACTCGACCGTCGCGCCCTCGTGCTCGGCGAGCCAGTGGACCGCGTCGAGCACCGCGTGGTGCTCGACGGGGCTGGCCAGGACGCGCGTACGGGCCGGGTCGGCGGCGCGGCGTGCCCAGAAGAGGCCCTTGACGGCGAGGTTGTCGGCTTCGGTGCCGCCCGCGGTGAAGACCACTTCGCTGGGGCGCGCGCCGAGCGAGGCGGCGAGCGATTCGCGCGCTTCCTCGACCGTGCGGCGGGCGCGGCGGCCCGCGGCGTGCAGCGAGGACGCGTTGCCGGCGAGGGGCAGCTGGGCGGTCATCGCCGTCACCGCCTCCGGGAGCATCGGGGTGGTGGCGGCGTGGTCGAGGTAAGCCATGGTGGGCACGATTCTACGAGGCCCGGCCCGGGACCGTGGCGGGGTGTTCCGGCCCCGGAGGCGGCATCCGATTATGCGCCGGGTCGTCCCGGGCCGTACAGCTCCACCACGGCCCGGGCGGCCGCCGCCAGCTCCCGCCGCGCCGACTCCGGCGAGACCACCTCCAGGTCCGGGCCGTAGGCCAGCAGGGATCGCACGTCCTCCGGGCCTGCGAAGGCGAATTCCACGGTCGCGGGGTCGCCCTCGGACGGCGGCCCGGTGAGCTGCCGGCCGCGCAGGCGCAGGAGCGTGGCGAGGCGGGAGCGGCGCACCCGGGCCGTCACCAGGAGCTCCGCGGGCCGGCCCTCGACCTCGCGGCGCAGCTCCTCCCAGACGTCCGTCAGCTCCTGGCCGGCCCGTCGGCGTACCGGCTCGTCCGTGAGGGTCGCCCTCAGCACGCGGTCGGCGCGGTAGAGGCGGGGGCGGCCGCGGTGGTCGGCGACGAGGTACCAGACGCCGGCCTTGGCGACGAGGCCGTAGGGGTCGACGGTGTACGCGCTCGGTTCGGCCGTGCCGCCGTGGCGGTAGCGCAGGCGCAGCCGGAGGTCGGTGAAGACGGCGGTGCGCAGCTCGCCGAGGTCGACGGCGTGGGTGGGGGCCGCCCAGCGGACGGGGTCGATGTGGATGCGGCGGCTGATGGCCTCGGCGGCGGGGCGGTGGGGGGCGGGCAGGGCGGCCATGACCTTGCGCAGGGCGGAGCCCAGGGCGCCGTCGAGGCCGAGGTCGGCGTGGGCGCTGGGGCCGGCCAGGACGAACAGGGCGCGGGCCTCGTCGGCGGTGAGGCCGGTGACGTCGGTGCGGTAGCCGGGGAGCAGGGCGATGCCGCCGTGGCGGCCGCGTTCGGCGTAGACGGGCACGCCGGCGGCGGAGAGGGATTCGACGTCGCGGTAGATGGTGCGGACGGACACCTCCAGGCGCCGGGCGAGCTCGGCGGCGGGCACCCGGTCCCGGTTCTGGAGCAGCAGGAGTATCGACAGCAGCCGGTCGGATTTCACGTGATCAAGAATCTCGCAGGAGGCGGGGAAAACTTGACGGCGGGTGTCAGGTTATGGCGGGAGGGTGCTCCTGTTCGACCGATCACCCCGTGCAGGACCCGCGCAAGGAGCACTGACCCATGGACCTCGACCCCCGCCCCCTCTACGCCCGTGCCACCGACCAGGTGGCGGCCCTGATGGCCCGGGTGAAGCCCGAGGCGCTCGGCGACCCCACGCCCTGCGACGGGTTCGACGTGCGCGGTCTGCTGGCGCATCTCGTGGGCGGTGTCCGGGCCGCCGCCGAGCTCGGCCGGACCGGCGCGGACGTGACGCTGGAGGCCGCCGAGGACGTGCCGGACGACGGCTGGCTCCAGGCGTACGACGAGGCCCGCGCGCTCTTCGGCGAGGTGTGGGCCGACGACGCGAAGCTGGACGCGCCGGTGTCCGTGCCGTGGGGCGAGCTGCCGGGCCGGGCGTACCTCTCCTCGGGCTGTGTGCTGGAGGCGGTCGGCCACGCCTGGGACCTGTCCGCCGCCCTCGGCCACCCGCTGCCCCTGGACCAGGAGCTCGCCGAGTACGCCCTGGAGTGGGCGCGCCGGGTGCTCCCGGCGGAGCGGCGCGGCGCTCCCGTGCCGTTCGGGCCGGTGCGTCCGGCGCCCGAGGGCGCGGACGCCTACGTCCGGCTGGCGGCGTGGCTGGGCCGGGAGGTGTGAGCAGGTGGTGACGGGCGCTCAGAGCGACGGACGGGCCAGTTGGCGCGACTGGGCGACGAGGCGGTCCCGGCTGTCCCAGACCTCCGCGTCCTCCTCCATGTAGCCGCCCGCGAGATTGCGGCTGGTCTTGAGGATCCGGAGGGGGCCGGGGGCGGGGCGGTGGCGGATGTGGGCGGTCAGCTCGACGGTCGGCACCACTCCGGTGACGCCGTACTCGAAGGCCGTGGGCGGCAGCGAGTCGACGGCCAGCAGCAGCGAGAGCGGGTCGGGGGCGCGGCCGTCCGCGAGGCCGTACCAGGCGCGGATCTCGCCCCGGCCGCTCGGCCGGCCGGTCATCCAGCCCGTGGTGGCCGGGTCGAGGCGGTAGTCGAGGCGGTGGACCAGTTCGGGGACGGGCACCGCCATGGCCGGTCCGGGGTCGAGGAGGCCCCGGCACTCCTCGTACGGCGGCAGGGGCGGGGGCGTCGCGATGGTGCGGACGTCGTCGGGGAGGGCGGCCAGGTCCCCGTAGGCGGCCAGGACGCGGACGCGCTCGGTCTCGGTGCCGTCCTCGGCGCGCTGGAGGAGGCGGGCCTGGCCGGTGGAGAGCGAACGGCCCGTCCGCAGCGGCTCGACGCGGATGGCGGCGGGGCCGGGCCGTGAGGCGCTCAGGTAGTGGGCGGTGACGGTGAACGGGTCGGGGTGGGGCAGCGCGTCGCGCAGGGCGCGGGCGAGCAGGGCGAGGAGGTAGCCGCCGTTGAGGGCGCCGAAGACGGTCCAGCCCGGGTGGAGGTGGGCGTCGTAGCCGCCGCCCGGCCCGTTGGCCGAGATCGCGGTGTCCCGGTCGAACTCGCTGTCGCCGATGGTTCCCGTGGTTCCTGTGGTTCCCGGTGCCATGTGGGAAACGCTAGTGGGAAAACGTTCCGCCCGACGGTTTACGCCTGACTGTCTACCCCTGGGCAGGGTCCTCGACCGCCGCGCTGCGCCGGTGCCAGGCGCGCGGGGCGCGCCAGTGGTAGCGCATCGCGAGCAGCCGCAGGACGAACGCGACGGCGGCGGACAGCATGCTGGTGGAGACGTTGAGCGCGTCGTAGCGGATGAGCAGCGCGGCCATGGTGGAGCCGACCATGGCGGGCACGGCGTACAGGTCGCGGTCCCAGCGCAGCAGCGAGGGGACCTCGTGGGCCAGGACGTCGCGCAGCACACCGCCGCCGACCGCCGTGGCCAGGCCGAGGGTGGCGGCGAAGGTCAGGCCGAGCCCGTGCCCGTAGGCCTTGACCGTGCCCGCGACGCAGAACAGCCCGAGCCCGGCGGCGTCGAAGACGTTCACCGCCTTGGTGATCCGCTCCACCTCCGGGTGGAGGAAGAAGACGATCGCGGTGGCGACCAGCGGGGTGAGGAAGTACCCCAGGTCGGTGAAGGCGGCGGGCGGCACGGCTCCGATGATCAGGTCCCGGAACAGCCCGCCGCCCAGCGCCGTGACCTCCGCCAGCACCGCCATGCCGAATACGTCGAAGTTCTTGCGGACGCCGAGCAGGGCGCCCGACATGGCGAAGACGAAGATCCCGGCGAGGTCGAGCGAGTGCTGGACGGAGGGACTGAACAGATCGGTGAGCACCAGACATTCTTACGCGCCGGCGGCCGCGCTCCCGACTCGTCCCGGAATGCGGACCGGCGCGCCCCCGGCGGCTACGGCAGCTTCGGCTTCTGCGGCGTGGAGAGCCAGGTCCGGAAGAGGTCGCTCAGGTCCTGGTGGGAGACCGCCTCGGCCAGGCCGGTGAACTGGGCGGTGCGGACGTTGCCGCCCTTGTGGAGCTTGGTCCACAGCGGCAGCAGCTTGAAGAACGCCTTGTCGCCGATGCGCTCGCGCAGCGCCTGGAGCGTCATCGCGCCCCGGTAGTAGACGGACCGCGAGAACATCGTGTCGCGCTTGGGGTCGGCCACGTCGAGCTTCCAAAAGGCGTCGTCGGCGGCGTGCGCGTTGTACGCCTCCAGGAAGGACTGGTGGGCGCTCTTGCGGCCCTTGTGCTCGTCCCACAGCCACTCGGCGTAGGTGGCGAAGCCCTCATTGAGCCAGATGTCCTTCCACCGCTCGACCGACAGCGAGTCGCCGAACCACTGGTGGGCCAGCTCGTGGACGACCGTCGCCTCGTCGCGCACGGCGGAGTAGACGGGCTTCGTCTGGACCTCCAGCGAGAACTCGGCCTGCGGCATGTCGTCGACGATGGCGCCCGTCTCCTCGAAGGGGTACGGGCCGAAGAGCTTGGACCAGTAGTCGGTGGCCTCGGAGGTGATGCCGTAGAAGTCGAGCTTGTCCGTGGGCAGGGCGGGATTGGTGGCGACGTAGATGGGGGTGCCGCCGGGGGTGACGCCCTTGCGCACGTCGAACTTCCCGATCGTGGCGGTGGCGAGGTAGGGCGCCATCGGCTTGCTCTCCCGCCAGTGGGTGATCGTGGTGTCGCCCTGGTCGCGGGTGGCGAGGAGTCTGCCGTTGGAGACGGCGGTCAGGCCCTTGGGGGCCCGGATGCGGATGTCGAAGGTGGCCTTGTCGGAGGGGTGGTCGCTGGAGGGGAACCAGGTGGAGGCGGCGTTGGGCTCGCACGCCACGAAGACGCCGTCCTTGGTCTTCATCCAGCCGTACTTCGAGCCGAAGATGATGGGGCCGCTGAGCGGCTGGGGTATCCCGCCGTAGGTGACGGTCGTGGTGAAGGTGTGGCCCTTGATCAGCGGGAGCGCCGGGCGGATCCGGATCTCGTCGCCCACCCGGGAGAAGGCGGCGGGCAAGCCGTTCACCTCGACCTTGGAGACCGTGAGCTGCTGGAGGTCCAGGTCGAAGGAGGAGAGGCTCTTGGTGGCCCGCGCGGTGACGGTCGTCCTGCCGTCCAGGCGGCCGCTGGACGGTGTGTAGCCGACGTCCAGGTCGTAGTGGAGGGCGTCGAAGCCGCCGTTGCCCAGCTCGGGGAAGTAGGTGTCGCCGATGCCGGGGGTACCGGCGGTCGGCGGCCAGTCGGGGCGGGCCGAGGCCATGGGGGCGGCCGCCACCACCCAGGCGGAGGCGGTGGCCGTGGCGAGGGCCAGGAGCTTGGCCGGGACCCGGCGGCCTGTCGAGCGTATGGAGCGATCCCGGAGCAGGCGGGAGAGTGCCATGAGCCGTCCCTTCGAACGTACGAGCGCAATTGCGGCGGACGCGCCGACTCTGCACTCCCCCGTGCTCGCCGTGCTCAGGTCTTTACCAACTCGTTTCGATCAACAGCCGAAACGATCAATGAAATTCAGCTTGGCAGACTCACTCCGCACCCGCACCTTCCGTCACCGGTTCGGGTGTCTCCGGTGCGTTCTCCGGGTGATGGCAGGCCACCTGGTGGCCGGTCCGCAGCGTCAGCAGCGGCGGCTCGTCGGTCCCGCACACCTCCGTCGCCTTCCAGCAGCGGGTGTGGAAGCGGCAGCCGGCGGGCGGCGAGATCGGCGAGGGCACGTCGCCCGTGAGCAGAATGCGCTCCCGCTTGGTGCGCCGCCCCGGGTCCGGCACGGGCACGGCCGACAGCAGCGCCTTGGTGTAGGGGTGCATGGGCGTCTCGTAGAGCGAGGCGCGGTCGGCCAGCTCCACGATCTTGCCGAGGTACATCACCGCGATCCGGTCCGAGACGTGCCGGATGACCGACAGGTCATGGGCGATGATCACGTAGGTCAGCCCGAGCTCCTCCTGGAGGTCGTCCAGGAGATTGACCACCTGGGCCTGGATGGAGACGTCCAGCGCGGAGACCGGCTCGTCGGCGACGACCAGCCGGGGCTTGAGCGCGAGCGCCCGCGCGATGCCGATGCGCTGGCGCTGGCCGCCGGAGAACTCGTGCGGATAGCGGTTGTAGTGCTCGGGGTTGAGGCCGACCAGCTCCAGCAGCCGCTGGACCTCCCGCTTCACCCCGCCCTCGGGCGCGATGCCCTGGAGCCGGAACGGCGCCCCGACGATCGTGCCGACGGTATGCCGGGGGTTCAGCGAGGAGTACGGGTCCTGGAAGATCATCTGGACGTCGCGGCGCATCGGCCGCATCCCCGCCACATTGAGGTGGGTGATGTCCTTGCCCTCGAACTCGATCCTCCCGGCGGTGGGTTCGAGCAGCCGGGTGATCAGCCGGCCCATGGTCGACTTGCCGCAGCCGGACTCGCCCACCACGCCCAGGGTCTCCCCCGCGCGCACGTCGAAGGACAGGCCGTCCACGGCCCGCACCGCGCCCGCCTGGCGGCGCAGCAGGCCCTTGACGATGGGGAAGTGCTTGACCAGGCCCTCGACCTTCAGCAGGGGCTCGGCCGCCTCGGGCGCGGGCCGCGCGGACATCGTCATCTGTTGGTCCTTCACAGCTTGGGAGCGATCTCTTCGGTCCAGATGCGGGTGCGCTCCTCGGGTGCCAGATGGCAGGCGGAGTGGTGCGGCCGGCCGGTCTCCGCGCCGGGGACGGGGCGCAGTTCGGGCCGCTCGGTGCGGGTGATGCCGCCCTTGGGGACGTCCGCGTAGGGGCAGCGCGGGTTGAAGGCGCAGCCGGAGGGCACATTGATCAGGCTGGGCGGGGAGCCCTTGACGGGGATCAGCCGCTCGGTCTGGTCGCGGTCGATCCGGGGCATCGAGCCCAGCAGGCCCCAGGTGTAGGGGTGCTGGGGGGTGCGGAAGACCTGCTCGGCCGGGCCGCGTTCCACGCAGCGGCCGCCGTACATCACCAGGATGTCGTCGGCGAGCTCGGCGACCACGCCCAGGTCGTGGGTGATGATGACGACGGCGGAGCCGAACTCCTTCTGGAGGTCGCGGATCAGGTCCAGGATCTGGGCCTGCACGGTGACGTCCAGGGCGGTGGTGGGCTCGTCGGCGATCAGCAGCTCGGGGTTGTTGACCAGCGCCATCGCGATCATCGCGCGCTGGCGCATCCCGCCGGAGAACTGGTGGGGGTAGTCGTCGGCGCGCCGGTCGGGCTGGGGGATGCCGACCCGGTCCAGCAGCTCGACGGCGCGTTTGCGGGCGGTCTTCTTGTCCACGTCGTGGTGGACCCGGTAGGCCTCCACGATCTGGGCGCCGACGGTGAAGTACGGGTGCATGGCCGACAGCGGGTCCTGGAAGATCATCGCCATCTCGCGGCCGCGCAGCCGCCGCACCTTCTCGGGGTCGGCGCTCATCAGCTCGGTGCCGTCCAGCCAGATCTCGCCGCTGATGCGGGCCTTGCGGCGGCCGTACTGGCCGACGGTGTGGAGGCCCATGATGCCCAGCGAGGTCACGGACTTGCCGGAGCCGGACTCGCCGACGATGCCGAGGGTGCGGCCCTTCTCCAGCTGGAAGGAGAGCCCGTCGACGGACTTCACCAGGCCGTCGTCGGTGGGGAAGTGGATGCGCAGGTCGCGCACGTCGAGGAAGGCGGTCGGCCGGGCCGTACCGTCGACAGGCTCGCCGACGGCGCCGCCGTCGGGCACGGGTGTGGTGGTCACGAGAGCCTCACTCGGGGATCGATCACGGCGTACAGGAGGTCGACCACGAGGTTGGCGACGACGACGGCGGTCGCCGCGATGAGCGTCACGCCGAGGATCAGCGGCAGGTCGCGGTCGCTGATGGCCTTCACGGCCGCCTGGCCCAGGCCCGGCAGGTTGAAGGTGGTCTCGGTGAGGATCGCGCCGCCGACGAGGGCGCCGAGGTCCATGCCGAGGATGGTGAGGATCGGGGTCATCGTGGAGCGCATGGCGTGCTTGCCGATGACCACCGGTTCCCGCAGCCCCTTGGCGCGGGCGGTGCGGATGTAGTCCTCGCCCAGGATCTCCAGCATGGTGGCGCGGGTGAGCCGGGCGTACATGGCCGCGTAGAGGAAGGCGAGGGTGATCCAGGGCAGGATCAGCCCGCTGACCCAGCCGGCCGGGTCGTCGGCCAGGTCGACGTAGTCGCCGTCCACCCAGCCCAGGCCGTAGGAGAAGACCGCGAGCGAGACCAGGCCGGTGAAGTAGATGGGGAGCGAGACGCCGGCCAGGGCGACGGTCATGGCCGCGCGGTCCCAGAGGCTGCCGCGCTTGAGGGCGGAGACCACACCGGTGGTCACGCCGCCGATGAGCCACAGCACACAGGCGCCGGCGGCCAGCGACAGCGTCACCGGCACCCGGTCCTGGAGCACCGGCCAGATGTCCTGCTCGGTGCGGAAGGAGTAGCCGAAGCAGGGCACGTCGCAGTGCACGGTGGTGCCGCCGCCGGTGTAGTCCCGCCCGGCGAAGATGCCGGTGACGAAGTGCCAGAACTGCACCAGGATCGGGTCGGCCAGCCCGAGTTTCTGCCGGATGCCCTCGATGGTCTCCGGGTCCGCCTGCTTGCCGACGTAGAGCGCGGCGGGGTCGGCCCCGGTGAGCTTGGGGATCGCGAAGAAGATGCCGAAGGTCACCAGGGTGACCACGAGGAGCATCACGATGACGGCGAACAGCCGCCTGACGATGTAAGCGAACACTGCGGTCGGCCGGCGGCGGCCGGGGACCCCCGTATCGCCCGGGGGTCCCCGGACCGCCGCGCGCGGCCCTCACCTGCCCTTCGGGCCTAGCGGCGGGTGCGCCGGCGGAGCGTGCGGTCTGTCATTGGACGGCGCCTGTCACTTGACGCGACGGTCACTTGCCGACGCCGAGGGAGGCGTAGTCGTAGCGGCCGTTGTAGGCGTCGGACGTGTAGGCGTTGGTCAGCCGGGAGCTGCGCCAGGTGATCGTCCTGTCGTAGACGAAGGGCAGGTACCAGGCGCCCTCGGTGACCTTCTTGTTGGCCTCCTGGTAGATCTTCCCCGCCTTCTCGACGTCGATCTCCGCGATGGCCTGGTCGTAGAGCTTGTTGATCTCGGGGTCGTTGAGCTCGGGGTAGTTCTGGTTGCCGCTCTCCTGGATGAAGCGGCCGTCGGTGATGGGCTGGAGGAAGCCCTGGCCGCTGAGGAAGTCCGCGCCCCAGCCCATGATGATGATTCCGTAGTTCTTGTCCTTGACGTTCTTGGGGGCGCCGATGATGCCGGTGGACTGGGCGCCGTCGTACTGGTCGATCTGGGCGTCGATGCCGACCTTCTTCAGGGCCGCCTGCATCGACTCGGCGGTCGCGACCTCCGGCGGCTTGTTGTTGCGCACGGCGATCGTGGTCTTGAAGCCCCCGGGCTTGCCGCAGGCCTTCAGCTCCTCCTTGGCCTTGGCCTCGTCGGGCTTGCCCTGCTTCAGATTGAACGGGTCGTAGTTCGGGTCGAAGCCCTTGACCACCGGCGGGAGCATGCTGATCGCGATGTCACCGCCGCCCTGCGGGCCGCCGCGCGCCGTCTGGATCGAGGTGTGGTCGGCGGCGTAGATGACGGCCTTGCGGCAGTGCTCGTTGTCGAACGGCGCGACGGTCTTCGGGAAGGCCGCATAGCGGATGAAGCCGGTCTGCGGGTTGTCGACGTTGGCCTTGTACGAGTTCATCGCCTTCTGCCGGCCGGCCGAGCCCAGGCCGGTGGCGTTGATGTCGAGGTCGTACTCGCCGGCGAGCAGCTTGTTGTCCATGTCGTCGGCGTTGGTGGTGAGCTTGACCGTGATCTTGTCCGGGAGGGCCTTGCGGACCGTGTCGGTCTTCGGGTCCCACTTGTCGTTGCGGACCAGCTCCAGGCCCTTGTTCGGGGTGTAGGAGACGAATTTGTACGGGCCGTTGGAGAACGGCCGGGACCCGTATTTCTCGGCGGTGTCCTTGTCCGGGCGGACCGGGGCCGCGGCGGGGATCGCCAGCATCTGGAGGAAGTCGCCGTTGGGCTTGGGCAGATGGAAGACGATCGTCTTCTCGTCCGGCGTCTCGATCGCCTTCAGGCCGAGCTTGTCCTTGCTCTCGTCCTTGTACGGGCCCTTGTACTCCTTGTTGGGGTCGAGGACCTGCATCAGCCACAGCGGGCCGCCGGAGATCTTGTCGGTGGCCCAGGTGCGCTCGATGCCGTACTTGATCTGCTGCGTGGTGACCGGCTGGCCGTCCTCCCACGTCAGCCCGTCACGCAGCTTGAACGTGTAGGTCTTCTTGTCGGCCGAGAGCCGGCCCGTGTCCGTGGCCATGTCCGGGACGACGGTCACGCTCTCCAGGCCGGGAGCCGGCTTGGGGGTGACGAGCGTCCGGGTGTAGTACCGGGCGAAGTCCCACATGAAACCGTAGTAACCGCGCTGCGGGTCCCACGAGTCGGCGTCCTGGGTGCCGATGAACTTCAGCTCCCCGCCCTTCTTGTCGGAGGCGGAGGCGACCTTGTTCACACCGGCGTTGAAGCCCGCCGCCTTGCCGCCCTTGCCGCCGCCTTCGCTCTTGCCGCCGCCACCGCCGCAGGCGGTGGTGGTCACCAGGGCCGCGACCGCGAGCGCCGCCCCGGCGGCCAGTCTGCGCCTCGAAGTTCGTTGGGTTGTCACGATGTAACGGACCTCCGTGGTCGGTCGCCGCCCGGAACGGGCCGGCGGGGGTGCGGGAAGGGGCCTCCTGGCGGTTCGACAGGGGCGGTGGGTACGAAGAGGGAAGGGGTTGGGTCGCGCGTCAGCGCGAGCCCTTCGGGTCCAGCGCGTCCCGCACGCCATCGCCGAAGAGGTTGAAGGCCAGCACGGTGACGAAGATGGCGAGACCCGGGATGATCATGAACATGGGGTCGCCCTCGTAGGTGGTGACGGCCTTGGAGAGCATCTGCCCCCAGGAGGCGGTCGGCGGTTTGACGCCGGCGCCGAGGAAGCTCAGCGCCGCCTCCGTCAGGACGTTGGTGGGAATCATCAACGTGGCGTACACGGTGATCGGCGCCACCAGGTTGGGCAGCAGCTCCCGGAAGAGGATGTACAGCCGGCCCGCGCCCAGGCTGCGGGCGGCCTCGACGTACTCCCGCTCTCTGAGCGAGAGCGTCTGGCCGCGGACGATCCGGCCCACGTACGGCCAGCCGAAGAACCCGATGACCGCGATCAGCACGGCCATCCGCACCCCCGAACCGGTCAGCCCCCACAGGGAGTTGGGGACGACGGAGACGAGCGCGATGATGAAGAGCAGCTGCGGGAAGGCCAGCAGGAGGTCCATGACCCGGCTGACGACCGCGTCCACCCAGCCGCCGAAGTAGCCGGCGACGATGCCGAAGACCGTGCCGATCACGACCGCCACGACGGCCGAGAGGAAGGCCACGAGCAGCGAGACCCGGGCCCCGTAGACGACCCGGCTGAAGACGTCCCGGCCGTTGACGGGCTCGGCGCCGAAGAGGAAGTCGGAGTCGATGCCGCCCCAGGAACCCTTGGGGGTGCTGGAGAGGGGGTCGATCAGCTCCTCGTGGTACTCGTTCGGGGGATGCCCCAGCAGGCCCACGATGACCGGGGCCAGGACCGCCACGAGGACGAGCAGCAGGACGACGGCCCCGCCCGCCAGGGCGAACTTGTCACGCTTGAGCCGTGTCCAGGCGATCCGCCAGGGCGAGCGCCCCTCGATGGTCCTCAGTGGAATGCCGTCGGCGACGGGGGCGGCGCCGGCGTCGGCCGGTCCCGTGTCGTGCAGTGGTGCCGTCATCGTCTGGTGGACCCCTCTCGGCCGGCGGCGACCGGCCCAACGCCCGCCGCGCTCGGGGCGGCTGGTTCACATCACTGGTGCGAGGACGCGCTCCCCGCGGCGGTGCGCGTGGATCGCGGTGGTACGCGTGGATCGCGGTGATACGCGAAGTGCAGTGGTGCGGGAGGTGCGGAGGTGCGAAAGGTGCTGGCAGTGCGAGTGGTGCCGGCAGTGCGGGACGTGCGGTGATACCCGGAGTACGACGGTGCGGAAGGCACCGGAAGTGCGGGTGGTACGGGACGTGCGCACAGAGCGGTCGTACGGCGGAACAGGTCGTACGCAGGAACGAAGTCCTTGTTGGGCGGGAGTCTTCATCGCTCCCGCGATCACCCGCCAGCCCCCACCCGCAAAGGATGCGCAAACGTGATGTGCGAAGGGAGGTTCCGTAATACGGACGCGGCGGGGCCCTGAGCGGGGGTCAGTACGCCCCGGCCTGCCAGCCCTGCTGCTGCGGGGGGTAGCCGTAGCCCGGGGCGGGCGCGGCCGGCGCGGCGCCGGCCCCGTAGCCCTCGCGGGCGAAGAACGGCCGGCTGTTGGCCCGCATCCACATCGCGACGGGGTCGTACTCGTCCGCCATCGACACCGTCGACACCGGCAGGCCGTCGGGCACCGCGGCGATCGACTGCTGCATCATCAGCCGCACGGCCTCCACGGCGGCGGGCGAGGTGTCGTACAGATCGAGCCCGATGGCCAGGTACGGCGTGCCCAGGGCGGGCCGCACCCAGGCCCGGCGCAGCGCGCGGACCACGGGGGTGCGGTGGGCGTTCTGCCCGAGCAGGGCGTAGAACTGCGGGATGTCCAGCGCCGGTTCGCTCAGCTGGAGCGGGCCGGCGGGCAGCCGGTCCAGGCCGGCGACGATCCGGCGCAGGTCGAGCCAGGGGATGCCGACGCCGCCGCCGGGGGCGTGGGGGTTGAGCCACAGGCCCCAGCGGTCGGGGTAGAGGGAGGCGGCGGCGGCCCGGCCGGCGACGACCTCGTGGGCGCGGTTCCAGCCGCTGGCGGCGAGCTCCTGGGCGGAGGTCACACAGGGGGCGTAGCCGAGGCCGTCGACCTCCATGTTCCCGTACTGGGCGTCGGGCGAGCCGGCCTGACCGTGCCACAGCAGCATCCACACCCGGCCCTCGGCGAGGGACCGCAGCAGCTGCTCGTACGTGTCGTACCGGCCGGGCGCCACCTGGCGCAGCACCTGCTCCACGCCGCTCTCCGCGCCCGCGCTCACCTGGGTCCGCCTCTTCTCTTGGCCGTCTGCTGCTACCAGCTTACGAGCCCGCGGGGGCGGGCATGAGAGCTGTCACAGGTCACGGTCGTAGAACGGTCGTATCCGGGTCCGTATCCAGTCGCCCACGGGGTCGTCCTGGGCGACGTCCAGGAAGACGAGCTGCACGGGCCAGGGCACGGGCACCCGGCCCAGCGCGCGGCCCAGGGCGTCCAGGGCGGCGGAGCGGCTCCCCGGGTCGGGGAGCCCCAGCTCGACGCCGACGAACAGCGCGGGATCACCGCCCTCGACGACGGCCATGGCACGACGGGCGGTCCGGACGGCCCCGGTTGCCGCGAACTCCAGCCCGGCGGCGGCCAGGAACGCGGTCGGCTCCTCCTGCCAGTCCGGCTCGTACAGCCGTACGCGGCCGCCGGTGGCGTCGCCGTCCAGGGCCGTGCGCCCGGCCCGGCACAACCCGGCGACGGCGGGCGGCGGCAGGGGCACGGTGACGGTGCCCTCAGGGTTGACGACGATGCCGACCTGCGGGGGCAGGCCGCGGGCGAACTCGACGGCGGGGGCGACGGCGAAGGACATCCCCGCGCCGGCGACGGCCGTGAACTCCTCCTGGGAGCTGAACACGGGCACGTAGGCGGCGCCGTTCAGCTCCAGGGCGGGCAGATCGAGGTCGGGGCTGTCGGGCCCCCCGCCCTTGGGCAGCGGAACCCACACGCTGCTGCGGCCGAGCGCCTCGACGATCCGCGCGCCGGCGTCCGGCACGCCGACGGAAGCGGCGAGTACCGCTTCGAGCTCATTGGCCGGCCAGGTCATCGTCTCCCACCCCGTTCGTCGGACGCATCCCGGCACCTTAACGGCTGCGCCTGGGCTTCGAGGTGGTGGGGCGCCCCCACGGGCGGGGTTGTCCGGCACCGCCGGGTGCGTCGGCGGTGGCCGCTCGCCGCGGCGGCGGGAGGGGTGCCTTCCCGAAACCGGGGGCAAGCCCCCGCCCCCCGCCCGGGCGAGGGGCTCCGCCCCGGCCCGGGGAGGGTTCGCCGTGCCCGGCGGGGGTCCGCCCTGCCCAAGGCAGGGGCGGGCGGCCGGGCCAGGGGCCGGAGCCGCGGGCCTGGGCGGGGGCCTGGCCCTGGGCCGTGGCCGAGGCCGGGGCCAGGGGCCGGGGCCCGGGGTCAGGCCCGGGGTCGGGGTCAGGCCCGGGGTCGGGGTCAGGCCCGGGGTCGGGGTCAGGCCCGGGGGCGGAGCCGGGCCCGGAGTCGGAGCCGGGGCCGGGCCCAAGGCCGGAGCCGGGCCCGGGGAACTGGGGGCCGAAAGCTGGGCGCGGGGACAGGAGCTGGGTGCGGGGCGAGGCTTGGGGCGGAGCCCTTGGGTGCTCGGGAACCGGGCCGGGAGCCTGGTGGGTGCGGTGTGGGGCCCGGGGCGGAGCCCTCGGGCCTTCGGGGGGCCGGGGGCTTGCCCCCGGGAAACGGGGAAAGGGCGGGGCTGGGGATCCCCTCCCGCCGGGGAGCCCGGCGGGGCCGGGCCCGCCTCAGCCGAAGTGGATGGCCCGCAGCGCGTCCGCCGCCTCGCGGTCGAGGAGGACGGCCGAGGTCGTGCCTGCCGGGTGGTCGCCCGCCGTGAGGGCGGCGACGAGGCGGGACGTCGCGCGGCGGTGGCGGGCGAAGGAGCGGACGGAGACGCCGCGGCCGCGGGCGCGCTGGCCGGCCAGCGCGGTGGGCGGGTCGACCGCCAGGACCACCAGGTGCAGCCCCCCGCCCCGCCGCCGCGCGTCGCGCGCGAGCCAGCGGCGCACCCAGCTCCACTGCCCGCAGTCGTGCACGACGACGCTGTCACCCGAGCGCAGCGCCCGCCGCAGCGCGGCGTAGTGCGCGAGGCGGACGAAGGGCCGGTACACGGCGTACGGAAGCGGCAGCGACCGGCGTTCGAAGCGCTCGCGCACGTCCTGGGAGTCCACGCGGTGGACGGCGGCGGGCACGACGCGCCGCATCAGCGTGGACTTGCCGCCGCCGGGCAGTCCGGAGACGACGAGCAGGTCGCCCGCCGGATAGCGGAGCTCCGTGACCGCCGCCCCGTCCCCGCCCCCGCGCAGATCGCGCACACCCACCGCCTCGCGAGCGTCGCGCACCTCGCGCGTCTCCCCCGTACGCACGGTGATCGCCCCCTCCCGACTGGTCGTACGACCGCCCCCTCCCCACGGACTCCCCACGCGATGTAAAGAAAAGGTAATCCAATTTGAGGGGCGGCGGGCGGTCCGTCGCACGCCCGTACGTGCAATGATGTGCGCGCCAAGCTCGACTCAACTGCAAGTAATCGCATATTGGCCGCTCGAATCCGCGCGGGAGAGTCCCGGGTGCCATGTGCCCCGGGCGCCGAAGGAGCAAGTTCCTCCCTTGAATCTCTCAGGCCCCGTACCGCGCGGGTGAGGCAGATCTGAAAAGCGGACCGCGGCCGCGCGGTCCCACCCAAGGTGCAAGCCGGGTGCCTTTGATGACAGGCGAGGCTCTCGGTGAACCTCTCAGGTTCCGATGACAGATGGGGAGGCCGCCTATTCAGGCATTCCTCCGCGACCCACCTGCCCGGGAGCCCGATCATGACCGAAGCCCCCCGCCGTACCGCCCTGGACGCGCTGCACCGCGCGCTCGGCGCGACCATGACCGACTTCGCCGGCTGGGACATGCCCCTGCGCTACGGCAGCGAGCGCGACGAGCACATCGCCGTGCGCACCCGCGCGGGCCTCTTCGACCTGTCGCACATGGGCGAGATCACCCTCACGGGCGCCCAGGCCGGGCAGGCCCTGGACCACGCCCTGGTGGGCAACATCTCCGCGCTGGCCGTCGGCCGGGCCCGTTACACGATGATCTGCCGCGAGGACGGCGGCATCCTCGACGACCTGATCGTCTACCGCCTGGGCGAGCAGGAGTACATGGTCGTCGCCAACGCCTCCAACGCCCAGGTGGTCCTCGACGCGATCACCGAGCGCGCGGCGGGCTTCGAGACGACCGTCCGGGACGACCGCGAGAACTACGCGCTGATCGCGGTCCAGGGCCCCGCCTCCCCCGCCATCCTGAAGTCCGTCACCGACGCGGACCTGGACGGCCTGAAGTACTACGCGGGCCTGCCGGGCACCGTCGCGGGCGTCCCCGCGCTGATCGCCCGTACCGGCTACACCGGCGAGGACGGCTTCGAACTGTTCGTCGCCCCCGCCGACGCCGAGAAGCTGTGGCAGTCCCTGACCGAGGCGGGCGCGGACGCCGGGCTGGTGCCGTGCGGGCTCTCCTGCCGGGACACCCTGCGCCTGGAGGCGGGCATGCCGCTCTACGGGCACGAGCTGACCACGGACACCACGCCGTTCGACGCCGGGCTGGGCCGGGTCGTGAAGTTCGACAAGGCCGGCGATTTCGTGGGCCGCGAGGCGCTGACGGCCGCCGCCGAGCACGCCGAGACGGCTCCGCCGCGCAAGCTGGTCGGCCTGATCGCGACCGGCCGCCGGGTGCCGCGGGCCGGCTACGCCGTCACGGTCGGCGGCGCGGTCGTCGGCGAGGTGACCTCCGGCGCCCCCTCCCCCACCCTCGGCAAGCCGATCGCGATCGCCTACGTCGACGCGGCGCACGCCACGCCGGGTACGGAAGGGGTATGTGTGGACATTCGCGGCAGCCAGGAGCCGTACGAGGTCGTCGCACTCCCCTTCTACAAGCGGGAACGCTGAACCCTCACCGATCCCCCCTCATCTCACCTGTCAAGACCCCTTGCACAAGCACCCACGCGCGTACAGGAGAATCTAGCCATGAGCAACCCCCAGCAGCTGCGTTACTCCAAGGAGCACGAGTGGCTGTCGGCCGCCGACGCCAATGGTGTGGCGACGGTCGGGATCACCGAGTTCGCGGCCAACGCGCTCGGCGATGTCGTCTTCGCCCAGCTCCCGGCCGTCGGCGACACCATCACCGCGGGCGAGTCCTGTGGTGAGCTGGAGTCGACCAAGTCGGTCAGCGACCTCTTCGCCCCCGTCACGGGCGAGATCGTCGCGGCCAACCAGGACGTCGTGGACGACCCGGCGCTGGTGAACTCCGCCCCCTTCGAGGGCGGCTGGCTGTTCAAGGTGAAGATCACGGACGAGCCGGCCGACCTGATGTCGGCCGACGAGTACACGGCCTTCGCCGCAGGCTGACCCCGCCCGCTCCCTCCCGCGCAGGAAGAACTCATGTCGCTTCTCAACAGCTCCCTCCATGAGCTCGACCCGGACGTCGCCGCCGCCGTCGACGCCGAACTCCACCGCCAGCAGTCCACCCTCGAGATGATCGCCTCGGAGAACTTCGCTCCGGTCGCGGTCATGGAGGCCCAGGGCTCGGTCCTGACCAACAAGTACGCCGAGGGCTACCCGGGCCGCCGCTACTACGGCGGCTGCGAGCACGTCGACGTCGTCGAGCAGATCGCCATCGACCGCATCAAGGCGCTCTTCGGCGCCGAGCACGCCAATGTGCAGCCGCACTCCGGCGCGCAGGCCAACGCCGCGGCGATGTTCGCCCTGCTCAACCCGGGCGACACCATCCTGGGCCTGAACCTGGCCCACGGCGGGCACCTCACCCACGGGATGAAGATCAACTTCTCCGGGAAGCTCTACAACGTGGTCGCCTACCACGTCGACGAGCAGACCAACCTGGTGGACATGGAGGAGGTCGAGCGCCTCGCCAAGGAGCACCGCCCCAAGCTGATCGTCGCCGGCTGGTCCGCCTACCCGCGCCAGCTGGACTTCGCCGCCTTCCGCCGGATCGCGGACGAGGTCGGCGCGTACCTGATGGTCGACATGGCCCACTTCGCGGGCCTGGTCGCCGCCGGGCTCCACCCCTCCCCGGTGCCGCACGCCCACGTGGTCACCACCACCACCCACAAGACCCTGGGCGGTCCGCGCGGTGGTGTGATCCTCTCCACGGCCGAGCTCGCCAAGAAGATCAACTCCGCGGTCTTCCCCGGTCAGCAGGGCGGCCCGCTGGAGCACGTGATCGCGGCCAAGGCCGTCTCCTTCAAGGTCGCGGCCACGGAGGAGTTCAAGGAGCGCCAGCAGCGCACGCTCGAGGGCGCCAAGATCCTCGCCGACCGCCTGATGCGGGACGACGTCAAGGAGGTGGGCGTCTCCGTCCTCTCCGGCGGCACGGACGTCCACCTGGTCCTGGTGGACCTGCGCAACAGCGAGCTGGACGGCCAGCAGGCCGAGGACCGCCTCCACGAGGTCGGCATCACGGTCAACCGCAACGCCATCCCGAACGACCCGCGCCCCCCGATGATCACCTCGGGCCTGCGGATCGGCACCCCGGCCCTGGCCACCCGCGGCTTTACGGCCGAGGACTTCCGCGAGGTTGCGGACATCATCGCCGAGGCCCTCAAGCCGGGCTTCGACGCGGAGGCCCTGCGCGGCCGCGTCACGGCGCTCGCGGACAAGCACCCGCTGTACCCCGGGCTGAAGTAGCACCGAAGCACGGGATTAACCGGCCGGTACGGGGCACCGGGCACGCTCGAGGAGCGGGCCGGTGCCCCGTACCGCGAGGGCCCGGCGCCCCGGCGTGACCCGCGCCACCGCGGGAAAGCCGCCCGCATCCCGCACACTGATAGGTGAATGCGGCATTCCGTTTCCTGTCGCACCACCCGGCACCACCCCGCTCCACCCTGTACCACCCTGTTCCACCCCCCGACTCATAGAGGAGCTGCCACCGTGGCCATCTCCGTATTCGATCTCTTCTCGATCGGCATAGGCCCGTCCAGCTCCCACACGGTCGGCCCGATGCGCGCCGCCCGGATGTTCGTGGGGCGCCTGAAGAAGGACGGTCTGCTCGCCCAGACCACCTCGGTACGGGCGGAGCTCTACGGCTCCCTCGGCGCCACCGGCCACGGCCACGGCACCCCCAAGGCCGTCCTGCTCGGCCTGGAGGGCCACTCCCCCCGCTCCGTCGACGTCGAGATCGCCGACGACGAGGTGGAGCGCATCCGCACCACCAAGCGGCTCAAGCTCCTCGGCGCCGAGATCGGCTCGGCCCACGAGATCGACTTCGACGAGTCGACCCAGCTGATCCTCCACCGCCGCCGCTCCCTGCCGTACCACGCCAACGGCATGACCCTCTTCGCCTACGACGAGGCCGGCGCCCCGCTGCTGGAGAAGACCTACTACTCGGTCGGCGGCGGCTTCGTCGTCGACGAGGACGCCGTCGGCGCGGACCGGATCGTCCTCGACGACACCGTCCTGAAGTACCCCTTCCGCACCGGTGACGAGCTGCTGCGGATGTCCCGCGAGTCCGGCCTGTCGATCTCCGCGATGATGATGGAGAACGAGAAGGCCTGGCGCACGGAGGAGGAGATCCGCGAGGGCCTCCTGGAGATCTGGCGCGTGATGCAGGCGTGCGTGACGCGCGGCATGTCCCGCGAGGGCATCCTCCCCGGCGGCCTCAAGGTCCGCCGCCGTGCCGCCAGCACCGCCCGCCAGCTGCGCGCCGAGGGCGACGCCCAGGCCCGCGCCATGGAGTGGATCACGGTCTACGCCATGGCCGTCAACGAGGAGAACGCGGCCGGCGGCCGGGTCGTCACCGCCCCGACCAACGGCGCCGCGGGCATCATCCCGGCCGTTCTCCACTACTACATGAACTTCGTGCCGGGCGCGGACGAGGAGGGCATCGTCCGCTTCCTCCTCGCCGCCGGCGCCATCGGCATGCTCTTCAAGGAGAACGCCTCGATCTCCGGCGCCGAGGTCGGCTGCCAGGGCGAGGTCGGCTCCGCCTGCTCCATGGCCTCCGGCGGCCTCGCCGAGGTCCTGGGCGGCACCCCGGAGCAGGTCGAGAACGCCGCCGAGATCGGCATGGAGCACAACCTGGGCCTGACCTGCGACCCGGTCGGCGGTCTGGTCCAGATCCCCTGCATCGAGCGCAACGGCATGGCCGCGGCCAAGGCCGTCACCGCCGCCCGGATGGCGCTGCGCGGCGACGGCCGCCACCACGTCTCCCTCGACAAGGTCATCAAGACCATGAAGGAGACGGGCGCCGACATGAAGGTCAAGTACAAGGAGACGGCGCGCGGCGGCCTCGCCGTCAACGTCATCGAGTGCTGATCCCCGCCTGACGTATTTACGTTTCCGGGGTACACCTCGCCCCCGGTCCGGCAGCCGCCGGGCCGGGGGCGACGTGCGTCCCTAGCGGTTCTTCTCCGCGTCGTAGGCCTTCACGGCCGCGTCGCCCAGATGCGGGCTGCGCTCCTCGTCGGAGCTGTCGCTGCCGTGGTAGCTGACGTTGCCGATCAGATAGCCCCAGCCGCGCGAGAGCTGGAGGTCGTCCAGCCAGGGGCCGCCGCTGGCCCCGTGGCCCTGGTCGCAGTGGATGGCCTCCTGGCCGGGCTGGAACGGCCAGATGCCCGGCCGCCAGGTCGTGCCCGTGCAGTAGCGCAGGTCCTGACCGGTGATGCCGGAGCGGGCCGGGTGGGTGTCGAACGGGTAGCCGAACTCATGGGCGTGCCAGGTGTAGCCGGAGTTGAATCTGTACCCCTGGGAACCGGTCACGTCGGCCACCTTGCGGCCGTTCTGCGGCCAGAGGGTGATCACGGCGAGGTCGTAGTCCTTGTTCCCCCCGTTGAGGTAGCCCTTCGGGGTGGTCACCGACTTCCACGTCCACGAGCCGAGCGGCTCCCGGCCGTTGTGGTAGTCCGGGACGAACCGGAAGTTGCTGTACCAGTGGCCGTTGCCGTCGCTGGCGCAGTGCCCGGCCGTCCATATCAGGCTCTTGTTGGGCGAGTTGATGACGGAAGCCGTGCACTGGCTCCCGCCCTTGGGCGTGTCGAAGTAGAGCTTGCCGACGGTGGTGGCCGGCATGCTGCCGTGGGCGGTCCACACCTCGGACCGGGAGACGTCGGCGAGCGTTCTCGCCGCGTCCGCCGCCTTCGCCGCCTCCCCGGCTTCCTTGGCGACGCCCGCCACGGGCGCCGACCCCTGGCCCGTACGGGCCGGGAGCCGATGCGTCTGCGGTGCCGCCGGACGTCCGCCCGGTGCCGGCCCGGTCACCGGCCGGGCCTCTCTGATCCGTTCGGGTGTCCAGTGGGCGGCCACCCGCGAAGGAGCCTGCGAGGGGTCCCCCGTCGCGCTGTGCTGTACCGCTGTGGCCGCCGTGTCGGCGTCCATCGGCTTCGCGGTTTCATCGGCCTGGGCCGCGCCCGCCGGGACGCTCAGTCCGAGCGTCAGCGCTCCGGCGACGGCCGCCATGAATCGCGTCTTCACCCCGTTCCCCCTTTACGTCGTGTGCTCGAAGCACGAAGACGCGTGCGAGTAGAGCAGGTGGGAGGAGGGGAAGGACGGGTTCGGACAGCATTGGCCGGAACTGTGCGTACGGTTGGGACCTTTCGCTACCTTGGCGGCAGGCGCACACCGCGCAGGAAGCTGGTGATCCCGATGGTGTCCCGGAAGGCGAAGAAGGCGCTCCTGGCGGCGGGCGCGGTGGCGCTCGGTCTGGCCGTCACCGCCGCCCTGTGGCCCGGCGACCGGGACGCGGCCCCCGGGCCGCCGTCCCGCCCCGAGACGGCCGTGGTGCACGACTCCACCGGAAACCCGGCGGAGGTCGAGGAGCACTGGACCCCGGAGCGGATCCGGCAGTCCGACGAGAACATGCGGCACGCCACGGGGAAGGACGACTGATCCGCCGGTCCTCCGTCACCAGGTGCCGGTGAGCCGGAGCGGGCGGCTGAGCGCGGCGTTCCCGGTGTTGAGCCATTCCTTGAGGACGCCCGTCCGGTCGTCGCGGGCCATGAGGTGGGCGAGGCCGCCGGTACGGAAGGGGATCGGGGTGATCTCCGAGAGGCGGTGGCCGTCGGCGATCCTGCGGGGGCGGGCGAAGGTGCCGTCGCCCCGGCCGGCCCAGAGCAGGAGCACGCCGTGCCCGTCGACGGCGACGAGGTCGGTCCGGCCGTCCCCCGTGAAGTCGCCGGCGCGGATCCGGGTGGCGTGCCAGCCGTCCATGAGCGTCCGGGGGCGGCCGAACGTGCCGTTCCCCTCGCCGGGCCAGACGAGGAGCGTCCCGCCGCTGTCGACGGCGACGAGGTCGGGGATGCCGTCGCCGGTGACGTCCGCCGCCGTGGTCTGGGTGAAGTGCCAGCCGCCGGTGAGAGTCCGGGGGCGGCTGAACGTGCCGTCCCCGTTGCCGGTCCAGAGGTGGAGGGTGTCCGAGGCGTCCTTGGCGATCAGGTCGGTCCTCCCGTCGCCCGTGAAGTCGGCCGCGACGGTCTGGGTGAACTCCCATCCCCCGGTGAGCCGCCGGGGCCGGGCGGCGAAGGTGCCGTCGCCGTGCCGGGCGTCGTCGACGTCGGTGTTGCCCGGCCAGAGGTACAGGTCGTTCCTCCGGTCGGCGGCGATGACGTCGGGGATGCCGTCGCCGGTGACGTCCGCCGCCGTGGTCTGGGTGAAGTCGAGGGTGACGCGCGGGGGCACGGGCGCGGGGAGCAGGGCGTCAGAGAGGGCCTGGCTGCCGTTGTCGCCGAAGTGGAGGCGGTCGCCGCCCCGGTTGTAGTACGCGGCGAAGAGCCGTGTGGTGTCCAGGGGATCGCGTGACGCCTCGTCGAAGTCCACGGCGGAGTCGATGTCGCGGGTGGTGCGGAGGTAGGCGTTGACCTGCTGCCGGACCTGTTCCCTGGCGGGGGTCCAGGCGTTCTCGTAGCCCCGGAAGGGCGGGATCGTGGCGGCGGCGAAGGTCAGTCCGGCGGCGTGGGCGCGGGTGGCGAGCCGCCGTATCCCGGCGATGAGTTCGGTGCCGCCCGCGTCGGCGAAGATGATGTCGTTGACGCCCTCGAAGAGGACGACGGACCGCACGTTCGGCTGGGCCAGGACGTCGCGGTCGAAGCGGAGCAGCGCGCTCTGTCCCGACTCGGCGGGCTCGGTGCCGCGGAGCAGGTGGTTGGCGGAGATCCCGGCGTTGACGACGCCCATGGGCCGGGGCCGGGCCTGGAGGGCGCGCGCATAGTCGTCGGGCAGGCGCCGGTCGGTGTCGGGGGTGGTGTGCCCGCCGTCGGTCTGCGAGTCGCCGAGGAGGACCACGGTCCCGCCGCTGTGCGGCGCGCGGACGTCGACGCCGCCGAGGAACGCCCAGAAGGGGAACCCGGTGGGAAACCCGCCGCCCCCGGTGTCACCGGTGTGGTCCGCCGCGTCGCCGGGGGCGGACGCGTAGGAGGTCGTCAGGGTGTACGCGTGGAAGGGCGCGGTGCGGACGGCCTGCGGCAGGTACACGCTGACCAGGAGGTTCTCGTCGGCCTTGACGCGGAAGGCGGCGGGGTCGCTGAGGACGCTCCCGCCCGGCCCGATGACGGTGCTCTGCCTACCCCCGCCGAAGGTGAGGGTCACGGGGGCGGCGGCCGCGCCGGCTCCCCGGTCCTGGCGGGCGAGGGTGGCGTGCCCGATGGTCACGGGCTCACGGCTGAAGGTGTTCACGAGCTGGATCCGGGCGGCGGACCCGGCGATGCTGGTGTGGACGACCATGCGGAGCGTCTGCCGCCCGGCCACACCGGTGCGGGAGGCGGGGCCGGCGGTGCCCATGGCCGTGCCCCAGGTCCTGGTCCAGTAGGACGCGGCACCGGCGGCGGCGCCCGGGGAGGCGGCGAGCAGGGGGACGGCCGCCGCGCAGAGGGCCGTGACCACGGCCGTCACCAGGGATCGTCTTAAACGGGGGCGAAGGTAACGGGTGCGAAGGTGCCGTGGCATGAGTGCCGTCTCCCTCCGGGCGACGCGGCGGACGAGTTGCGCCCGGCGAATGAGCCGCCGGGCGCACACATCATGGAGCCACGGCGGAGCGCGGGGAAGGGCCCGGAGCCCACGATTCGATCTGGTCGACGGGTGATCGCCGTGCCGTCATGGGGAGTTCAGCCGGGGTCGGTCGCGGGGCGCGGTACGGCAGGTCGTCGGTCGGCTGCGGGTCGCCCGTGGCCGTTCGCGCGGTTCCCCGCGCCCCTTACGGGGCGCCCCCATCATCCGGGTTTCGCCGCGAGCGCGGTGTCCGTCGCGCGGTTCGTCGCGTCGCGGGCGAGGAGGAGGGGGAGGGCCAGGACGATGGGTGGGTCGCTCAGGGCGGGAGTGCGCAGGCGGAGGCGGAATGAGCCGTGGGTGGGGGCTCGGGTCGTCGCGACCGAGCGGTGGGCGCCCGCCGGGTCGTCGAGCGCGTCGGCCACGCGCGTGGCGCGGTCGAAGCAGACGGCCAGGACGTGGTGGTCCGCGTCGGCGGGCGGGCGCAGCCGGACCGTGGCCGTGGCGGCGGTCACCGCGCAGGCCACGGGGAGGTCCTGGGGGACGCCGTGCGGGAAGAGGCCGGTGAAGAGCACGGCGTCGGCGGGCGCCGTGCCGGTGGCCCGGCCGGTGATCTCCGCCGCGCGGCCGGGGCCGGTGGGGCCGTTGGGTCCGGTCAGCCCGCTCGCGTCCACGACCTCGCCGATGCCCCGGTCGCCGTGCCGGTCGACGAGCGCCTTGAAGCGGCTCGGGGACATCCCTACGAGGCGGGTGAACTGGGTGGTGAACGTGCCGAGGCTGGCGTAGCCGACGGCCGTGCACACGTCCGTCACCCTGGGGCTGCCCCGGATCATCATCCGTTGCGCCTCCGCCATCCGCAGCGCGGCCAGGAAGCGCGCCGGGGTGACGGCCGTGACGCCGCGGAAGACGCGGTGGAAGTGGAACGGGCTGAACAGGCCCGCCTCGGCGTGGTCGGTCAGGCACTGGGTCTCGCCCAGGTGGTCGCGCATCCGGCGGATCGCCCGCTCGACGGAGGCGAGTTGTTCCGCCGAGGGCGACGGGCGGACGGCCGGGGCGGGCGCCGGGGGCGCGGTGGCGGCGCGCACGTCAGCCCGGCCCGGTCGCGGCGCGGGCCCGGTCGCGGGCGGCCGCCAGGGAGGCGACCCAGGTGGCCGTGAAGCGGCGGCGCAGTTCCTGGGCCCGGCCGTCCGGGAGGCCGAGGGCCGTCCAGCCGTGGTGGGCGAAGGACAGCCGCAGGCCCGCTCCGGCGGGGGCGAGGCTCACCCTGGCCGCCGGGGTCCCGGCGGTCTCCGGGATCGCGACGGTGAAGGTCAGCTCCTCGTCCTCGCGCAGCTCCCACTCCCGCAGCGCGAATCTCCGCGGTCCCTCGTCGTCGACGACGAAGAACCATGCCGGACGGAAGCCGTCCTCGGCGACGGGGAGCCAGTCCAGCAGCGTGGGGTAGGCCAGGGGCCGGTACGGGCCGGCCGGGAGGTCGACCGCGCCGTCGATGTCGTCGCGCAGGACGTAGCGGGCGCCGCGGCCGGTGTGCAAGTGACGGGCGAGGCGAGCGAGGAAGTCCGTCCAGCCCTCGTGGAGCTGTCCCGCCTCGGCGGGTGTGCGGGTGTCGTCGTGGTCGGCGACGGTGAGCAGGGCGGCGCCGGGTCCGGCCGCCTCCAGGGTCCAGACGACGCGCTGCCGCTTGCCCACGCCCAGGAAGCGCCAGACGAACTCGACCGTGCGGCCGGGGACGAGGGCGGTGGGCCGCAGGGTGAAGAAGTCGCCGTCGTCGAAGTCGAGGCGATTGTCCTCGCCCACGGTCAGCGGGCCCGCGAGATCGCCGAACCATCGCGCCACCCGGGCCGGTTCGGTCAGCGCCGGCCACACCCGCGCCGGTGGCGCGGGGAGGCGGGCGGTGACCCGTACCGCGTCCGACACCTCTTCCTCCTCTCGCCGATACCGTGTCCCGCCGATACCGCGCTGCCGCCCGATACCGTGCTACCGCCGGAGGGATCGCTCCCATATTATGTAGCCTCTGTTCGGTGTCAACGCTCCAACTCGGCGCGTCCCCAGGCAAGTTCAGCTCACGTGCGAACGCCAGGAGGAGGCCATGGAGATCAGCCACGCCGCGCTCGCCGGCCGGCTCGCGACCGTCGCCGCCGTCACCACCCGGCACGCCGCCGGGGGCACCCTCGACGCCGTGCGCGCGGGGCCGGGCGCGCTGCCGGAGGTGATCGGCGGGAGGGCGGCGCGGCTGCTGTCGGGGCTCGGGCCCACGTTCGTCAAGGGCGGGCAGCTGCTCAGCACCCGTCACGATCTGCTGCCGCCCAGGATCTGCCGGTCGCTGGGCCGGCTGCACGACCGGGTACCGCCGATGACCCGGGCGCAGACGGCGGAGGCCCTCGGCCGGGCGTACGGCGCCCCCCGGGCCTGGCCGTTCGCCTCCTTCGACTGGACGCCCGCCGCCAGCGGCAGCATCGCCTGCGTCTACCGCGCCGAGCTGGCCGACGGGCGCGGTGTGGCCGTGAAGGTCCGCAGACCCGGCATCCAGCACCGGATGCACACGGACTTCGCGCTGCTGCGCGCCGGGGCCCGGCTGATGGAGCGGCTGCCGCCGCTGCGCAAGGTGCCCGCGCGGCGGATCGTGGAGGAGGTCGGGGGCGCGGTCCTCGGCCAGCTGGACCTGGAGCGGGAGGCTCGTTCGCTGGCGGCGCTGCGCGCCAATCTCTCCCGGCTGCCGTACTTCCGGCTGCCCGCGCCGATCCCGGAGGCGTCCGGGCCGGGGGCGCTGGTGATGGACCTGATCGAGCCGCTCGACCGCTTCCAGGCCGGCCGGCTCGACCGCGAGCAGCGCCGGCGGATCGTCCGGAACGTCCTCCAGGGCGTGTACCGGATGCTGTTCATCGACGGGCTCGTGCACTGCGACATGCACCCGGGGAACCTGTATCTCAACCCCGACGGCGTGGTGGTCCTGCTGGACGCGGGCTTCGTCGTACAGCTGGAGCCCGCCGTGCGCCGGCTGTTCGCGGAGTTCTTCATGAACATGTCCCTGGGGCGGGGCCCGGAGTGCGCCGGCGTGGTGCTGCGCAGCGCCGAGCACATCCCGCCGGGCTGCGATCTGCCCGGCTTCCGGTCCGGGATCGAGGAGCTGGTGGCGGAGACGACCGGGCGGACGGCCGGGCAGTTCCGGCTGGCGCCCTTCGCCACCCGGCTGTTCGACCTCCAGCGGCGCTCCGGGATCGCGGCGGCCCCGGCCTTCGTCTTCCCGCTGATGTCACTGCTGGTGCTGGAGGGAATGATCAACGAGTTCGACGTGGACGTCGACTTCCAGGGCGAGGCCATCCCGACCCTGCTGACCGCGCTCAACACGTACTGACGCCGGGCGGTGCCGGACCGGGCGCACCGGGCGGGCACGATCCCCGGCCGGCCCGCGCGCGGACGAGGAGGACCGGCCGCGGACGAGGAGGACCGACCATGGACAGCTCAGGTGCGCCGACCACGGGGGACGCCCGGGCCGTACGGGCGTTCCGGCCGGTTCCCGTCCACGTGGGCGGCGGTGTCCACGCGGGCGGCGGTGGGCCCGCACCGGCCGCCGCCTTCCGCTGGGACGTGACCGGCGACCCCCGGGACCCGCTCGCCGTCGCCCTGCGGCACGCGTCCCGCCGGGACGCCGAGCCCGCCGTCGCCGTCGTCCTCGGCACCGCGCACCGGTCCGGCGACAGCGCCCTGCTGCTGGAGGGGATCGCCCGCGCCCGCCTCGGCGCGGGCGGCGGGCGGCGGCTGGTGCTGCTGCACCGGGGTGCCGGGGGCGGGAGCCTGCTGCGCTCGGCGGCGCTGGAGTCGGCGGGGGTGGAGTCACCGGGGGTGGAGTCACCGGGGCTGCGGGTCGCCGCCCTCGAACTGCCCGTACGGGACGCCGGTCCCGGCTTCCTCACCCATGTCGCCCGCCTCGTGCGTGACGCCGCCCCCGGTGCCGAGCTCCAGGTGGCCGGGGACGGCACCGTCACCCGTACCGGCTGGCGCGCCGCCTCGCTGCCCGAGCTCCCGGTGCCGCCGGACGGCCCGGCCCTGCCCGGCGGCGCCGCGCTGGTCACCGGCGGCCTGGGCGGCCTGGGCCTGCGGGCGGCCGCCGTGCTGTCGGCGGTCCGGGGCTACCGTCCCGTACTCCTCGACACCACCGCCCCCGGGGAGTTGCCGCGCCGCCCGGCCGCGCTGCTGCGCAGACTGTGCGACGCCCCGCCCGGCGCCGACGTGCTGACCGTCGACGTCACCGACCACCGGGCGGTCGCCCGGGCGCTGGGCCGGGTGCCCCTGCCCGTACGGGCCGTGGTGCACTGCGCGGGTGTCGTCGACGGCGGGCCGGTCGCCCTCACCCGGGCCCGGGACCTGGACGCGCTCGCCGCCCCCAAGGCCGAGGGGCTCGGCACCGTGCTCGACGCCCTCGGCCCCGGCGCGCTGCGGCACCTGGTCGTCTTCGGCTCGGTGACCGCGCGGGTGGCGCACCGGCAGCTGGGGGGCTACGGGCTGGCCAACGAGCTGCTGCGGCGGGAGGCGCTGCGCCGGGCGGCGGCCCTGCCCCGCTGCGCGACGGTGGTGGCCGAGTGGTCGCTGTGGAGCGGGGCGGGCCAGGCGCACGAGATGGGCGCCGTGGCGCAGGCCCGCCGGATGGGCATGGCGCCCGTGCCGCTGGCGCCCGGCATGGCCGCGCTGCTGCGGCTGCTGCGCTGGCCGGCGGGGGCGCGGGCGGCCGGCGCCGTCGTCCTCACCGGGCCGGGCGACGACCGCACCTTCCCGCCAGAGGGTTCGAACGAGTGGTGCAACAGCCCAACTTGAGAGAAGGCAAGCGGCCCGGGGTCGCATAACTTACCGATAGCGAGTTCTCCCTCTGCCGGTCCCGACCGGCCCTGTCGGAAGGAAGCTCACACATGGCTATCGACTTGTGCAACAAGTCCCCGGCCGCACTGGCCGAGGGCGACCCCGGCTCCTGGGCGAAGGCGGGCCCCGAGGACCCGGTCCTCCTGGAGGACCTCGGCACCGAGCAGCGCGACGCGCTCAACTTCGCCTACCGCACGACGCTCAGCAACGTCGACCCGCGCTTCGTCGCCGGCGACCCGGCCGCCTGGGCGAGCGACTTCGGCTACGCGCTGGACCGTGTGGCGATCCGGCTGGACAACCGCAGCAACGCCGAGCTGCGCGAGCAGGCGCTGAACCACCCCGACCCGGCGATGCGCGAACAGGCCCTGTTCGAGTACGCGGACCGCGACCACGCGGACGCCATCGACCTGCTGGCCCAGGCCGTCCGCGACGACACCGACCGCCAGGTGCGCTGGGACGCGCTGTGGGCCGTGGAGAAGCTGGGCGGCGCGCGGGCCGTGGCGACGCTCCAGACGTTCCTCAAGGACCCCGACCCCGAGATCGCGGAGTGGTCGAGGCTGTTCATCAGTGAACTCCAGACCGGCGACCCGGCCTTCGACGGCCGCGAGGCCCGCCACACGCCGGGCCGTACCTTCGACGAGACGATCTTCCTGCTGATCCACTGCGATCTGTACGTCCGGCTGGACGACTCCAACCAGCACTGGGGCAAGATCTCCCTGGCGCCCCAGGGCCTCGCGCGCGTCTACGGCCAGGCCCACGCCTGCCCCAACGTCGCCACCCGCGAGAGGCAGCTCGTCATCGCCAAGACCATCGCCGGCCTCCACACCGACGGGTCCCCGCACGTCGACAACTACCTCTTCCGCGGCTTCACCGACCGCAGCCGCCGTGACCGCGGCAACTTCTTCTTCGAGTCGCTGGTGCCCCGGCCGTTCTTCAAGTCCGGCCGCGCCGACGACCCGTCCCAGGGTGTGCGCCAGGCGAACATCGGCTTCGCCCGCTACGGCACCTGGCACCTGGAGCCCCGCTTCCGGGTCCACGACGAGTACGCGATCCGCTACGTCCGCGGCCGCTTCCAGGGCTGGGGGCACGTCAACCTCGGCCGGATCGCGGGCAGGCCGCTGGAGGAGGTGCTCACCCCGGGCAACGGCGTGCTGTCCACGCTCCACGACCCCGAGGTCGGCCCGATGACCAACGCCTTCATCCTCGGCACGTTCAAGGGCAAGCTCAACGACTGGGACGGCGACGGCGTCATCGACCTCAACTCCCGCGACGTGTACTCCACCGTCGACGGCGAGATCGACTCCGACCAGGACGGCGTCCCCGACGAGCCCGGCCTGACCTGCTGCGACTGGACCGTACGGCAGCCCCTGCCCTGACGCGCCACGCGCGCTCCGCAATCCACCGCCCTGAAAGGGGAGAGATGTCCGCTCCGACGCAGCGGCCGTCCGTGGTCTATGGCCGCCCGGTCACCACGGACGGTGTGCGCAATCTGTACTCCGGCACCAGCGTGAAACCCTGGACCCCGCCGGTTCCCGGCATCGACAACCTCGGCATCACCTCCGTAGACACCTTCGCCGTCCCGGGCGTCGGCGAGTACACGGTGCCCTTCGACGGCTTCGTCCGCGTGGTGCGCTCGCAGCCGACGTCCGAGGAGTGGTCGAAGGCCGAGGTGTACACCAACCTCATCGAGATGAAGATGGAGGGCTCCTGCGAGGAGCTCGGCCACATCACGGTCACCCTCAACCCGGACTGTCTGTCGACCGGCCAGATCCGCACCCCCTTCGACCCGTACGCGGGTGAGGGACCGTCCGCCAAGGCGTGCCGCATGGCCGTCGGCGCCATCTTCGACATGCCCAAACTGGGCCTGCGGCTGGCCAACAAGGAACCGATCATCCTCACGATCGACGACGTCCGCCAGATCCCGCCCGCCGGCTCGCCCGGCAAGGGGCAGATCTACCGGATGCTGCCGCTGCACGACATCGAGCGGATGGACGACTCGCCGGTCGCGTACGTCACCAGCCTGCGCTTCACCATGGGCGGCTACCTGCCCTGGGAGCGCTTCGGGCCCGAGTACAAGGAGTTCGGCAAGTAGGCACGGTACACCCGTCCCCGTACGAGGAAGGTGCCCATGACGCCCGACGACCCCCGCCCGCGCGGCCTCGCCCGCGAGTCCGCCGCCTTCCCGCCGCTGGGCGGCAGCGCCCGGCCCGTCGCCCAGGACCGGTGGGAACGGCTGGTCAGCACCGTCGACCTGCCAGAGCCGCCGGAGGCGGTGTGGGTCGCGCTCACCGACCCGGACCGGGTGGCGCGCTGGCTGGCGGTCTGCCGGGGGCCGTGGGCGGTCGCGGGGCGGGAGTCGACGCTGGACTTCGAGGACGGCGAGTTCTTCTGGTGCCGCACCCTGAGCGCCGTCCCGCCACGGGCGCGGCGGGCGGGCTCGCTGCGCCTGCTGTGGCGCTGGGTGGGCGTGGGCCCGGCCACGGCGGTGACCTGGACGGTCGCGCCGACCGATGCCAGTGGCTGCACGGTCACCGTCGTCGAGGAGGCCGACAACCCGCCCTCCGACTGGCGGTCCTGGAACGGCATGGGCTGGCCCGGCATCCTCGACCAGCTCGCGGCCCATCTGCGGACCGGCACCAGCTGGCGCTGGCCGTGGCGCCGGGTCGGCCCGTACGTCCAGATCCCCCTGCCCGTGCCCGCCTACCGGGCCTGGCAGGAGCTCACCTCCCCGGCGGGCGTCCAGCACTGGCTCCAGCGCTCCACCGGCGTCCTCGAACCCGGCGGCGAACTCGGCCTGATCATGGGGGACGCCAGCGGGACCGTCCGGATGCGGGTGACCCGGGCGGTGGACGCCGCCCAGGAGTTCCCCTCCTACCTTCCCTACCTGGAGTTCGAGCTGCGCCGGCCCGCGTGGACGGCGGCGCTCGGCGGCCGGCTGTGGATCGAGCCGGCGGGCCTGACGTCCTCGCTGCTCCAGGTGTGCCACTTCGGCTGGGAGAACCTCGACATCGCCGACCCGGTGACCGAGCGCAAACTCCTCACCGGCTACTGGACGGCGGCGGCGGACCGCGCCCGAGCACTGTTCCTCCCGCAGGGGCCGCCGGCGGGACCGCACGGCTGGTCGATGGGCGCCGGCCAACCGGAGAACGTACCGGCGGGCCTGGACCCACTGGCCGTCCAGGACTTCCTGGGCCGGGTCGTCGGCGACCTCGGCGCGGCCATGTCCGGGGTGCTGGTCGCGCTGGGCGTACGGCTGGGGCTGTTCACGGCACTGGGCACGGGCGGGCCGGCCACGGCGGCCGAACTCGCCGGGCGCACCGGCCTGTCGGAGCGCCATCTGCTGGAGTGGCTGCGCGGCCTGGCCAGCGCCGGCTACCTCGACCACGACCGCGCCGACGACCGCTTCGCCCTGCCCCCGGCACACGCCGCCGTCCTGGCCTTCGAGGACTCGCCCGTCCATCTCGCCCCCGGCTTCGAGCTGCTGCCCCCGCTGGCCGCCGCCGTGGAGGACGTCGCCGAGGACTTCCGCACGGGCAAGGGCGTGGACCGTTCCTCGTACTCGGAACGGCTTTTCGCCGCGATGGAGCGGATGAGCGCGACGTGGCTGGAGAGTGAGCTCACCGACCGGTGGATCCCGGCCGTCCCCGGGCTGGCGCCCGCGCTGGAGAAGGGCGGGACGGTGGTGGACATCGGCTGCGGCGGCGGTCTGGCGCTGGTCAGGCTGGCGGGGCGGTTCGGAAGCAGCCGCTTCATCGGCTACGACCTCCACGAACCGAACGCGCGCCGGGCGAGCGAGGCGGCCCGCGAGGCGGGCGTGGCGGAGCGGGTGACGATCGAGACGACGGACGCGACGACGGCGCTGGCGGGCGCGGGGCCGCTGACGCTGGTCACGATGTTCGACGTGCTGCACGACGCGGCGGAGCCGGAGGAGTTGCTGCGGACGGTGAGGTCGGCACTCGACCCGGAGCACGGCGTCCTGCTAGTCCTGGAGTCGCTGTCGGCGGACGACCCGGCCGACAACACCGGCCCCCAGGCCGCCGTCCTCTACGCCACCAGCACCCTGTACTGCCTGCCCACCGCGCTGGCCGACGGCGCCCCCGGCCTGGGCACCCTGGGCCTGCCACCGGCGGAACTCCACCGGCTCGCGGACGCGGCGGGATTCGGGCGCGTGGAGCGGATCCCGACGGCGAGCCCGTTCAACGCCCTGTACGCGCTGCGGCCATGAACGATGACTTCGCGCGGCTCCTGTCATTGAAGGACACGATGACCCCATGGGCCCTGCGAGCCGTGGCGACCCTCGGCGTCCCCGACCTGCTCGCCGACGGCGAGCTCGGGGCCGGCGAGCTGGCCCGGCGCACCGGCGTCGTACCGGACGCCCTGTGCCGGGTCCTGCGGCTGCTCACGGCCCGCGGCGTCTTCACCGAGCCCAAGCCCGGCGTCTTCGGCCCCACCGCCCTCTCCCGGCTACTGGAGTCCGGCGGCCGCCCCATCAGCATGGGCCCCTGGCTGGACCTCGACGGCGCCGTCGGGCGCGGCGACCGCGCCTGCGTCCACATCCTGGAGGCGCTGCGCACCGGCCGGCCCGTCTACGAGCGGGTCTACGGGCGGCCCGTCTGGGAGGACCTGGCGGCGGATCCCGCGCTGACGGCCTCCTTCGACACGGCGATGGCGGCCCGCGCCGCCGCGCTCGCCCCGGCGGTGGCCGCCGGCTACGACTGGTCGACGGCCCGCCACGTCCTCGACGCGGGCGGCGGCACGGGCACCGTCCTCGCGGAAGTCCTGCGCACCCACCCCCGTTTACGGGGCACCCTCCTGGACCGCGCCCCGGCCGTGACGGCGGCCCGCGCCGCCTGGGGCGACACCGCCGAGGGACGCCGCTGCGCCTTCACATCGGGGAGCTTCTTCGACGCGCTCCCGATGGGCGCCGATGTGATCCTGCTGGTGAACGTGATCCACGACTGGCCGGACGAGCACGCGGCGGCCGTGCTGCGCCGCTGCGCGGAGGCCCTGCCCCCCGACGGCCGCGTCCTGATCGCCGAGCACCTCCGCGACGGCGCCGCCGGCCCGCTGCTGGAACTGGACCTCCTCATGCTCCTGGTCTACGGCGGCCGCGAGCGCGACCTCGACGACTTCCGCGCCCTGGTCTCCGTGGCCGGTCTGGAGCTGACGGGCGTGACGGAGACCCGGGCGGGGATCAGCCTGCTGTCCTGTCAGCTGCCTCAGCTGCCGTTCCAAGGCATCGTCGGGAACCACCACCAGTCGTAGCGGGCCGGCAGGCGGATGCCCCAGTAGACGACGGTGAAGGTGCCGAACAGGAGCAGGGCCGTGCCCGTGAAGCGGGCGGCGCGGGTGGGGGTGGCGTTGAGCCAGTGGGGGACGCGGCCGTGGCCGGTCAGGGTGAGAGCGAGGAAGAGGACGGCCACGATCAGCACGTTGCCGAGCGCGATCAGGGCGAACAGCAGGGCGCCGTAGAGGGCGTTGTGGGTGTCGGCGGCGTAGGCGAAGGCCTTGCGGAAGAGCGGGTAGGGGCGGCCGATGACGAAGCCGCCGATGAGGGCGCCGATCAGGAGGAGCCGCAGGCGTTCGGGGTCGTGGGCGCGGCGGGCGAGGGGGTCTGGGGTCACGCCGAGGGCGGAGAACCCGAGCCAGACCATGACCAGGCCGATCACCGTGAAGACGATCAGGGCTTGGAGGGCGCGCGGCGGTATGCCGCCGTCGCCGGTGGCCTGCGACAGCTGTGGCACGTCCGGGCCGATCGCGGCGCAGATCCCGCCGTACGCCGCCGCGACGGCGACCGCCGAGGCGGTGACCCGGGCGAGCGGCCGCAGGGCTACGGCGAGGCGGCCGCCTCGGGTGTCGCCGGTGCCGGCCATGGGGGCGAAGGCGCCGAACGCGGCCACGTTGCAGGCGGTGAACGTGCCCGCCAGGCCCACGACGAAGGCGAAGACGGCGCCCGCCCCGGCGCCGGGGATGTCGTCCTTGAGGGAGTCCCGGCCCAGGAGGCTGTCGGCCGCGTCCACTCCCAGTCCGTCGACGAGCCGCGCCGACCAGACGACGGCGAGCAGGAGGCCCGCCGCGACGCCCGCGACCGCGCAGGCGGTGGTGCGCCGGTCCGTGGCCGCTGTGACGGCCGCGTGGGTTCGTGCCATGGTGTGTCCCCCTCGGTCAGGTGCCCTCGGTCAGGTGCTGAAGGGCTGGAGGGCGGCGAGCAGTTCCTCCGGTACCGGCTCGGGCTCCATGACGCCGCCGCCGTCGCCGGTGCGGCGCATGCAGGCGACGGTCTGGTGGCCGCGGGCCACCAGTTCCGGCGGGCTGCCGGCGCGTACGTAGTCGAAGGCCATCTCGATGCGGTTGCCGGCGAGGTGGCGCAGCGACATGTGGACGTCGATCTCGTCCAGCGCCCGGCATTCGCGCAGGTACTCCATGTCGCAGGAGACCGTGACGAGCGTGAGGCCGTCGGCGAAGGCCGCGACCGTGCCCGGCGCGTGCTCGGCCAGGAAGCGCTCGCGGCAGTGGCCCTGCCAGCGCACGTAGTGGGCGAAGTAGACGTTCCCGGCGAGGTTGGTCTCCTCGAACGGCACGTGGTGGCGGTGGACGTAGGTGCGCCGCGCGGGTGTCATGCGCGGCCCCCGGCGACGCGTTCCCGTACGGACCTCGGTACGTGGACGGGCGGCGCGCTGCCGACCGCCACCGCGACCGGGGAGGGCAGTCCGGCGACGCGGACGACGACGGTGGCGACGGCCAGGTCGCCGGCGCGCAGCAGCACCCAGCCGTCGGCGGCGACGCGTTCCACGCGCAGCGGGGCGTCCGGGCGGGCGCCGAGCGCGAGCAGTGTCTGACGGCACGTCAGCAGGCGGGCGTAGCCGTGGCCCGGCTCCCCGCCCGTCGCCCGGTCCACCTCGTCGGCCACGGCGGCCGCGCGGGGGCCCAGTAGGTCCCGCCAGCGCTCGGGGAGCGCGTCGGGCACGGGCGCCCAGTCCACGGCCACGGGCCGGCCGGCGACGGCGACCAGGGCCCGGTCGCCCAGGTGGGCGGCGTGGCGGAAGCCGTCCGCGACGGTGAGCGGGCCGTCCCCTGCCGCGAGGTCCACGTGGGCCTCCGGCAGCAGGCGGTCCAGGCTGCGGGTGAGGTACGGGCCGAGGAGTTCGGCGGGCCAAGGCGCGGGCCGGGGCAGCGGCCCGACGTCCTTCAGCCGCAGGCCGTGCCACGTCTCCAGGACCGCCCCGGCGGCGTCCTCCACGCGCAGGTCGTAGCGGTAGCCGTCGGCGTCGTGCGCCGTCTCGTGCGCGTGCACCACCACGGCGCCTTCCACGGGTGCCGGGCCGTGGCACCGGACGGCGTCCACGCCCACCGGCAGCACGCGCCGGTGCGGCACACAGCCCTGGAGCACATGCACGTACGCGTCGCGCAGCGCCGCGTCCCCCAGCAGCAGCCGGGGGCTGTGGAAGCCGCTGAACCACTCCCCCGCGCCGCCCGCCGCCACCTCGGCCACGCAGCGGCGGCCGCTGAGCCGCCGGTAGCGCACCAGGCGGCGGAAGCGCGGGCCGTGGAAGAACAGTTCGCCGTAGTGGGGCGAGCGCGTGGGGTCTGTGTGACCGGGGACCATCGGCGGACCGGCCGCCGCGTCGCCCATGCGGTACACCGCGCGGAAGTGATCGGCCGAGAAGCCCGTCTCGTCGCTGCGCACCACCGCGACCACCGTGCCGTCGTCGTGGCGGAGCGCTGCGACGCGTACGGTGCGGGAGCCGTCCGGCGGGACGGTGACCGGACGTTCGAAGGCGGCCTCGGAGACGGTGCGGACGGCGTCGTGCCCGGTGACGGCGGCCGCCGCCTGGGCCATGGCCTCCAGCCCCACGACGGCCGGCAGCAGGGGTACACCGTCGAGGGCGTGGTCGGCCAGGTACGGGTCGTTGCCCAGGCCCACGCGGGCGTCGGCCACCACCTCCACGCCCGGCTGGTGCACCAGCGGCCGTTCCAGGAACCGCAGCAGCGGCAGCGACTCGTCGGCGTACCGCAGGGTCCCGGCGCGGGGCAGCCGCCCGGCGACCAGCACCGACGGCGGCAGGTCCGGGGTGGCGAGCAGTGACAACAGGATCCTCGTGCCGTCGGCCACGGGGATCGGGGCGACGCCCTGGCGGCGCAGCGTCTCGACGGCCCCGAGCCGCTGGGCCATGCCCGCGCCCTCCCACTGCGACCATTCGACGGTCAGGCAGCGGCAGTCCGGCAGGGCCTCGCCGAGTTCCTCGACGCGGCGCCGCATCAGGTCGTTGGCCAGGGCGTAGTCGGCCTCCCCCGGCAGCCCGATCCGGGCGATCACCGAGCCGTAGGCCACGAGCAGCCGCAGCCGCCCGGTGTCCACGGCGGCGAGGACCGCGTCCAGCCCGGCGCTCTTGGGCGCGCAGGCGGCGCGCAGCCGCTCGGGGGTGACGGTCTCCAGCCGCCCGGGTTCGTTGCGCCCGGCGCAGTGCAGGACGGCCGTGACGGGACCGAGGCGCGCCTCGGCCTCGGCGACGCGGCGGCGTACGGCGGCGGGGTCGGTGACGTCGGCCGTGAAGTACAGCGCGGTCACTTTCTCGTCGGCGAACCGCCGTAGCCATGTGCCGACTTCGACGTCCTCGCCGGGTGCGCTGCGTCCCAGCAGGACGAGGCGTACCCCGGTGGCCCGGGCGAGGGCCAGCGCCGACTCGGCGCCGATGCCCTTGGCCCCGCCGGTCACCAGACAGACGTCGCCGGGCCCGAGGGGTATCGCGGCGGCGTCGGGCGGTGGCAGGGGCCGGAGTTCGGTGACGGGGGCGTGGGGGCGTCCGGTGTCGTCGAGGACGATCTCGGCGTAGCCGGCGATGCCGCGGTCCGCGGCCTCGGCGGCCGCCTGCTGTATGCCATCGGGGTGGGGTGGCGCGTCCACGACGAGGCAGGGCTTGCCGGGGCGTTCGGCGGCGACCGAGCGGGCGACGACGTCGCCGACGGCGCGGTGGTGGAGGACGAGCACGGGGCCGTCGGCCGCCGCGGCGGCGTGGAGGGCGGCCACGCACTCCTCGGGGGGGGGGTCGGGTGGGAGGGCGACGACGGTGGCGGGGGCGGCGTCCGCGTCGTCCCTGGTGGGGAAGGCGGCATGGATGGCGTCGGCGAGGGGGTGGTCGTCGGGGAGGTGGCGTGTCCAGGTGTGGGTGGTCGCTTGACCGGACACGGCGGGCCCGGTGCGGGGGACGAGGCGGTGGGTGAAGGCCCGCACCCAGGGGGCGACGCCTTCGACGGGCGCGTCGTCCTCGCCCCGCGACGCCGGCAACGCGGCGATGTGCGCGGCGAGCCCGGCCACGCTGGCCGTGACGAGCGCCCCGGTGTCGACGGGCGCCTCCCGCCCGAGCGCGCGGGCGGCGTCGGCGGCGATCTGGGCGAGACGGAGGGAGTTCACGTGGAGGTCGGAGAGGAGGAGGTCGTCGTCGCGGATGGTGTTCGGGGGGAGTTCGAGGGCGGTGGCGATCAGAGTGCGGATGGTGATGAGGGGGCCACCCCCTCCTACAGCCGGGGGCTCCGCCCCCGGACCCCCGAGGGGGACGGCAGCGGAATCCACG
>NZ_JAVRFI010000034.1:0-67104 GCF_031845785.1 Streptomyces hesseae
GTACCGGCTCCGGCGGTGTAGGTGTCTTTCACCTTGACCTCGGTAACACCCCGGCCCTCAGGGAAGACACCGCGCCAGTCACCGGTGACATGGAGCTCGTCAGTACCCATCACACGAACGACCATAAAGCCCACGTCACCCGCAGACCGCCAGGGGAACGGCAGGCTTGGTGCTCTCTACTGCAGCCGTAACAGGAAACACGCTGACGCCCCGCTCCACGGTTCGCCGGCCGCCTTCCACCTCACAGCCACGGCCCCGCACCCCACCCAGTAAAACCAAAGCAAGACCACACAACCACCTTCAAAACGAAGACGCCAGAGCGCAGCAGCGCCTTCGAAACAAACCGCCCAAGCACCCCCGGGTACCGCCCGGACACATCCCGCGCCCGGGCGGAAGGCCGTTCCCCAACCGGTGACCGTGACGAACACCGACAACCAGGCAACCACCACAGCCGAAAAAATGGGCAGTGGGGCCCGTCGTCACAACCGGCGGGACAGGAGCGGCACCGGCGCGGCAGGAGGGAACCGCCGGAGGCTGCCGGACCAGCACGGCGCCACCCGCCAGCGACATCACGCAAAGGGGGGCTCCCGGACTTGATCCGGAGCCCGGCTACGACACCAGCCCCTGCCCACCCTGTATCACGCTCCGGCCGCCCGTTGCCGAGCCTCCCTCCGGCATAACGCCCTGCCGACGAGCGCGGACTTGTCAGACGTGAGTACTAGCGTGTCCGGCTATGGCTGACATCTTCTAACTCATACTCACACTGGACCTGCGCGACGAATTGTCCGAGGCGGAACTCGCCGAGCTCCGGTGGCACCTCGGGCTGGGCCCCCAGCCGACGGCCCTCCGCATCGTGACCGATTTCCCGTTCGTGACGGAGGGCGATCACGAGGAACTCATCATCGAGAACCGTCCCGAGCCCCTTCTGGGCCACCACGGCGAAGCGACCAAGTCAGGCGGGGCACTCGTCTCGGTCCTGCTGCGCAAACAGGACACCCGGCCCGATGCCTGGGCCCTGACCAGCAGACAGGAAATCCACCCCGACGACTTCGAGCGCACCGGCGAACTCCTCACCTGGCTCGCGGACAAAGCCGGCGACCCTCACCAAAACCCCGACGGCAGCATCACCCTCGGATGGACCCGGTCCCATGAAGAGCACCAACCCGAACCACTGGCGGTACATGACGGCGCAGTCATCTGGCCGTCATAACCGCATCCTCAGCCGACCGGCACCGACCACGTACAAGCCCCGGTGACAGTCCCACGAAAGACACCGCCTTCCCACAACCCACCGACGCCCCGTGCTCCCCGCGGTGCTGAGGCCCAGCCGTGCGAGCACCTTCCCACAGCCCGACACGCCAGAACCCCGGAGATGTCCAGCCCCGTCGCCGACGACCCGCACAACCGGAACACACCCAATAACCACTAACTCGCTAGCCAGCCGGCTAGCGAGTTAGTGTCCATCCCCGCACACGCAGGGAACAGCTCCTCTTCGCGGCGACAGCCGACCGTCAGAAAGGATCACCCCCACGCGTGCGGGAAGCAGACCAGGGACAAGCAGTCGCACCAGTGTGCGGGGGGCATCCGCGCGAGCACGGGAAGCGGGGCCTTGGCCGACGGGCGCAGCGCGGTCATGAGGCACCATCCCCGCGTACGGGGAGCAGAGGCCAGGCCGTACCTTCCGGTGACAGCATCAGGGACCATCCCCGCACGTGCGGGGAGCAGTGCGGATTGCCCGGGGTCCTTCAGACAGCACTCGGGTGCATCCCCGCGCACGCGGGGATGCAGACCACCGACACGTCCGGGCCTCCGCTCCCGCCGGGACCACCCCCGCACGCGCGGGGAGCAGGAGGTGAGCTGCATCGGACTGTACGTCCATGTCAGGTCCATCCCCACGGGCGCGGGGAACAGCGGGTTTCCACGCCAGCATATTCCGGTCGATGGGGTCCATCCCCGCAGGCGCCGGGAGCAGCCAGACCGCCAGCGGTCAGGGGTCATCCCCACACGTGCAGGGAGCAGGGGCTGCGGCTGCGTTCCTCGCCAGCCTCGGGGGTCATCCACGCGAGCGCGGGGAGCAGCTTGCCCGCCTCGTGGAGGAGGTGTCCGGCCCGGGGGAAGCAGTCTCGGACGGACGGTATCGCCCCACCGGCCGTCGGGGTCATCCCCGCGCGGGGAGCAGCTCTTCTGAAGTTCAGGGGCTGATCTTCTCCTCGGGTTCATCCCCGCACACGCGGAGAGCAGTCCAGTGGGACCGCGAGATTAGCAAGACCGTCCGGGCCATCCCCGTACGCGCCGCCGGGAGCAGCATCAAGCGGCGTCCTCGTGGTCATCGAGCCCGGGACCATCCCCACGCGTGCGGGGAACAGACAGCGTCCGGCCCGTTCGTCATGTCCAGCGCGGGTACATCCCCGCACGCACGGGGAACAGCCGCCATCGGCCAGCCCCGACGAACCCCTCGCGGGTCCTCCCCACGCGTGCAGGGAACAGGCGAGCATATGCGCATCGCCGGTGGGATGTTGGGTCCGTCCCCGCACACGTAGGGAACAGCGACCCTCATAGTTGAAGTCAGCGTGGAGGCGGGAGCATCCCCGCACGCGCCGGGGAGCAGGCAAAGCCGCCGGTGCCGACCTCCGGGCGGTGAGGACCATCCCCGCGTGCGCGGGGAACAGTTGTGAAATCCACGGCGGTGTCCTTGAGGCCCGGGGGCATCCCCTCGTACACGGGGAGCAGATCGCCAGGTAGCGCGAGTCCTTCTTCGTCGCGGGGTCATCCCTGCACGCACAGGGAGCAGATGAGCGGGCCGATCAAGCCGCCGCCGACCGCGGGACCATCCCCGCATGCAGGAAGCAGAAGTTCTCAGCCTCGGCCCACTCCAGATAGCTGGGTTCATCCCCGCGTATGCGGGGAGCAGCCGACGTTCGGATCGCGGGCCGACGGCCCCCGGGGGAACATCCCCGCACGCGCAGAGCAGTGGTTCCACCAGGCACAGCACTGGCCTCGGTGGGGTCCATCCCCGCATGCGCGGGGAGCAGTTCAGCAGCGGCCAGGCCGGTTTCTTGGTCTCGGGTCCATCCCTGCATGCGCAGGGAGCAGGGCACCGATGCGTCGCTGCCGGATCTCGTGCGGGGTTCATCCCCGCGTACGCGGGAAGCAGCCCACACCGCCCTGTTCTGATCCTGGTCGGCGGGGGTCCATCCCCGCATGCGCGGGGAGCAGATCGCGGCGTCCAGGTCCGGGACGCCGTCCGGGGGTTCATCCCCACGTGCGCGGGGAGCAGATGTCCGTGGTGCCGTCGTAATAGAACGGGACGGGTCCATCCCCGCACGCATGGGGAGCAGCCGTCTGGTCCACGAATCCCGCTCCGCCTCGCTGGGGCCATCCCCGCGTGCACAGGAAGCAGCTACCTTGCGAATCAGGGACTTTGACGCATCTTGGTCCATCCCCGCATGCGCGGGAAGCAGACAAGAAAAGGAGCCGGTGCTCGCGTCGCCGCGGGCCCATCCCCGCGTGCGCGGGAAGCAGCTGCTCGGAATCGTCATCGTCCTGTGCGTCATGGGTCCATCCCCGCACGCGCGGGGAGCAGTCCCGCCCGCACACACGGCCTTTCCGGGTACCGGGAGCATCCCTGCGTGTGCGGGGAGCAGCTAGTCAACGTGTCCGTGGCCACCGACTTCCCGGGGCCATCCCCGCACGCGCGGGGAACAGCCGCTTCTGGCCCTGAACGGCCTTCGCAGCCGGGGGACATCCCCGCGTGCGCGGGAAACAGGCCGGCAAGTGGCGCAAGACATACACGTCCACGGGTCCATCCCCGCACGCGCGGGGAGCAGGACCCAGCGTGCCGCATCTGTGGCGCCCGCCCGGGTCCATCCCCGCGTGCGCGGAGAGCAGACCTTCGACCGCATGTCATAACTCTGGGCAACGGGATCACCCGCACGTGCACGGAGGACCGGCGATTTCACTACTTTGTGGCGTGGCCACCAGGGGTTGACGGGGTGGGATGAGGCTGAAGACTGCCCACAGGCTTCTGCCATCGGGGTCGGTGTCCGTGCCGCAGCTGCCGACGTCCTTGCGTGCGGCGATGGTGCGCAGTGTCCCCTCATCGGCCGGGGCGAGGCCCTGATGGTGGCTGAGGAGCACGATGAGGATCTGGTCGTCCTTGGGGGCCATGTGCAGGCTGATCCGGCCCGTGCCGTCCGAGACAGCCTGGCCGGTGAGATCGGTGACGAGCTCGGCCACCGCTCTCTCGTCGAATCCTGTGTGGCCCCACTCCCTCAGCTGCGCAAGGACACGGCGGCAGGCGGTCCTCGCCGTCCAGGGATACACCGTCATGGGCCAGTTGACGCCGCGCCGGTTGGCCATCATCGGACGGCCACGACTGCCGGCCGGTGGCGTCCAGGTCTCCACCGCGGTCTGCGGGTCCGGCGGGTCGGGGCTGATGGGACGCTTCGGTGGCGGCGGAGTCTTCGGCGGGTAGGAAGGCGGCACCTTCGGCCCCGGGCTCTCAGCTGATGGCAGTGGCGATCTCACCGGGTCCTCCCCATGGGGCGACGTCTCCCGTGGCCCAGTACCGTACCGCCACCACCGGGCACCCATCCAGGACAGGCACCGGTTCTCTCCACGGACCGGCATCGCAGGGAACCACGCATGCTCACCAGCCCGTGACCATCACCAGGCAGCCGCCGCACCACCCCTGACCCGAGCAACACGTCACCTCCCGGTACCGGAAGAGCAGCACCTCGACCGCACCCCCACCCCACCAGCACCACACATAAAACAACACCACACGCACACCCCGGCACGCCCGGCCACGGATCTCCTCCAGAGACCACTTGCCGACGAGCCGTATGGGGACAGTGCCGAGAGCGGGACCATACCCGCACGAGCAGGGAACAGACCCCGCGGGATTCGTCTTCCGCTTCCCCGCCAGGTCCATCCCCGCGTGCGCGGGAAGAGGCAAGGGCTACGTCCAATGGGGCCCTAACTACAGGCCCGTCCCCGCGTACAAGGGACCATCCCCACGCGGACGGGGAGCAGGAAGACAGGCGCATGATGGCGAAGACCGCCTGGGGTCCATCCCCCGCGCGGGAAGCAGCTCAGGACGTGCGGCATTGTCAGGGGCTTGGGGGCATCCCCGCGTGCGCGGGGAGCAGCAACTGCGCCTCGATGAGCTCGCTTCCAATCCGGGACCATCCCCGCGCGTGCAGGGAGCAGCTGCCCAGACCGGCCAGAGTCGGCCCGGCCAGGGGACCATCCCCGCGTGCGCGGGGAGCAGGGAGTAGCCGGTCACCGCCCCGACCGCCTGAATGGGACCATCCCCGCGTGCGCGGGGAGCAGATCACCAGCCGGGGGCCGACCCGCCAGGGCTCGGGACCATCCCCGCGTGCGCGGGGAGCAGAGCTGATCGTGCCGTCGTACCTGGGCGGCATCAGGACCATCCCCGCGTGCGCGGGGAGCAGTTCTCGAACTTGTCCTTGCCAGCGTCGTGCATGGGACCATCCCCGCGTGCGCGGGGAGCAGCGATGCAGCTGCTGGTCACCCCGTCCGTCCTCGGGACCATCCCCGCGTGCACGGGGAGCAGAGGCGGTTGCGACCGCCGATGACGAAGAAGCAGGGACCATCCCCGCGTGCGCGGGGAGCAGCTCCGGCGCCGACCACGAAGCCACGAACTCCCGGGACCATCCCCGCGTGCGCGGGGAGCAGACTCCGCGACCTGCACCTTTACAACCGGGCGAAGCCGTTTCCGAGCACTTCCACCGACTCCGGCATACAGAACATTCCGTCTCTGCTTGTTCTCTGAAGAGCTGACTGGCGGTGGCATGGCGCAACCAGCATCGCAGACCCGGCCGCCCGCCGGCCGGTGCCCGTCAGGAAGCGGCCGGGACGCCGAGAGGACCGCCCCCGCGCCACGGGGAACGCCCTGGCCGGCAGGCCCGCCGGCATACGCGTCCGAGGGCTTCCCCCACACAACGGGCCGCATACGATCCAGCGCGGCGCAGCACGCAGGGTGCGGGCGCGCCGCGTCCCCGCGCCCGGCGCAGCGCAGAGTCGCGGTGCCCGCCAGAGAAAGGCCCCCGGCCGGGATCCCCGGCCCGGCCGTGAGGGCCCGTCACTGCGCAAGACGGGACAAGGGAGCAAGGAGGCGCCCAGATAACCGGAACAGAAGTTCGGGGGCTGGTGGTAGCGCGGAACGCCATGTCTCGCCACCTGTCCGCGGCAGCGGCACTGGCACTAACCTCGGTCAGTGAGGAGGAGGCTGAGGATGGCCCGGGAGCAGGAAAAACAGTGCGACGCCTGCAAAGGTGACGGCCTGACCGAAAAGGAGCAGCACTCGGTCGAGCTCGGCGAGAACGGCAGCCAGGTCGCCGTGACACACCGTTTCCTCTCTTCCTGCACCCACTGCGGAGGATCAGGAAAGGCACGATGAACCAGAAAAAGGAGACTGCTGCGGACCAGGGCGGTCAGATGCGCCCCGTGTTCACCTGCCTGAGCTGCGGGTGCGTCTACCTGCCGCCGAAATCCATGGAATACCCGGACCCGGGCACGAAAGCCTCACCCCTGCACTGCAGCGCGGAAAGGTGCCGCGAGCAATGCGAAGAACTGCCCGAACCGGTACGCGCCATGATGAGCAAGGCCGCGTGGTCACGCGCCGAACCCTGGACGAACCGGGAACTGTCCCCCCTGCCCGAGCGAGCACGCGCCCGCACCACACGGCGAGCAGGCCCCCGGACCCACCGCTCAAAACTGCACTGACCAGACCCCGGTAAGCCCAGCCACAGAACACCATCGGGGGCCAGGGGACATCCCCGCACGCGCGGAGAGAAGGTTCCCCGCCTCATGAGCTTCGCCAGCCCGAAGGGGCCATCCCCGCGTACGCGAGGAGCAGCCGACCACGGCGTGGTGCGTGTACCGCTCGCGGGGAACAGCTTGGCGCGTGCGGGGAGCAGCCGAGTGGCCCGTGCGGGCTTCCGTAGATCTTGGGACCATCCCCGCGAGCACGGGGAACAGGGCTCACGCCTGCACCCAACTACTTGCCGGGCCCATCCCCGCGCGTGCGGGAAGCAGTACGCCATCGCCCCGCAACGCCGTATCGAGCTGGGACCATCCCCACGTACGCGGGGAACAGTCGTGCGCCCACTTGGAGGGATCATCCCCGCACACGTGGGGAACAGCCGCTGGGGCCGAGGGCATCGGCGTTCCCGCCGGGACCATCCCCGCGCGTGCGGGGAGCAGCACCCGGGCCGCGATCGAGAACGCCCCGCGGGGGGGACCATCCCACGTGCGCGGGGAGCAGCACCTCGCGCAGGCCGATTTCCAGTGGGCCGAGGGACCATCCCCGGACGTGCGGGGAGCAGCGACAGCAGCACGCCTTGCAAGTGGCACTGCCGGGTCCATCCCCACACGCGCGGAGAGCAGCAGGTGCTCGATCACCTGCCATGTGGCCGGCCGTGGCCATGCGGGGAGCAGTCGCACGGACGGCAAGGCGTCCTTACTCCTCGCGGGACCATCCCCGCATACGCAGGGAGCAGGTCTTGCTGCGGTGCATGATCTCGAAGACACAGGAGTCATCCCCACATACACGAAGAACAGCTCAGGTGGTTGGGATCACCGAGCGGGGTGAAGGGCATCCCCGCGTGCGCGGAGAGCAGCCGGTCGCGGCCCTGATGATGGCCGAGAAGGAGGGGTCATCCCCACACGCCCAGGGAGCGGCTTCAGCCGCTCGCCCCACGATGGCTGGCGCCGGGTCCATCACCGCGTACACAGGGAGCAGGAGGGCGGTCTGACAGACGCGGAGGTCAACGCAGGGTCATCCCCGCATGCACGGGGAGCAGGCGAGCACCGCGTCGCGGAACCAGGACCAGTGGGGTTCATCCCCGCACGCGCGGGAAGCAGAAGACGGTGTTCGTGGTGGGCTGTCCCGTCCAGGGGCCATCCCCGCGCGCACGGGAAACAACCCGCGCGCAGACCAGCCGCATGACAGCGGTGGGACCATCCCCGCGTGCACGGGGAACAGTAGAGCGTGACGGTTGGTGCGTCGAGCATGCGGGGTCCATCCCCGCGTCCGCGGGGAGCAGCACTCGTGGCTCAAGGGGCGGGCGGAGCGCGAGGGACCATCCCCGCCCACACGGAGAACAGACGCAGACCGACTTCGCTCTGGCCGCGTGACCAGGCCATCCCTGCGCGTGCGGGGAGCAGATGCCCACCCCAGCCTTCCCCAGGAGCGGGACGCCGGGGACCTGGGCCGTGTACCGGCTGGTGGGTTCATCCCCGCGTGCGCGGGGAGCAGAAGGCCCTGGGGATCCGCTCCCCGTCCCAGGTGGGTCCATCCCCGCGTGCGCAGGGAGCAGGACACGGCGGGGGCCTGGCGGCTGACGGTCGCGGGTCCATCCCCGCGTGCGCAGAGAACAGCCTCGATCACCGGAGAGAATGACGTATCGGTTGGGACCATCCCCGCGCATACGGGGAACAGAGCAACGATGCGCCGCTGCCGGATCTGGTGCGGGGTTCATCCCCGCGTGCGCGGGGAGCAGGTTGACGGTGCGGGTAGCGGCGCGGAGCTCAAGGGTCCATCCCCGCGTGCGCGGGGAGCAGACTCCGTGACCTGCACCTTTACAACCGGGCGAAGCCGTTTTTGAGCACTTCCACCGACTCAGACATACAGAATATTCCTCCCCTGCTTGTCGTGGAAACCGATGGATAGCAGCACAGCCAGCCCAGCATCCCAGACACAGCCGCCGGCCGGCTGACCTCAACCCATCCCCGCACGCACGGGAAGCAGCTCCGCAGGATCAGGGAGTAGAGGCCGGGCTCGGGGCCATCCCCGCATGCGCGGGAAGCAGGGCTATTGGCTCCCGAAGCCACCGCCTCTCACGGGTCCATCCCCGCGTACGCGGGGAGCAGCAGGCCACGTCCCTGCAGGTGGCCTGCCTGGCGGGTCCATCCCCGCACACGCGAGGAGCAACCCGGGTTCCCCGGCCTCCCCGGTTAAGCCGGGTCCATCCCCGCACGCGCGGGGAGCAGAGGCGCTCCTGTCCCCCGGGGAGGCGTGCTCGGGACCATACCCGCACACACGAGGATACGAGTACCGTCGGCAAGCCCCGCGCCCCGATAGGCACCGTCCCCACACGCGCGGGGACGGTGCCGGCTGGAGCTGCGACACGGCATTGCGCAGGGAGCCCCGCAAGCGCGGGAAGCAGAAAGCCAGCCGCTGATGCCCGCCCTTGTAGTACGGATCATCCCCGCGTGCGCGGGCAGCAGCTGGTCAACGTGTCCGTGGCCACCGATTTCCCGGGTTCATCCCCGCGTACGCGGGGCACAGCTCGACCGCCCCGGCCCCTGGGGTTCATCCCCGCGAGCGCGGGGAGCAGGAGGTGATGCGCGTGACGCGCCCGCCCTCGATGGGTTCATCCCCGCACGGGCGAGGAGCGGTCGTTCTGCAGCTGGGTCCACAGGCCGGCGGCGGGGCCATCCCCGCGCGTACGAGGAGCAGGTGTTCCCCTGCCCCATACCCGCTGACGTGGCGGGGCCATCCCCACACGCGCGGGAAGCAGCAGCGCCGCGGCTGCCTGAAGGGGAACCACGCCGGGCTCATCCCCGCGTGCCGGGGAGCAGAGCACTCATGGGCTCTGACCGTGGACGGGGCTGGGGTCATCCCCGCGTGTGCGGAGAGCAGGCCGATCTCCAAGTCCACCCAGTGCAGGGTGCAGGACCATCCCCACGTGCGGGGAACAGTTGGTCTCCTTGTCTACGAGCCGCGAGGGGTCGGGGCCATCCCTCCGTGCACGGGGAGCAGGCCTCGACGGCGCGGGGCCCGGTGTCGGGCATGGGACCATCCCCGCGGGCGCGAGGAACAGGTCTTCCCCTTGGCGCGAGCCTCGTGCACCTGCGGACCATCCCCGCCGTGCGGGGGAGCAGGGGAGCCTCATGAGCACCGTAGAGATCGTGTCGGGTCCATCCCCGCACACGCGGGGAGCAGGGAGGAGTATGAACGCCTGGGGGGAAGTAGGCGGGACCATCCCCGCGTGCGCAGGAAACAGCACGCACGCCATGTCGTCGCCGACCCTGCGACGGGGGCCATCCCCGCATACGCGGGGAACAGACACGGAGAACGAGAGACTTGACGAGTGGGTTGGGGCCATCCCCGCATAGGCAGGGAACAGAGGGCGTAGGCGAAGTAGATGATCGCGTTGTCGGGCCCATCCCCACGCGTGCGGGGAACAGGTCAGCCTTGAGGGCCCCGGTGCGGGTGAGCTTGGGTCCATCCCCGCACGCGCGGGGAACAGTCATCGAGCTGACGCACTCCGATGCCCTCCGGAGCGTCATCCCCGCATACGCGGGAAGCAGTCCTTTGCTGGAATCTTCGCGTAGAGGTCCATAGGTTCATCCCGGCGTGCGCAGGGAAGCAGAACGGGCCGACGACACCGTGCGCGAGCTCCGGGGAGCCATCCCCCGGGCGCGAGGAACACGAGGACTTCAACGGCAGGACGACCACTGGCCGGGGGCCATTCCCGCGCGTGCGAGGGGCGGTCAGCCACCGCTCTCTCGCCGCAGCCAGCGTAACCCCACTCCCCCAGCTGCGCGAGGACACGGTCGCAGTCGATCCTCAACTGTCGGGTGGGGGACCCGGTGGGTCCGGTGATCGGCTCACCGGGCAGTTCTTCAGCCGGTGGCGTCCTGGCCGATCGCCCGGATGATGTCGGCAAGCCACACCAGGTGGTAGCCCAGGGCCCCGTCCTGATGCACGAGCAGATCCTCAAGGTGCTGCCACGACTCCGAGAGCTGCCCGATCGTGAGCACTTTCGGCTCGTTGAGAACGTCGTAGAGCCCATCACCGGGGACAGACCAGAAGTACTCGTTGCGGAGCGCCACGGTGTGGCCGGCTGACGCTTCCATATGCCGGATTACTGCGTCGAAGACATTCCGAAGCTGAACAAGCGGGATCTGCAGAGGTTCACTGGCCATGAGCACCATCCTGGCGCAGCCACGCCGGACGGCGACAGTCTCGCGGGGCACGGTCGAGCGCGGACAGACCGAACACGGCCAGGCCGGCCGCGCGGCGCAGCAGCCTGAGCGGCCGGTGTGACTCGCGGGGCCAGCGCCGGATGGGCGGGTGGTACCACCACCTGGGGCTATCCCCGCACGTACGGGGAGCAGTGAGCTGGGGTCGAGACGAGAAGAGGCATCCAGGGACCATCCCCGCGAGCGCGGGGAGCAGACTCCGTGACCTGCACCTTCACAGCCAGCCGAAGCCGTTTCTGAGCACTTTCACCGACTCAGACATACAGAACATACCCACCCCCCACTTGTCACGGAAAGCTGAAGGGCGGCAGCACAGCAAGCCCAGCATCCAGACACAGCCACATGCCGGCTGATTTCGGCCCGTCCCCGCGCGTGCGGGAAGAAGCAACCCTTCAGAATGCCGTCGAGAGAAGCAAAGTCGGGTGGATCCGTCCCCGCACGCGCGGAGAACAAGCAGCGGGCGTGAATCCGAGTTGAAGACGAGGGGGGCATGCTGCATACGCGGGGAACAGCTGGCGGATCCTCGTCCGGGTTCCCAGGGCTTGGAGTCATCCCCGCGCATCGGAGAGCAGCCATGCCGGTCCAGGAAGAGGATGCCGTGCCCGGGGCCATCCCCGCGTGCGCGGGGAGCAGTCCACAGAACTGCACGTCAGCGCCGCTGTGCCGGGGTCCATCCCCGCACGCGCGGGGAGCAGAAGTCCACGGTGCCGTCGCGGGGATCCCAGTTGGGTCCATCCCCGCGTGCGCGGGGAGCAGGTGCGCGAGTCGATGCCCGCCTCCGCCGCGAGGGGTCCATCCCCGCGTGCGCGGGGAGCAGGAGCGCGAGCAGGACAAGCAGCGCGAGGCGATGGGGTCATCCCCGCGTGCGCGGGGAGCAGGCAGACGTCCACGTGCTCATCGGCGAGGGAGGGGGGTCATCCCCGCGTGCGCGGGGAGCAGACTCCGTGACCTGCACCTTTACAACCAGCCGAAGCTGTTTCTGAGCACTTTCACCAACTCGGACATACAGAACATACCCACCCCGGCTTGCCATGGAAAACCGGCAGACAACAGCACAGCCAGCCCAGCATCCCAGACACAGCCACACGCCGACTCATCCCTGGGAGAGACCAACCAACACCTGCGACACCCACCCCGCCCACCAGTTCGAGGCCATCCAGCGTGTCCCCGCATGCGCGGGGAGCAGGCGTAGACCGTGGCCGCGCCGTCGTAGTGCTTGGGTTCATCCCCCACACACGCGGAGAACAGGCTGTGTTTCCCTTCTCTCGGCGCAGCAGGGCAGGTCCATCCCCACACGCACAGGGAGCAGATGGCCGCGGTGACCGCGCCGTTCCTTCTCACAGGTCCATCCCCGCGCACACGGGGAACAGGCCGGGAAGAGGTGCTCGACGAGGCGTCGGTCAGGGCCATCCCCACACACACGAGGAACAGCGCTGGGACTCACCGCAGGCGGTGACCAGTAGGGGACCATCCCCGCGCACGCAGGGAGCAGGATGTCGTCGGCGTGCCGCAGCTGCCGGACGCAGGACCATCCCCGAACGCGCGGGGAGCAGCGGTCGTCGAAGTCCAAGTCGACGTCTGGAGGGGGACCATCCCCGCGCGTGCGGGGAGCATCCCCACACGGGGAGCAGTTTGAGCAGGCCCAGGAGAAGACGGACCGCGAGGGACCACCCCCGCACGCGCGGGGAGCAAAAGGACAGGATGTTCGCGGTGAGCGCGGGGTCGGGTCCATTCCCGCACGTGCGGGGAGATCAGGGGTTCCTCGAAGGCGGTCATACAGCCAGGGAAGAACCATCCTCGCACACACAAAACAGCTGACAGCAGCACGGCGTTCCAGCCTCCGCTGCCGCGCCCATCCCCCGCACACACGGGGAACAAGACGTGCTGTTCCGGCGCACCCGCCACATGAAGAGACCATCCCCGCACGCGGGGAACAGAGCACCGTCGGCAGCTTGGGGTAACGCAGGACGGGTTCATCCCCGGCGGGTGCGGGGAGCCGGCCGGCAGCAGTCCGCGACGGGGCTGCCGTGGGGACGGGGACCCATTCCCCGCGTGCACGGGGAGCAGGCAGCGTCCCGGCACTCCAGGCCGGAAGCCGAGGGTCCATCCCCGCCTGCGCGAGGAGCAGTCCAGAACGGACGCGCCTTTCGTCCCGAGGTTGGGTTCATCCCCGCGAGCGCGGGGAACAGACTCCGTGGCCTGAGCCCTTACCGGCTCCCCCAGCGATTCTCAAGCACTTCCCTCAAGCCCGTCATAACAGAAATAAAGGCTGCTTCATACCAGACCGCTCACGCATGGGAGCAGCCGGCCCGGGCGGTCAGGAGACGGAATACGGAGGACCCGGCCTCAGGAAGCGGGGGATTCCCGCCCCCAGCCGCTCCCGCCCCCTAGACTTCACCACCGAGACCCGATTCCCTCCGAGGAGGAATACCCGTCATGAACCCCGAGCACTTCAAGCTGCTGGAGGAAGCGCGCCGCGCCCTCCCCGACGGGTTCAAGACGGAACTGTCCGGCGACATCATCATCATGCAGGCCTCCCCCTCCGCCATCCACCAGCTCAACCTGAGCAAAATCCGGAAGCAGTTCGACGAACACGTCCCGGCCGGCTACATCGACACCGGGAACACCGACCTGGTCTCACCGCAGACCGCGAAGGTACGCAACCCGGACCTCACCTACCTGCCCGAAGACGCGATGACCACCACGGAGAGCAGCGTCCCGGCAGAACTCGCCCTGATCGCCGTGGAAATCGTCTCACCCTCCAACCCGGAAAACGACTGGGTCGGAAAACTCCGCGACTATCCGCAGATGGGCATCCCTCTCTACCTCGTCATCGACGCACGGCAGAAAACCGTCACCCTCTTCAGCGAACCCACCAACAACCGCTACCGCATGAGAGAAGACGCGGAATTCGGAGAACCCGTCCACCTCCCCCCACCCTTCTCCTTCACCCTCAACACCAGCACCCTCCACCCCTACTGACCCCACCAGACACCCGCAAAACCAAAAACAGCAGACAGAACACACGGCGCAGCAACACCCCCAGCCCCATCAGGCAAAACACCACCCACGACACCACGAGCCATCCCCACACACACGAAGAGCCATTCACCGCGAAGCCAGGCCAGAAAGCCTTGAAAAGCCCACCCCCCGCGCGGAAAGCAAAGCGCCGGCGGCACGGGCACAGCACCACGACCGGGACCACCCCCACACACGCAGGGAGCAGCGGTGCCAGGCGCTGTCGAGGTGGAAAGCGCCGGGTCCATCCCCGCGTACGCGGGAAGCAGGAGGTGAGACCGGTGGCGGAGAGCACGGTGAGGGGGCCATACCCACGCGTGCAGGGAGCAGCGCGCCTCCTGATCGCAGCCCTCTGGACGGGTGGGCCATCCCCGCACACACGGGAAACAGCTCGGTGTTCTCCCCGGTGAGCTGGAGCGTGGTGGGTCCTATCCCCGCGTGCTCGAGGAACAGTTCCGACTACGGCAGCCGGGGCACCGTGACCCGGGTCCATCCCCGCGCCTGCAGGGAAGATCAACCGGCCTCCCTCAACACGCTTCGGTGTAGGGCCATCCCCGCGTGCGCGGGAAGCAGTGAACGCACCAGCGTAGAGCAACCCCTCAGGCCGTCGCGAGCAGCACCCAGAGCTCATACTGCCGACAGGACGGCCTACTCAGTACGTGCGGTGCGGCCTCGGAAGTCGTTGTCGTGACAAGCGGCGGTGATCCTGCGACTGCGGGGTGTGAGCATCACTCGGAGACCCATATGATCGTCGATGTTGGTCGCTTGCCGTAGAGGGGGAACGTGTTGCGGGCTCGAAGGACGGTCCACGCACTATGTTTGATTGGTGCGATTTCACCCCTGTTTGGGTGCGGGACCGGAGCCAGCGCTGAAAAGCACAGCTCCGTCCAGGGCGACACGCCTTCGTCGCAAGCCGTTAGAGCCTTGGGTAAGGAGCAAGTACGAGCGGTGTTACCGGACTCGGACGACGTACCTCCCGGCTGGAAGAAATCCGGCACGCTCAGACTCGATGGCGCCAACCCCGAAGACGGCGGCAGCCTAGCCGCCGGCCGCCTGGGCTACGCTGCGACCGACCTCGAAGGCACTGTTGGATTCGGTCTCCAGACTTACCGGAACCGAGCTCAGGCCATCGGCAGGTACACGGAGAGCAAGTCCAAGATGGCAAGCGCCCAAGCGGGGCGCGCCCAGTTCCCGGACGTCGATGCCGCATTCACGGCCTCCGACTGCATCGATACCACTGCCGGGCGGCATTGCAGCACCTCGATCACTCTCCGCCTGGACTCCGTTTTCGCCTACGTGGTCATCAACACAGTTGGCCCAACCACCGCAGCCGATCCCAAGGTCCTGAACTCTGTCACCCGCATGTTCACCCAGCGCATCCGGCAAGCACAACATGGGCAGCCCCCATCGGCAAAAGCAATATAAAACGACAGACGTCTAACTCTTCAGATTCACTTCAGGGCGTGTACGGATCTTCGTGTAAGCCCTCGGGATTCACTTGGCGTTGAGCCGGTCCTCGAAGAAGAGTGAGAACTGATTCAGTGCTTTCTTCCAGTGTGCCGCGACGTGGTTGACGTCGCGCGCTTCGGGGGTGATCTGCTCGCGGACGGCGAGGTAGAGCACCTTCAACGCCGCCTGCTCGGAGGGGAAGTGCCCGCGGTTGCGGGCGGCTTTCCGCAGTCGTGCGTTGATCGACTCGACCAGGTTCGTTGAGTAGACGACCGTCCGGGAGCTGGGGCCATCCCCGCGAGCGCAGGGAGCAGCCGGTGACCTCTGGCGCACGGTCTTCAGAGGTGGGGCCATCCCCGCGCGCGGGAAGCAGCTCCCGTCCCTGCTGCAGGAGTCCAAGCCCCTGGGACCATCCCGCACGTGCGGGGAACAGAGGATGCGGATGGCGACCTTGACCTGGTTGTCGGGGTCATCCCCGCGAGCGCGGGGAGCAGACTGCGTAACCTGCACTTCTACCGGCTCCACCGGCGATTCTCAAGACTTCCACCGAACCCGGCATAACGCGGCCAACCACGCGGGCGAGAACAAGAGCCATACCCTTCTCCCCAGAGCCCGCATACCCAAGACGAACGCCGAGGGCACAGCCCACCGCCTGACACTGTCCGGCGAGAAGTACTCACAGACTACAATCACCGGCAAGGACGGGGTCGTAGCACAGAGGTAATGCGCCGCGATGTCATCCCGGAGGACGTCGGTTCGAATCCGACCGCCCCGTCCCCATCCACCCTTTGAGGCATCGACGCAGACCCCGGCAGAACCGCGGCGAACACTGCCTCACGACCACCATCCAGACGGAACCAAGGCCAGGACCATCCCCACACACGCTGGGAACAGGGCCGTCCCTGATCGGGATACTGCCAAGGACCGGGGCCATCCCCGCGGGCACGGGGACGGAGGGCCCGGGCGGCTCGCTGCACGAGGCCCGGGGTGACGAGGTCGTGACGGTCCTTCGCACCCGCCGCTGAGCCGGTCCTCCGGATGGACGCCAACAGCGCCGAGCCACTGGAAAACTTCAAGCCAGTACGCGTCGGCACAATCTGGTTCCCCGATACCCCGGACATCCCCCCGGCGCGCGCTGACCACCACACCCCGCGGGATAGTGGGCCCGTGCCATGTCTCAGAGGTCCGGACTTCCCCCGAAGCCGGCGAAGAAATGGGAGTTCCCGCGCTGTACCCCTGAGCAGGACCACGGGAGCCGGTGAAGGCCCGCCATCGACGGCTGGAGCCGCTCAGAACGGCAGCCCGATCAGCCCCCATCCGCGACAGCGGGCTTCGTCGACGACCTCCGCCCAGCCCTGAAGAAGCGCGGCGAACTCCTCGAACCTGCCGACCCACCTCCCCGGGGCAGCCGCGTGGAGGCCGAACGGTTCGCGCAACGCCTCGAGCCGAGGCCCGGCTTCGGCCCACGCCCGTGCCAGGACCGGCACGTCCTGCGGCGGGCAGTAAACCCACACCGCGCCGTACCACGGCTCGGCGTCCCCTTCGTCCCGCGGTTCGCCCTCACTGCCGGGCAGGTCCCACACCAGCCCGGCGAGGAACGTGTCCAGCGCACCGCGAAGGCCGGCCGGGAGGTGCCCGCGAACTCGTACCGGGCGCACCACACCGGAATCCCCTCAGGGGCAGGCGGCAGCCAGACCCAGCCCTCCTCGACCGCCCCGTCATCAACATCCGGGTCCACGGCCTCAAGGAGCACACCCTCACGCTCAAGGGCGGGGATGTTCTCCAGTTCGACCCAGTCCACTATCAGGACCGTGATGTCTGCTCCCATGACTACGACCCTACGGTCCAGCACGACCCACCCCACGCCATCAACGACAACGCTTCAGTGATCAATGAAGCGGTGCCCACCCCCGCGTACGCGGGGAACAGGGACAGTCTCCCGAGTCCCCCGGCACGCTGATGGGACCATCCCCGCGCGTGCACAGCCGTCGGCCGCCATCTCACGTCCGGCCCGGGAGACCATCCCCGCACACGCGGGGAGCAGGAGCCCGGGATGCCGGTGATCATGACTTGGGGGTCCATCCCCGCACACACGGGGAACACACGATCGACCTGATCAAGTACGGGCGGATCTGGGAGGCATCCCCGCGCGCGCGGGGAGCAGGTCGTGGTCGTGGACTTGAGGTGCCGGGGGCCATCCCCGCGTGCACGGGGAGCAGACTCCGTGACCTGCACCTTTACAACCAGACGAGGCCGTTTCTGAACACTTCCACCGACTCAGACATACAGAACATTCCCACCCCTGCTTGTCACGAAGAACTGACAGGCAACAGCACAGGAACCGGGGCCATCCTCACGCCTACGGGGAGCAGTCGGTGACCGCATCAGTCGGAGACGGTCACCAGGAGCATCCCCGCACGCGCGGGGAACAGGCCTGCTGCGCGGCGAGACCTTCGGCGGCGCCGGGGTCATCCCCGCGAGCGCGGGGAGCAGACAATGTCCCGCCGGCCCTTCGCGGGGTCGAAGGGTTCATCCCCGCACGCGCGGGGAGAAGGATGCCCCCGTGTGCCCCGAAGCCTCCACGCATGGCCGTCCCCGCACACGCAGGGGCAGCCGTCACTGCCATCGCCAGTCTCGCCCTGCAAGGGGCCATCCCTCGCGGGCGGAGAACAACTGGCGATCTCAGCCGGGTCGATGCTTCCACCGAGACCATCCCCGCGTACGCAGGGAGCAGATACCGACCGGTGAAGCTGACCGTATCCAGGCGGGGGCATCCCCACGTGCGCGGGGAACAGAGCATGGAGCAGGTCGCCTTCAACCTATACCCGCGTGTGCAGGGAACAGGTGCGGCGATGGGGCCAGGTGGAGGGCCCGTGGGGGCCATCCCCGCGTATACGGAGAATCTGACATTCAGGCCTGGGGTGTCCTGGCGGTCGGGTCCACCCCCGCGTGCGCGGGGAACAGAAGGCCGAAGAGAGCGTCCTCGTCTGCCAAGGGGGACCATCCCCATACGTGCAGGGAGCAGTACACCGGGCCAGCACCCGCGTCGATGGCCGTGGGACCAACCCCGCAGGCGCGGGGAGCAGTCACCGTCGTCATCGCGGTGGCCGAGGTTGTAGGGGCCATCCCCGAGTACGCGGGAAGCAGAGCCAGCCCTGGTAGTCGGCAGACGCGTTGTCGGGTCCATCCCGCACACGCAGGGAGCAGGCTGGGCGACGGTCGTGCCCTCCGGAGCCAGGGGACCATCCCCGCACGCGCGGGCAGCAGGTCAGCATCAGATGGAACAGCCGGAACGGCACGGGACCATCCCCACGCGGGGAACAGAGCGCCTTGACCCGCTTGGACTCGTACTTCCGGGGACCATCCCCACGCACGCGGGAAGCAGGTCATCCCAGCCGGCGCCTCGGTTGCCATCCAGGGGCCACCCCCGCACGCGGGGATCAGGCTTTAAGGGCTTCCTGAACCTCCGGCACGGCGGAGCCATCCCCGCGTATGCGGGAAGCAGCAGGAGCTGACGCTTCTCAGTCTCCAGCGCGAGGGACCATCCCCGCGCGGGGAACAGAGCGCACCCCCAACCCCCTTGCGCTCGCGATCAGGTTCATCCCCGCACGCGCGGGAAGCAGGCGAGGGTCCCTTCGAAGATGAACGAGCCGCCGGGATCATCCCAGCGTGCGCGAGAGCAGCAGTCACGTCGGCTGGCGCGCTGATCGCCGCGTGGGGCCATCCCCGCACGCACGGGGAACAGCGGACATCTTCCAGACCGAACAGGCGTGGAAGGGGGTCATGCCCACGTGCCCGAGGAGCAGCCGGGCCGGGGTGACCAGGTTGGTTTTCGAGACCACGGGTTCATCCCCGCACGCGCGGGGAGCAACGAAGTGGACAGATCGAAGACAGCACTTCGCAGGGGCCATCCCCGCGAGCGCAGGGAACAGTCACCCGTGAGCAGGCACGCGCCAGCTCAGTCGGGACCATCCCCGTGCGTGCGGGGAACAGCGCCGACCAGGGAAGCTGGGCCCGCCACTCCCGGTCCCCCCCCCGCGTGCGCGGGAAGCAGCACATGATGTTGTCGATGTTGTCCACGCGCACGGGTTCATCCCCGCGTGCGCGGGGAGCAGACTCCGTGACCTGCACCTTTACAACCAGCCGAAGCCGTTTTTGAACACTCCTACCGACTCAGACATACAGAGCATTCCCACCCTCGGCCTGTCACGGAAAGCCGCCGATCAGCAGCACAGCCAGCCCAGCATCCCAGACACAACCACATGCCGACCGATGCCTGCGAAACAACAACCGACGCCTGCAACACCCACCCCACCCACCAGTTCGAGGCCATCCAACGTGTCCCCGCGTGCGCAGGGAGTAGCAGGACAGGATCGGGTCCATGCCAGTGTAGAGGGGACCATCCCCGCGCGTGCGGGAAGCAGGGCGCTGCGATCAGGTTCGGTGCCTCAGCCCAGGGTCCATTCCCGCGTACGCGGGGAGCAGAGAGCCTCGGCAATCTGCGTGGTGCCGTTGACGGGACCATCCCCGAACACGCGAGCAGCAGACGATGCCTCGGACTCGTCGACCGATACCCAGAGAGCCATCCCCCCCCCCGCGCGTGAGAAGCAGCCTGCCTTGCGTCCTACTGGTCTCGCTCGCCCCGGTCCATCCCCGCGAGCGCGGGGAACAGCGGTCCTCCGGCAGAATCCGCTTGGAGACGTCCGGGCCATCCCCGCATGCGCGGGGAGCAGATGAGCTGTCCGGTGCCGCACGTGCCGCAGGTGGGACCATCCCCGCATGCGCGCGGAGCAGCCGGCCGGCGGTCTCACGAAGCAGATCCGGACCGGGTTCATCCCCGCGCGTGCGAGGAGCAGCCCCGAACGAGTGGCGCCCTGGATAGCCCCGTGGGGTTCATCCCCGCGTGCGCGGGGAGCAGGACGTAGGTGGTCCACTGCTGTTGCTGTATGAGGGTTCATCCCCGCGTGCGCGGGGAGCAGACTCCGTGACCTGCATCTTTACAGCCGGACGAAGCCGTTTTTGAGTACTTTCACCGACTCGGACATACAGAATATTCCCACCCTCTGGCCTGTCATGAAGAACCGACAGACAGCAGCACAGCCAGCCCAGCATCCCAGACACAGCCGCTCGCCGACCGACTTCGGCCGCGCGTGCAGGGAGCAGAACAGCGCCTCATCAGTGAACGGCTCCAGACAGGGACCATCCCCCGCGCACGCCGGGGAGCAACAAATCGGCCCGCCCGTTCCGAGGATCCCAGTTGGGACCATCCCGCGTCCGCGGGGAGCAGGCTTCAGCTTCCCGCCTTCCACCCGGACATTGGATCCATCCCCACGCGTGCGGGGAACAGCCGTTCGCCCGCGTTGGGCAGGGCCTTGAGCTGGGTCCATCCCGCACGCACGGGAAACAGGTCTCACCGTATTCAGTGCGGGGTGACGGGTAGGGACCGTCCCCGCGCGCACGGGAAGCAGAGTGCGTGACCTGCTCCTCTCCATGAAGCTCAGCAGCCGCGGCTGGTGGAAATAGCCACAGCTGCCCGGCCTCGGCGATAGCAGCGGCGGCCAGGCTGTCGGCATCGGCGGAAACGTGCGGGTAAACGAGGTCGACCGGGTCGCACTCCCGGACGTCGTCGCAGCCGGAGCCGAACACGGCGCAGACCGGGATGCAGATTCCGCCCGTGTCGGGCGCAGGTTCTGGAGGTGGGTGCTCCGGCTTCCCTGGGTCCGGAACCGATGCCCTCACCGCCCAGGGCGGCACCCCAGCCAAGGGGCGGACCGGGGGAGAGAACCTGAGCACGTCAGCCCAGACGGGACACGTCCTGTCCCTGTCCAAGCCTTGTCCGGTCGGGGGCTTACCTGTCACTCCGCCGGGGAGACGCCAGTGACAGGAACCTGTGCACACTCAGGGAGCCGAGGGCGTCCCCAGCGCCTCCGCGATCCGCTCGACAGCGTCAGCCGGGAGCATCCCGAGATGCACGTAAGGACGGCCGGTGTGCGTCACCGTCGGGCGCATGCCGCTCCACACGGACTTGGGAAGACCGAGGGCGGACAAGGCCGCCCGCATCGCTTCGGTGGCGTCAGAGGCCCGTGTACGGCCGTCTCTCCACGTCCGCATCTCCATCACGCCGTCACCGCCCGGGACACTCGTTGGCGTGACGGTAGACGGTCACAGGCGGGCCCGAAGAGCGCTCGACCATGCCACGACGGACGGGCTCCGTCGGCTTCACCGCGCGCTTACAGACGGAACAGCGGTGCCCCGCCGGGGCATACGTCACGTACTCCCATGCGTCAGGGTCGCGCTCCGGGGCCTTCTCCTTCGCCGTTGCCATGTCGCCGCCTCCGCGTAGCTGGTGTGCGGACGACGCTAGAGACGGGACTGTGCGCGGCTCCACCTTGTTGCACCCCGTTGCACGGAATCACCCCAGGGCGGCGAGAGCCTCACGAATGAGGTCGCGAGCTGGCTCCCCTCGTACAGCCGACTGGGACAGCTCAGTGAAGGCGCGCAGGTACGTGCGGATCTCCCCAGGGGCGGTCAGGTTGATCTCGGCGGTGAGCGTCTCGACGGCCACCTGCTGGTCATCGAACGCGTAGAAGGCTTCAAGAGGCCACACTGTCCGAGACGCTCGTCTGGGGATGATGCCAAGCGAGACGTTCGGCCGCTTCATGACAGTCAGCAGATGCTCAAGCTGCTCGCCCATGGCCTCGTCATCGCACACCCGGTAGTAGAGAACTGTCTCTTCGAGGAGCAGGGCGAACCGGTGATCCCCCTCCCGGACGACCCGCGACCGGTCGAGTCTCGCCTTCACCGCGTCGGCCACGTCGTCCGGAGTCCCTTGGAAGGCCGTGATCGTCTTGAGAAGCCCCGTGGCGTATCCGGCGGTCTGGAGCATGCCCGGCATCACGTTCGAGGCGTAGACGCGAAAGGCGCGGGTCCGTTGGTAGAGCGGCACGGTCTTCTCGTGAACCCGTCGCATGCCGTCTTTGTGGATCTGTTTCCACTCGACATACATGGACTCGGCGTTCCGCGAAGCGGCGATGATGTCCGCCGCCTGGTCTTCGGCGCCGCAGGCTATGCACCACGCACGGATATCGGCGTCAGAGGGGGGCGTGATTCCGCGTGCGATGCGGGACGACTTGGCTCGGTGCCAGCCGCACCGGATGGCCAGCTCATGCCCTGAGAGCCCGGCGTCCTTCATCAGCCCTTGCAGGCGGGTGGCGACGGCCTTGCGTGCGGCTTGGGCGCTGGAGAGCGGTGAGGTAGGCATGAGCTGGCCGTCCAGGGATCAGACGACGTACTTCTCGTGGGGGATCGCGCGCTCCCACACGGCTTCAAACGCTGCCGCACACCCTGCGGCGACGACAGGATCTTCCGTCTGGTCCGTGTGCACCCACCGGCCGATGCCGTCGAAGATGTTGAACTGGACGAGCCGACCGTCGAACAGCCAGAAGTCGTTACCTGGCAAGAGCAGGCCGGACGCGGCGCGACGCGGCAGCCAACGAATCTGCTCCCCGGCCGTGACATTGGTGAACGTGCCCGAGTGCTCGAAGGCAATGTAATCGCTGACCGGCTCGGACACGATCCGGGCCCGCCGGATCAGCACTCCCTTCGCCGTCACCTCCTGCACGAGGCCGAGCCAGGGCCGCCACCAGGACGCCCGGTCGTCCGGGTCCAGCCGGTGACCCGCCTTCCACGCGGCGAAGCCCTCGATCTCGTTGTCGACGCCGTAACCGTCCCGCATCTCCAGATGCACGGCCGACTCCCGGACCGACCTTATGAGGCCGGAGAAGTCAGCCAGACTCTGCGACACGGAGCGCCTCCCGAAGAAGCGGGATCATCCGCTTCGGAACCCTGATCACCGACTCGTGGCCAGGGACCGGAACATCCCGCGAGCTCGCACTCACGGTCTCCCCGTCCGCCGTCCACCCCTGCACGACCAGATCCCTCGTCTCCTCGTCCACCCACACAGCGGGTGATCTGTGATCTCCGGACTCGGGATCTTTACCGACGAACCGTAAAGCCATGGCGTCCCTCCCCATCGAGCACGTCCCGCCCGGTCGCACGCCCCTCACTCTGCCCCAGAGCCATGGCCGGCGGGGAAGAATCCGCCATGCCGAACCCTGCGGTACTACGCTGGCCCCACCCCGAATAGCACAAACAAACACCTTCAACACCCGCCCCACCCACCAGTTCGAGGGCGAGACTCCGGCACAGAGACCATCCCCGCACGCCCGGGAAGCAGATCTGCCGGGGCCCCCGGGGTGAGGCGGATTCTAGGGGCGCGGGGAGCAGGGGCACCGCTGTTCGTCATGCCGGGGACGTGGGGCCATCCCCGCGTCCGCAAGGAGCAGTACGGCACTGAACTCAGCGCTGTTGAGGCAGCGAGCCCATCCCCGCGTACGCGGGGAACAGCGAGGCGGGCGCGGGGAACAGCCGCGCGGGTCGAGGAAGAGGATGCCGTGCCCGGGGTCACCCCGCACGCGCGGGGAGCAGCTTGCAGCGGTTCGAGGATGTTGCGTTCGATCGGGACCATCCCCGCATGCGCGGGGAGCAGTGAAGCTGCTGCCCTTCCCCGAGACAGGTCACGGGTCCATCCCCGCGTGCGCGGGGAGCAGGCATCGACGCGGTTTTCCCCGATTTCGTGCTGGGGTTCATCCCCGCGTAAGCGGGGAGCAGTCGAGGATCTCGCGCATGCCCGGGTAGGCGGCGGGACCATCCCCGCACACGCGGGAAGTAGGCACTGATCGGCAGCCGGTTCGCATCCGTGACGGGGTCATCCCCGCGAGCACGAGGAGCAGCCGTTCGCAACGATGACCGTGGTGGAGGACCCGGGTCCATCCCCGCATGCGCGGGAAGCGGGCTGCTCGGCACCGCCGGGTGCCGGGTCCGTCCCCGCACGCGCGGGGAACGGGAAGCGTCTGCCGGAACGGCGGGGCAGCTCGGGGCCGTCCCTGCTGAGCGGGAGCAGGTCCCCGATCGCTTTGGTGACGGCGGAGTCTCTGGCGGGTAGGCAGGCGGCACCCCTGGGTCCCGGGCCCTCGGCTACCGCAGTGGTGATGTCACCGGGGCTTGGGCGATTTCCTGCGTCTGCGACGATCACGGGGACTCGTACCACCAAGTACCCGGGTTGCTGCAGGTCTGACCGTTCCACTCGAAGGAATAACTGCTCTCAACGGAGATCCGCCAGGTCTGGTTGGCTCCTATGCACCAGATCCGGTTTTTGTGGAAGACGTAGCGGGCCAGTACCTGGACGGAACTGCCATCGTTGGTGCAGTGCGTATAGACCCGGTACCACCCGTCCAGATACGCCCCACACCGGCCGTTTGGTGCAACTCTCGTACCGGAAGACCCGAAAGCAACGCTCTGAAGGGGCGATGTGCGGGCAGCAGCGGCCGAAGGGTGACCCTGCTGATCGGGCTGCTGGGCCGAAGCGGGCGCGGCTCCCGCAAGTACGAGCGCTGTAGCCACCGGTGCCCCGGCCAGTCCGAGCTTCAGCCTGGCGCCCCACGACCGGTCCTTCGCGCCACACGGCTCTGCTTGCGACATGATCCGTTTCTCCTCTCCCCACAGGTGGAGGTGGTGCCTTCCGGCACCGGCCTGCGCGCTCAGCTGTCCTGAGCACGTCCTGTGACGAGCTTCGGGGAGATGACAGGCGGGAGCGTAGAAGATTCTTGCTCAGTTCCTGTGCACTGCCCCGGCCGGCTGCAGCAAGTCCCGCACGGAGCTGGGGACTGCTCCGGCATGCCGGCGGAACACTCTCGTCATATGCGCCTGGTCAGCAAAGCCGTACTTCGCCGCCAGGACACGTAAAGGCTGTCCTTCCGCGATCTCCTCAGCCACAGCACGCACTCTCAGTAGATTGCGGTAACCAGTAAGCGTCTGCCCGGTGACCCACCGGAAGATCCTGCTCACATGGAACGGCGAGCAACCCACCTGACGGCTCAACTCTTCCAGCCCCATAGTCAGTGGCCCTTCGATCAAAGCCGCACGGATTTGATGAACAATCCTGCGATGGGCCAGGACAGTGGACGCGCGCCGCCCGGACGCATCAGGAAACGGTCCGCCGGACAGCCTGGCCAACAGATCGCATACACGTTCCAACGCTTCAGACGGGTCAACCCCTGCACGACAGGCGGCCACCAGACTCCGGTGCGCAAGATCGAGCCCGGCAGCAACCGGCATGCCCTGCGGCGCTCGCGGGGCCGAAACACTGTCATGGACACCTTGACCGATCTCCAGCAGAGTACTGACGTCACAAGTGCGGACCGGATGCGAAACAGCCGCCTCGTCCCCCTGGCAGATCACAAAACCCATGGCCGGATCGATGAACTCCTCACGCCCACCGGCTCTCAAAAGAAACCCGCCCGACCGAACAAAAAGCACCAGCAGAACAGGGGTATCCGGAACGCCCCTCACGATGGTCGGCCGAAAGGACCTCCGATCCTCATGACAGACGAGTTCAGTCACACGAAAACCCACGCCCTCCACGAGACAGTCCCTGACCACCGGGTCATCGCCCAGCACATCCCGCCCCACAGAAAAACCTGTCTCCTGCCCCTCCACCATGCCCCCCTGCAAACGGACCCCTGCCTCAAGAACACCAGCGTCACACCCCGCCATACAGGAACGCCACCCCGGTAACGAAGCGGCGGACGCACGGCCCGAGACGGCCCACATCCCCCACCCCCGGCGACTCCCCCCTCCGCGCCTCCCGCACGGTCACCGCGCGAAACAGCACCAGGACAAGAAGGGCACCACCCCCACACGCATGGGGAACAGTCCACGACGCCCCCGATGAATGTGGCAGACATGGGATCATCCCGCACCGCACGGAAAGCAGCCTTAAAGGGAATAAAGGCCGCCTTGACAGTTTGGTCTATCCCCGCACACACCGGGAGCAGTTGGGCGCCCGGGTCGCGGGCGCGGTGTGCTCAGGCCCATCCCCGGGCGTACGGAGAGCAGGGCGGGACTCCTCGACGTCAGGACCGGCGGTAGGGACCGTCCCCAGACAGGCAGGGAGCAGCCGACAGCGCTGGCGTCCGGGCTCGTCGCAGCGAGACCACCCTCGCGAGCACGGGAAACAGCCACCGGCCTTGACCCGCTGCCCTTCCCGGATGGGTTCATCCCCGCGCGCGGGGAGCAGATCATCCAAGGACAGTCGCGGCCCGCCAGTTCGGGACCATCCCCACGCGTGCAGGGAACAGCAGCGCGGCGACCTTCTGCCACAGCCCTGGCCCGGGTCCATCCCCGCGCGCGCGGGGAACAGGGCCAAGGTCGGGCCGAGAGTGAGGTTGTGCGAGGGAAGCAGGGTGGGGGGGTGGACACGCAGGCCGTGGCGGTCCAGGGACCATCCCCACGTGCGGGGAACAGCTGGTCTCCCTGTCTACGAGCCGCGAGGGGCCGGGGCCATCCCCGCACGCGCGGGGAGCAGGGGGACAGCCTGGACCGCGCGCTGGAGGGGGCGGGGCCCTTCCCGCGTACGCGGGAAGCAGGCAAAGAACCGCAAGATGATGCCGACCGCGGTGGGACCATCCCCACACGCGCGGGGAGCAGAACAGGAGCAGCGGTTTGGTGGAGATGGGGTAGGGGCCATCCCCGCGCGTGCGGGGAGCAGTTCTCGGAGGTGCTGCCCACCCTGGAGCGGCTGGGGCCATCCCCGCACGTGCGGAGAGCAGTCTCAAACCCAGTCAGCGCGGTACCGCGGCGTGGCTCCATCCCCGCGTGCGCGGGGAACAGCCCAGCTCGCCCAAGCCCTGGCCGTTGTCGTCGGGACCATCCCCGCGAGCGCGAGGAGCAGCTCACTCACCCGCTGGAAATCCGACGGGCTCGCAGGGTCATCCCCCGCGCGTGCGGGGAGCAGGGGTGGACGACGACCCGGGCGGTCGACGTGTCGGGGCCATCCCCGCGCATGCGGGGAGCAGCGCTTGCGCTCCTGGTTCTTCTGCTTGTTGATGGGACCATCCCCACGTGCGCGGGGAACAGGTGTGACCGGCTTGAGCCTGACTTCTTGGGCGGGGCTCATCCCTGCGTGCGCCGGGAGCAGCGACCGTGGCGGTATACCCCGGAACAGGCGCGGGGTCCATCCCCGCGTAGGCGGGGAGCAGCGCGTCGACACGGTCGAGGACAGCAGCCGGTGCGCGTGCCGCTTCCGCCTGAAGCTGGGAGCCGGTAAGTCCGTGCGGGCCTAACGAGTACGGGGCGGGACACGGCGTCCGACGTGTACTGGGGGTCACGGGCTTACGTGTGGAACAACGACCGGGACACGTCGGCGCTGCGGGATGCGGGTGGCCGGGTCGTCGCGATCAGGTCCTGGCGCTGGGCAGAAGCGTTCAAGCTCCCGCCCTGATCCCGGGCGGGGGGTGTTGTGTCTTCTCAGCCGACGTAGTTGATCTGGACGAGGGTGATGGTGTCGTTGCCGATGAGAATGACGCCGGCGGTGTGGCCGTGGGCGATAGTGCGGAAGATGCCGTAGGGGGTGGAGGCGCCGATGGGGTCGGCGAGGGCGTCGAGAAGGCAGACGGCGAGGTCGCGTCGTGCTCCGTCAGGGAGGCTTTTGTAGGTGGCGTGGAGGCTCGGGTCGATGTGGAGCCCGTAGGTCACGCGGCACCCCGGCTGCCGTGGCCGGCGGCGGCGCGGAGCTCGTCCTCGCTCACGTCGACGAGACCGGCCGTATAGGTCTCGGGGAGACGGCCGTTCTCGCGCACCGCTGCCCGGAGATACTCGAGACGGTCCCGGCCAGCTTCGAACTCCTCAATGAACCGCACCCACCGGTCGAGGATCGCAGGCAGCTCCCCGACCTCCGTGAAGGACGCTTCTCGCATGAACGTGGCGCGCAGCTCGGGGTGGGGCAGGGCGTGGGCGATGCTGTCGATGGTCCACGGCTGACTGGTGCTCACGGGCCCTCCAGGCGTCGGCTACTCACGCGGTTCACGATATCGCAGCCGATATCACGGGGCGCGTCCCTTCACGGAGCCGCCGCCTTACGGGCCCGTGGACGATCTCACTGCCCGGGCAGCGGGCCGGTGCGGCGGCCTGGTCCGGGTGAAGTCCCGGTGGGGATCCGGACACCGGGTGACGGAGACCGCCCCGGGAGCTGAACCTGGATCACGGCCCGGCCGGGCAGCCCCGACGGCGTGGCGATCTCCAACCTGGAAGACGACCCGCTGATACCGGGCTGGACCAGGTACCGGACAACGATGGTGCCAGGCAAAGGGCCGGAGCCACCCGGGAACGACAGCCCCAGAACAAGACACCATGAACACTGCGGCCCGGGACCACCCGGGCCCAGCCCCACACGCACGGGGAGCAGGCCGGCCTGCTCCCGGGGGTGATCTGGTGCCCAGGAACCATCCCCACACACGCGAGGAGCAGGAGATGTCACCTTTGTACCGGTAGGCGGAGCCAGGTCCATCCCCGCGTGCGTGGGGAGCAGTCCTTCACCTGTGAGGTGTCGGTCCCGATGCCGGGGCCATCCCCGCACGCGCGGGGAGCAGACCGTGACGGCCACGGCCGAGTAGGCGTCCTTGGGACTATCCCCCGCGCGTGCACAGCCGCCGGCCGCCATCTCACGTCCGGCCCGGGAGACCACCCCCGCACACGCTACTCGGACGCCTCACGGGCGAACGCACTGGGACCATCCCCGCGCGTACGGGGAACAGCCGCGCTTGAGACGGCCGAGAGGCAGGCGCCGGAACCATCCCCGCATACGCGGGGAACAGAGCGGCGGGAGACGTTCCAGGGTAACGGGCTCGGGGCCAACCCCCCGTGCGCGGGGAGCAGGCATGCAGGCGTTCGCGCCGCTCGCCGGCGTCGGGTTCATCCCCGCGTGCGCGGGGAGCAGAGGCGTCAGGTTCTGGAGGAATTCTCCTCAGATGGTTCATCCCCGCGTGCGCGGGGAGCAGACTCCGTGACCTGCACCTTTACAGCCAGACGAAGCCGCTTTTGAACACTTCCACCGACTCGGGCATACAGAACATTCCCGCAACCATCAGCCCTGGGAAGACTTCCGTGGCATCTGCCGCACTGTGCCTGCGGGGACACGGTTGCCCGGCCGAAGTGGTTCACATGTAGTCGAAGTAGCGGTGCCACCACATGGTCTGCCAGTCCTCCAGGTTCCCCCCGTCGTACCGCTCTCTCAGCACGTGCCCGGGGACATAGATGCAGCCGAGTTCAGCCGAGATGGCTGCGATCTGGTCCAGGTCCTCCTCACGCAGCCGCTCGACAGCCTGGACGCCACCCCGTGCGAGGCCGCCGGCACCCGCCGTGATCAAGGAGCCGAAATTGCTGAGGCGGACAATCATCTGTTCCCCGCTCTGCACGGCCGTGGAGGGCAGAACGATAGCGCCGTGGAAGGAGGCATCCTGCACTTCACGATCGACTTCGCAGAAGCACTGGAACCGCTCTTCGAGCAGCCGGACGAGCCGCTCGAACAGGCAGGAAGCCGCTTGTCTCGCGTCGCCACCCGGGGAATCGATGGCCTGCGGGTCGTCCAGCTCGCGCAACATGCCCCGCAGGCGGCCGTCGTCGTAGATCACGGACCAATTCTCACGCACCCACCACAAGCACCGTCATCACCCCGAGCAGAAACCTCAGTAGCCAGACACTTCCTCACTCTCCCCCAACGGGAACCATCCCCACACGCGCAAGGAACAGATCACCAGAGCCGAGAACGTCAAGCATGCCCTGGGACCATCCCCGCACGCGCAGGCAGCAGTTCAGCAGCGGCCACGCGGGCTTCTTCCTCTCGGGTTCATCCCCGCGAGCCCGAGGAACAGCCAACTGCCTTGAGAGCCACCATCTGCGCGATGGGGCCACCCCCGAGCGCGGGGAGCAGTCGGCGGGCGTTCGGCCTTGTGATCTTGCACCGGGTCCATCCCCACGTGCGCGGGGAGCAGTCGGTGAACGCCTCCGTGGCATCGAAGGCCGGGGGGATCCCCGCATACGCGGGGAGCAGTGCGCCCCATGCCAAGGAACTCCTCTGCATAGGGCGGCGGGACAGCCTGTCAGGCCTGTTCGTCGGGTTCTTCATCAACGTGCAGACGGGCGTCCAGCTCAGTGGCCCATGCGAGCGCCCAGGTGCGCAGTTCAGCGGTCTGGGCCTCGGTGAAGCCGTAAGCGGCGAATTCCTCGTCGTCCAGCCAGTCGGCGCCGGCCAGGCGGTCACGCAGATCCTGGAGGCTGAATTCGAAGCGGGCGTGGCGGCGGCCGAGGGTTTCCAAGTCGGCGACGGTGCGGTGACGGGAGGCGGCGTGGACGTCGATGAGGTCACGGGCGGCACCGCGATCGGCCAGGGCACGGACTTTGGTACCGATGACATCGTCGAGTGCCAGGACCGGGCCGTACTCCGTCGTGCGGGGCGGAGCCCAGAACGCTTCCTTGAGAATGTCGACCTCGCACTGGGCACCGGTGGAGGGGTCGGTGGCGATGAGGCGTCCGGACAGGGGATCCGACCGCACCTGGGCTACGACCCAGCCACGCTGGATGAGGCCGTCACTGAGAGTACGGACGATCTCGCCCATAGGAGCGGGATTCTCGGTGGCCACGTCGAGGTCCTGGCTGATGCGGTCGACCAGCCCGTGGGCCTGGACGGCGTAGCCGCCGGTGATGACCAGGGGGTAGGACATGCCGATGGCAAGGACGTCGGCCAGCAGACGGCGGTGCAGATCGTCCAGGTTCATGCAGCAGCCGCAGCACGGTCGGTGAGTTCGGGGAAACGGGCTTCCCACACCTCACGAAGCGGGCGGCTGATCAGGGTCCGCAGCACCGGCCACTGGTCAAGCAACAGGTCACGGTTGAGGTAAGTGACCACGTCCTGGCGCAGTCCTTCGGCGAGGACCGTACGGTACAGGCTCATCCGCAGCCGGGGCCGGTCCAGGTCGAAAGACCGCACCCCCGACCACACCACATGCAACGGCAGATCAACCCTGCCCCGCACAGGACCAGCCAGATCATCCAGACTCGCGGGCAGCTGACCGGCATACCGGGCACGCAGCACCTCAAGCGCGGACACCGCATCGAACGGGGGCATGGAAGCCATACCCCGATTATGACGCACCACACCACCCCAGACGACCCACCCAGCCACCCGCACAGGGGCATGACCGTGCCAGCCTTCCACCCCCCGAAACGAAGCCAGCCAGGCAGAGACCATCCCGCACACGCAGGAAACAGGCTATGCCGGCGAACACCGGCCCCAGCACGACCGGGCCAACCCCACACGCGCGGGAAACAGCCTGCATCAGCGCTCATCTGACTCCGACCGGGAGGGCCTCCCCCACACGCGGGGGAGCCGGCCGCAGGGCGGCTGACGCGGAGTCGGTGCCGGGTCCATCCCCCGCATGCGAGGAGCAGGGGTCGTGACCCTGGGGCTCGGTCTGGGCCTGGGGGTCATCCCCGCGTGCGCGGGGAGCAGCCCAGTGGCTGCTCGGTCGTGCGCTGGAAATCGGGGTCATCCCCGCGTGCGCGGGGAGCAGTGTGGATAGATAGTTTTCGCAGGTCAGGGCCTGGGGTCATCCCCGTGTGCGCGGGGAGCAGGCTCCGTGACCTGCACCTTCACAGCCAGCCGAAGCCGTTTCTGAGCACTTCCACCGACTCAGACATACGGAACATTCCCGCCCTCGCTTGCCATGAAGAACCGACAGACAGCAGCACAGCCAGCCCAGCATCCCAGACACCGCCACATGCCGGCCGATCCCTGGGAGACAACAATCGACACCCACCCCACTCACCAGTTCGAGACCATCCCCGTGGGCACGGGAAGCAGCAACTCCATCTGACGGCACTGAAGAAGAAGCTGGGTTCATCCCCGCGCGTGCGGGGAGCAGGCAAGCCGGAAGGTCGGCACGACGCGCTCGAAGGGTTCAGCCCCACACGCGGGGAGCGGCTCTGCGGGCGAGATCTCGTAGAAGTCGTAGGAGGGACCGCCCCCGCGCGTGCGGGGAGCAGTGCTGGAGGGCGTCAGCCAGGTTGGTGTGGCTGGGACCATCCCCACGCGCGCAGGGAAAGCCTGACCTGCACTTCTACCGGCTACCTCAGCGGCTCTCAAGCACTTCCACCGAACCAGACATAACAGGAACACAGAAGATTTCAGAGCAAAGCAAGGCGCACGGGGAATAGTCGATGAGTACTACAAGGCATGCCCCTGGGAGGGCCATCCCCGCGCGCCGCAAGGAGCACTCTGGCCGGCAGGCCCGTCGGCGTACGCGTCCGAGGGCTTCTCTCGCACCAAGTCGATCATTCGCCGCGTACCCAGCCCCAAGCAAGAGGCGCCGCTCCGCAAGTCTCTGGCCAACAAACACCCTTGACGGGCTCGGCTGGCGGGGTGATGGTCATGCAATCGGTCGCAATCCCGTCGACACAGGGAGCGGGTAGGAATGAAGCTGCGGTTCCTTGGGATCATCCCGAACACCGGTAAGGACGACTCGCCCACGATCTGGGTAGACCAGGACAGCGGAGACCTGCTGATCCAGTCCTATCGGGCCACCGAGGAGGAGCTGAAGGCGTGCAAGGAGATCGGCTCGATCCCCGGTCACGGTACGGACGTTCCGGATCACGAGACGGTCATCCGGCTGCCGAAGGTCATGCTTCAGTACATCCCCCGACCGGACGGAGACGCCGCCGATGAAGCCCCCGGCACGTGAGTCCTTGCCCCAGGCCCAGCGGTCTGCGATCCACCTGGAAGTCCGCGACCACTACCACAGTGAGGACCCGGACTTCCTCGCATGGCGAGAAGGCCGCCGCGAGTTCACGCCGGACAACCGGGCGGACTGGTGGGAGGGCTGGCACGATGCCGTACACGCTGCCGTGTCCCGAGGCGTGACCGTCCGCCGTGCCCGCGTCGTCTCCGAGCCGCTGAGTGAGTACGTGCGCTGGGAGTACGCCTACGCCGTGACCAACGTCGCCGCCGGCGAACAGGTCCGCTGGCTCCCCCGGCGCCATGCCAAGGATCTGGCCGTCCCTGCCGTCGACTTCTGGGTCTTCGACGGCGAGCTGGTGCTGCTCCACCACTTCAGCGGGGATGGCGTACTCATGGAGCGTGAGTATGTCACTGACGGCGCGCTCGCAGCGTGGTGCACGGAAGCTTTTGAGGCGGTCTGGAAGCGGGCCACGCCCCACGAGGAGTACAAGCCGGTCTAGCGCGCCATGTCGGTATCAGGATCATCAAGCGTCCAGCAAGCCCGGCAAGTCCTTGCCGACCGCCTTCGCGAGTTGGTCAAGGACGCCGGGATGGACGGCAAAGACCTTGCCGCGCTGTGCGGCTGGCACCCGTCCAAGGTCTCCCGGATCTCGACCGCGAAGACACAGCCCAGCGCCGATGACATTCGCGCTTGGTGTCAGGCGTGCGACGCTGAGGATCAGGCAGACGACCTGATCGCCTCCCTGCGGGCCGTTGAGGGCACATGGCTGTCGTGGCGCCGGCTGGAGCGTGCGGGGCTGCGACGGTCCCAGGTGGAACGCCTCCCGCTGTACCAACGCACGCGCCGGTTCCGTTCGTACTGCTCTTGGGCGCTTCCCGGACTCCTCCAGACCTACCAGTACACCGAGGACGTGCTTCGGACGATCCAGAAGCAACGAGTGCCGGTTGATGACGTGGCCGATGCCGTGGCAACGCGTATGGAGCGGCAGCGGGTGATGCGCGAGGGACAACGCCTTTTCGCGTTCTTGATCGAAGAGCCCGCACTCAGGAACACGCTCAGCTCCGGGGAGACGCAAGGGGCGCAGCTAGAACATCTGCTCAGCGTGAGCCGTCTGCCGAACGTCAGCCTCGGCGTGGTCCCCGTGGCCCAGCAGCGCCGACAACTACCGGTCGAGAACTTCTGGATCTACGACAATGCCCAAGTCAATGTCGAGCTGGTGTCCGGCTACCTCACGATCACACAACCCAGCGAGATTGCGACGTACGCCGAGACCTTCGCGACGCTGGCCGACATGGCGGTCTATGGGCAGAAGGCCCGCAAGATGATCGCAGCGGCTATCGCGGACCTCGGATGATCGCTTTGCAATCATGTGCAATCGGCTGGGGGTTGAGACTCCGCTATTCCTAGCGTGGTGATTCCTTCGGACCACATAAGGGGATGACGAGATGGGCAGTCGCACACAGACGGCGGACGCCGACGCACGTCAGTGGGAGTACGTCACTTACGCGCCGGGCGGGGAGACGTGTCCCGCCTGCCGGAAGAAGATCAAGCCGCTCGAACCCTGCCGCCGCTCCACAGCCGAGCACGCCTCAGCCGCCCCCGCCGTCACATACCGACACGTGCACTGCAGCAACCCCCAGATGACCAAGCAGTGACATCCCCCGCCCGGCTCCACAGGCACCCCGCACACCCGATAGCGACGCATCGCCAGCCGTCATTGAGGGCAGGGCCATCCCCGCACACGCAGGGAACAGCCGGCCTTGACATGCTCGATCCCCGCGATCGGACCATCCCCCCGTGCACGCGGAGCAGTCCGCGCTGCCGCCCAGGAGCTGAGCCACCGCGGGACCATCCCCGCGCATGCGGGGAACAGGCCCAGCGGAAACCCGCGGAGTCCTCACCTTCGGGGCCATCCCCGCCCCCATGCGCGGGGAGCAGCTCTGGCCAGCCACCGGCACCGACGCGTCACCGGGTCCATCCCCGCGTGCGGGGAGCAGTTGAGGTCGATCTCAATCCACTCGCCGAACGGGGGTTCATCCCTGCCTGCGCGGGGAGCAGAAGTGCCGGGCCGCGTTGAAGACGGGGGTGCCGGGACCATCCCCCCGTGCGCAGGGAACAGTGCACCGTCGCCGTCAGGTGGCCCGTCCGGCGGGGTCCATCCCCGAAGCACGGGGAGCAGGACGACTGGAACCGCGAGCCCGAGCCCGGAGAGGGGTCATCCCCGCGCGTGCGGGGAGCAGGCTCCGATCCCAGCGTTCTTCTGGTGACCGTCGGGGCCACCCCCGCGTGCGCGGGGAGCAGACTCCGTGACCTGCGCTTTTACAGCCAGGCGAAGCTGTTTCTGCACACTTTCACCGACTCGGACATACAGGACATTCCTGCCCCCGCTTGCTACGAAGATCCGACGGACAGCACAGCCAGCCCAGACACAGCCACATGCCGGCCGACCCTTGGGCGACGTGCCGCAGTGGGTGGCGTACTTCGGCGCAGCCGAGCACGCTGGCGCCCGCGCTGTGGCAGCCCGCGACCTCGCCGCGGCCGGACACCGCCCCAGGGCCGCGAGCCGCTACGTCACCGACGCCTTTACCCTGCGCAAGCCCGGCTTCGAGCGGGTGAAAGTCACGGACCGGATCGGGCTGGCCGCCGCCCTGTTCGACGAAGGCGACGCCGAGCAGGGCGCCGCCGCAGCCCAGCAAGCCCTGACCGATGCCGCCCGCGTCGGCTCCGCCCTCGTTGCCTCCCGCCTGAACACCCTGCTGGCGGCCGCCCGTACCGCACCGCCACGGTGGAGGAAGTCCGTACCCGGGCGGCGGATCTCGCGGCAGTCCACCCGACAACAGTCGCGGCCTGAGAGCATCGCTTTCATGGGCAAGCACTCCCGGTCCGGGCCGCCGAACCAGCCGCCCCGCGCCGTCCCCCGCGCTGATCCGGGCGACCCGCTCACGGCGTACAACAAACGCCGCCGCCCACCGCTGGGCATCTACCGGCGCCACCGGCCGCTGCACGGCGGCGCCGGCCACCTCCGCCCCGACCAGCCCAGGGCCTTGGAGCAGTGGGACGGCTTCACCTACGTCCCCGCCGGGACCGCCCCGGACCTCGCCGCGGCCCGGCAGTGGGCGAACGAACAGACCATCGCGTGATCCGCAGGGCGTAGCGCGGGGCAGCCACGTCCTTGCCCGCGGCTTCTCCTCCTTCGGCCGGATGCGGCAGGCACCCGCGCACGCGGATCGGTGGCTGGCTACCTACAGCACTCCCGCCGGACCGCATCGCGCAGCTGACCGTCGTGAACCTGAGGGGAGGCTGTTCTACACCGGCACGATCGCTCCCTCGCCCCAATGGACCGCTGAGGTGGAGCGATACGGCTGGAGCGTGATGTACGTCGGGAAGATCGGACTCGCCGGAATCCCCGCCGGCGATCAAAAAGCCAAGAACCACCTCATGCGGAACGCCCCTGCAGGACAGTTCATCGACGCCCGCATCACCGTCCACCACCTCAATTCGCCGACGGCTACCCAAGGTGAAGGCGGGGACGCCCGTGGCATCCCCGCCTGGCATCAGCTACTACGCGGCGAAGCCAATATTGGTGACGTACTCGTACTGCCCCCACTGGGAACCCAGGTCGACGATCGTGTCATCCCAGGCAGCGTCGAGGCCCTGATGATCGCCGGCCGCCCAGGAACCGACGATGCGGTCCCAGCGGCGCACGTTCATCGTCCGGTACTCCACCACCCGCTGCAACGGCCGGGCGACCTGCGACTGATCCAGCGGGTGGATCTCCACCCGGGTCCCGCGCCCCTCCCGGTTCAGCCGCTTGAGAAGGTGACGGGCCACGTTCTGACGGCGCACCGCCCGGTAGGCGGTGTCGATCCTGGCCAGGTTCGTCTTCGACGGCGACTGCTTGCCCTCCAGCCACGCCTTCAGTGTCCGGTCGGTGACCGTCAGCCCGGCCTCCTTCGCGGCCTGGCGGCTCTTACCCGACTTCGTCAGGTAGTGCAGACGCGCTATCCAGCCGCGCTTGACGGACACCGGGGTGGCGATGCCTCCCGCGAGCTCGTCGAGCTTGCGCGCGACCGCGTCGCTGCCCTTGATGCCCCGGGCCCCGAACTTCCCGAAGTCGATGTTCTTCTCCGGCACTACCCCTCCTCCCCTTCCGTTCCGACGTGCTCGACGGTGTCGGTCCCAGCGGTGTAGATGTCCTTGACCTTCACCTCAGTAACGCCCCTGCCTTCAAGGAAGACACCACGCCAGTCCCCGATGACGTGGAGTTCGTCGGTGCCCATCGCCCGGACGACGGTCAGGCCCTCGTCATGGGCCTTGAGCGCCTTCAGCCAAAGGTTCGCGAATGCCTGCGAGCGGATGATGTGCATCCAGTCCGGACGGTACAGCTCCCGGTTGTAATTCGACTCACCCATTGTGGAGACGAACTTCGAGTACATCGCCTTCACGTACTCCAAGGTGACCTCGTCACCGGCAGCGATCGCCGCGTCGCGGGCGTCCTTCAGGGCGATGCGGAACTTCTCCAGCAGGTTCTCCGTCGCCCCGGAGGTGTAGGACTCGTGGATCTCGGGGGGCGTGCACAGGCCGTACTTCGGACCGGACAGGCGCAGCAGGAGGCGCAGGGTCGGCTCGGTGACCCACAGCGGCCCCGGCTCGTCGCGCTGACCGATCGGGTTCGGCAGCACATCCTCGTGCTCCCATACGGGTGGGGTGATGAGGTGGACGCCAGCGCGGCGGCGGTCGTGAGGGAGGCCTGCGGAGTGCTCGAGCCGGCCGAGGGGGAGGTGGGTTTTGAGGGCGGAGAGGTAGGCGCCGTTGATGTCGAGCGCCGTCACCTCATGCTTCCCGGGAGGCAGCTCGGCCCGGGTCCACTTCGGGCGGGCCTCCCAGATCTGATCCGCGCCGCGAGAGGTCTGCTTCTTGAGGATGTCGGGAATCCAAGGGTGGGCAATCACGTCGTAGCGGGCACCCTTACGAGTCTCGTCCAGCAAGCGCATCGCGTCCGGGATCGCCCGCTTCAGCAGAGCGGCCGTCGCTGCCTCGACGTCACCGTGGTGCTCGGCGAGCGCGGCCTGGACCGCCTGACCGATCAGATCGACCGGACCGGACGGCTCCTGGAACGCACGCCGGGCTGGCCCCTGGGAACGCTCGGAAGGACGCGTCGTACGCGGTGTGGGCGTTGTCGGCTTCCCAGCCGGAGCGGTCTCGGGCGAGGCAGGCGTCGCAGCGGGCTGGGCGGGCGGCACGGCACCGGCGGGCTGGCAGTCGGCAGGGTCCAGGTGCTGGGCGAACCCCGCCACCCGGGTCCCGGCCGGATGCCCGCACAGCACACACGGCTCAGGCACCGCGAGAGCCTCCACCTCATCACCCTCACCGGCTGCTTCGGGCGCTGGTGAAGCCGAAGGCGTCTCGGCTGCGGCAGGGGTCTGTGCCGCGGTCGGCTCGGCGGCAGACGGCGTGACCTGGGCGGTGTCGGCGGCGAACTTGGCGGCCAGTCCGTCCAGGAGGTAGGCGTACTTGGTCTGGGTCTCGCCGGCCGGGTCCCCGGCCGCTCTCCCACCCGGTCACCGTGGACGGGCTCACGCCGAGGGCCCGGGCGACCTGGGCCTTGGACAGCCGGGCCCGCTCCCGCAGCTCCTGGCGGACCTGGGCCGAGGGAAGATCGGCTTCCGGACCGACAGCGGCGAGGAGGGAATCGATCGCGTCGAAGTCACTCACCGGGCCACCCTCTTCTCGGTATTGGCACTGCGGCGCCGGGCGGCGGGCAGCGTCTCACACGCCCGAGTCGGACCCGCCAGCAGGTCCAGCGCAGCGATCTCGTAGTACGGACCATCCCCGCGCGTGCGGGGAGCAGACTCCGCGACCTGCACCTTTACAGCCAGCCAAAGCAGTTTTTGAGCACTTTCACCGATTCGGACATACGAAACATTCCCACCCCGATTGTCATGGAAAACGACAGGCAGCAGCACAGCCAGCCCAACATCGCAGACACAGCCACTTACTGGCTGATCTCTGGGAGGCAACAGCCGACACCTGCGGCATCCACCCCACCCACCAGTTCGAGGCCATCCCCACACACCCGGGAAACAGCCGTCGGGTCGATATGGAGGGCCCGTAGCGCGGGGCCATCCCCGCGTGCGCGAGGAGCAGACTAAAACTGGCTTCCTGCATGCGGGCAGCCCGCAACGGTATCGAGGAACGTCCCCCGAACCCGGTGGTGTTCTTCAAGACAGCTGTAGCAGGGCGAGGCCGTCGATCCGGGACCTTGCGAAGTCGCTGCCGCAGGCCGGGCACCCGCTCACGATGCGGTGCCGAGCGAGGTTGCATCCCAGGACAGGGATCGCCACCTCAAAGTGGAGCACCTCGAACCTAGCATCGCAGACAAAGCACTTGTGCCGCAGGAGCTCGGCAAGCACCACGCCCGCCAGATCGTCCGGCGCTTCCACGGCGTCCTCAGCCAGGTCAGGCAGGGTACCTTCGTTGGGCCACACCGCTACGTACGGAACCTCCGGCCACGCCCGCCGCAGGGGGAAACGCAGTAGTGCCGGCCTGAACCTGCCGCCGAACCGCGCGGGAACCTCCGCGATGCCAGCCACGGTCGGCGGAAGAGCCTCGTCCGCGAACACACGAAGCTCGCCCCAGGGCCCCGCGAACAGCCGCATCCGCCGTCTCCTCGTTGCACCTATCCAACGTCAGCACAGATGTTCGCATGCCCGTGTCGCCGGAGCCAGTCAGCCGCCGCGGAGTCCGGTATGGCCGCCGGCACCGGATCGACACCACTCTCGTCGAGCAAGCGGCTGGCCTGACCTTGGAGCACGGCCGTCGGCCTCACCTGCAGCGGCCGCCGCAGGCACCACGAGCGCGGACAGCGTCCAAGCCCTCGTTCGTGCCCTGGCGCTCCCTATGGAGCACGCCGACGCGTGCCGTACGGCGGAGCTCGCCGTCCAGTACGGCATCCGGCAACTGGTGTAACCGCGGCAGAGGCAGTCCGTCCCTGGTCACCCCGGGCGTCGATGGGGGGTGGCTGCAGTCCGGGACCCGAACGGCACGATGGGAAATCATGGAGCGCCGGCGGAGACGGAAGAGGAAACAGGGCACGCCAGCGGCCGCCGTGAATTGCGGGCCTGCCTGGCGGCCCTGCCGACGACGGCCGGGGCCGTGCAAGGGCCGCCGCCGAAGTTCGTCGAACGGGTGAGCGCGGGGACCGACCAGCAGCAGGCCGACGACGTCGAGAGCAGCGGGATGGGCCTGAGCGGTGGCGGCCGCTGTGCGGTGTTCGCTCGCCAACAGCATCAATGCCGGGGCCCCATTCACTGTCCTCCACCATGGGCCACGGTGGCAGGCCCATAGGGTTACCGTCGCAGCCTGGTCAGAGGTCGGGCCAGTCGTCTGAGATCACGATGCGAGCGATGTAGATGCGTGGTCCGTCGTCGCCCGGCTCGCCTTCGCGTACGTGGTACTCAGCGAGGCCGATGTCCCGGGCGAGCGGTACCGAGAACCAGCCCGGCCGCCCAGGCACCGGGTGCGCGAGCGGAGGAACCGGGTGCTCGCGCAGCTCGACCATCAGGTTCATCACGGCGGAGAACACCGAGGCGGATACCTCGGGGGCAAGCAGCGGAAAAGTGGCGGACGAGAGCTGGATGCGGTCTTCCTCGTCCTCGCCGCCGTCCTCCCGCTCGTGGTGCTCATCGCTCACCGGCTATCAGCCTCGCGTGCCGCCTGGGCCTCATGCAGCACCGCGGCCGCCGGACGTCCGGGGGCCGTCCCGGTCTCGATGGCGGTACGAACAGGCTCCGCAAGCGGGTCGGCGTACATCATGGCCCGCATCCACCACCGGCGCAGTACGCCCAGCAGCTCGTGCTCGTCCGCCTGCCCCATCTCCCGGTAGAACTCCATCCGGTCCGCCGGCGGCAGCGCCTCTGCCACGCCGTTCTGGGTCCGCGGGATCGACGGCGCCCCGCTGTCGCCGTAGTGCACGGGTTGTGCGCGCATCGGTGTGCCCCTTCCGTCACCTCCGAGTCTGCCCCATGCGAGCTCTCCAGCTCGCGGGGACTCCTTAAATCGAGAGAGGTTCAGCGGGAGGACGTTCTCATCGAGCCCCTTGCTGGCCAGGCCCTGGCGGCGCAGGGGGCGGCGCAGGGCTCAGCGGCCTGCCGGATCGCCTCCTGGGCGGGCGCCCTATGCAGGCCGGGGGTGTAGTAGTGAAAACGAGCCTGGCCCTGGGCCTCCAGCCAGCCAAGCCGGACCAGCTCACGGATGTCGTGGATGGCCTGCTGCTCGGACAGATCCGCATCGGCCTGGTAGCCAGTCCGACGCACCTTCGAGCATCAGAAGGCCTGCAGTGGTGTGTAGACCACCCGTTCGTCCAGTCCGTCACGCTTCGTGGTCTCGCCGAGGTGGATCCAGGCGCGGGAGAGCAGATCGTACGGCGCTGGGCCTGCGGGGCCTGGCGGTGATGGGCCTCCGGGCAGAAGCTGACCCACGGGTGGATATCACGCGCGGCGGGCCGGCGCTGGCCGCCGACCTGCTGCAGGACGCGGTGGTAGGCGTAGGTGTTCTATGCCTTGCCCAGTCGTTCCTCTGTGGAGGAGAACTCCGGAGGCAGCAGGCTCTGGGACTTCCGGGCGAAAACGAGCGTGGACACGGCGCGGGACATGCGCCCGTGCCATCCTTCCACGGGACGTTCACCGGGTTCAGATGCGCCGTGAAGGCCCGCGCAGGGACCGGGGCGGCCAGGTCGTCGGCGTTGAGCCAGTCGATCAGCTCCTAGCTCCTCCATCAGCGCCGGAACGTAATCGCAGGCCGGGGCCGGTGTACTCAGGTAACCAGCGGATCGTCGGGGCTGGTGACACGGACCGGCCCGTCGCGCCTGCGGCCGGGCCGCATGCCGAGATGATGGGCCTGCATCATGCAGTGCAGCCCGTTGAGCAGACCGGCGTCAGCGCGGAAGCCATTCCCGGCGTCAGCGAGGGCTTGGATGTAGGTCATCGCCCGCTGGTAGCCCTCGAGCTCCACGCGAGTGCGCTCCGCCGTTTTCAGCGGCTCCTCGCCGGTCTTCAGATCCTTGACATCATCGACGGTGCCGGCGTAGCCCTCGATGGTGTTCGACCCGGTGATGGCAGCCTGGAGGCAAGAGGCTTCACCGCCGGGCGAGCGTGCTCGACCGGCAGATCCACACTTCCACCGATTCCAGGTTTGCCGGGATCTTCGCCGTCAAGAAGTCCGGCCAGAACGTGGAACATGGAGAGCTGCGGAAGGGCGGCTGCGCCCCGGTCGGGCACTCCACAGGGGTGGCCGGCCGACCGAGAGCATCCCTGACGGGCGCACCTTGTGTGTCACTGAGCGGATGACGCCGGTCACATACTGCGACCGAGCGGCGACGGGGTGTTTGACTACGGCGAGAGGCCTACAGCGTACTGTCACCGACTGGGCACGCCCTGGGGCCTTCCGTTGCCCCGAGGCGTTGGGCCTGTGCCCATAGGGCCTGAGTGAGGGCCGATCTCACCAGGAATGGAGGGACGATGCGCTGCTGGCATGAGGAGCCTGGAGCTCGCGAGTGGCAGGAGACAGCGGACGCTGCCGTCCGGTTGTGCGGTCCTGGTGTTCCCGCACATGCACTACCGGCATCTGTACGAAGGTGCCGGGAACTGAACGATGTGCGGCGGCTGCCGTCCGACCCGTTGGCGCCGGGCGCCCTGACGAACAGGCCGATAGCAGGACCATCCCCGCATGCGCGGGGAGCAGCGAAGCCCGCGGTGAATATGCGTGCTCTCGGTGGGGCCATCCCCGCGTATGCGGGAAGCATGAGGGCGAGCCGCTGGAGCACCGTTACTGGCTGGGGTCCATCGCGCTCAGGTTGCCCAGTGCTGGTAGGCAGAGATCCATTCGGCACCGTCCGGGGCGGGGGTGGGCAGGGGAAGGTCGAGGATGGCGATGGCTTGGCGGTGCGGGCCGCGGGTGCACCAGGCGATGATCTGGTCTCCGGTGAGGTCGACGGAGGCGACGGTAACCGTGACCCCGAGCAGGGTCGTCTCGAATGGAAGTGCCAGGTGATCGGCGATCATCGTATAGAAGCCGGTGAGCTGCTCGTCCTCACCGTAGGCGTCGACGGTGGCTTCCTCGATCAAAGTCTGAAGGCGCTGCTCGCTGAGCTCGTTCACCTGTCGCCCTTTTGTGGAGTGCGAAGGAGTTGGGTGAGGCGTTGTCCGACCACGGAAAAGCTGGGGGGCGTCTCTTGCTGGTAGAAGGACTTCTTGCGGGTTCGCAGCAGGTCTTCGCCGTCACGCTGCCAGATGAAGCTCGGCTTGCCCAGGAGGGTTCGGAAGACCGTGTCGGCGCCGTCGGGGTGGCGTTGGGCCAGGCGGCGCAGGGGCAGCGGTGAGACTGTGTCGTCGTTCAGGTAGTCGCGGAGCAGAGCGATGGAGGTGCGGTCCTGGGCCAGGGCGGGGTTGGCGAACAGGGAATCCAGACGGCCGAAGTCAAGGTAGTAGTTGAGGCCTTCGGTCTCGTCGTAGATCAGCCCGATGCTGGGAGCCTCCATGTATTGCTCGGGCAGGCGCCCCATCTCCTCGGCGGTGGGGGCTCCGTCTGCGGCGGGGTCATCGGGCAGATTTTCGGCTTTGTCTGCAGCATGTGACTGTTCGAGGCGGCGCCGGTGATGCTCGGTCAGCCGTTCCTGAGCTTCGGCCGACGGCAGGATCACAAGGTCTGCCCCGAAGAATTCGATGAAGGCAGTCCGGTCTTCGTGCTGCATCTGCCAGGCTTGCCGGTACAGATCGGGGTTGCGGCGCAGCAGTTCTGGGTCGGTGGTCGTCATCTGCAGGGCGGCTTGTGCGATGTCCGGTCCTGAGGACTGCGGGTAGGGCATGAGATGGCCGCTAATCAGCCAGTGGCCGGTGGCGGGGTGAACTGGCACGATGCGGCAGTAGACGAAGGTTCCCTCGGTGAGGGTAGTGAGCGCTGCGGGGCCCATGTTGGAGTGGACGACGTAGTGCAGGTCGTCGATGAGGTTGTGGAGTACGACGGAGCCGGTTCCGTCGTCGGCTCGGTGGACCTCGAACAGTCCCTCGACGACGTCGCGCCAGCCCAGCAGCATCGCGCGCTCGTCGGTGGCAAGAGGCGGCCGGCGGTGTGCGATGAACCGTTCCAGGACTGTGGTGCCATCGCGCAGCTGGTGCTGCAGGGCGAAGTGATCGATGGTTCGCACCACCATGTCTTCGTCCAGCGGCTTGTCGCCTTTCGCTGCGTTCAGGCGGGCCCTCAGCTGCCTTGTGAAGCGGGGATGCTGAGTGAATTGCACCAGTTCGCTCTTCAGCATCACACTTCGTTGTACCAATTCCTCAACCGACATGTCCGGCTCTCTATCGGCCGCACCACAGTCGCCTGACATGTCATCATCTCGGGGCATCTGATCCATGACCACCTGGACCCTCTTCACAGGGCATTACAATGCGTCGCAACTCTACCGGCACAGCAGCTTCCATAACCCGGTTATGAAGCAAAGACGATGAGTGCACCGGGGCCCACGCACCGTCATGTGCCGCGTGGCGCTCCGCCAGCAGTCAGACGGTTGCAGATGCGGACGATTCCTTGCCGACCCTCCCGGCAATCCGCGTAACCGGCCCGGGCTGACAGGCGAGGGCCGACGAAATCAGCGTCAGCTGGCCCGCGTGGGCGGGGAGCAGCCGAGGAACGACTTCGGGACGTTCAGGGCGTCGGGATCATCCCTGTGCGGACAAGGAACGGAGGCCCTCATTGTCAATGCACACGCAGCACCGGGGACGTCCCCGCGCGAACGAGGCCATGTTGCCCCTCTGCTGCTTTGAGACTTCAAGTCGTGGGAGCCGTCCCGGCCACGGCCAGGTCTGGGGTGTCGAAGTCACATACTCCTGAGCCATCCCCGCAAGTGGCGGGGCAGAGGTCATAGTACCGCTGCCCCGCCGTGCTCACGTCAGTGACTGTGTCATGGCCGACCATTCCGCCAAGGCGGTCACGGTCCGCTCTGTCGGATGAGTACGAGCCCACAGCCGTAGGCGCGGGCGGAGCCGATACCGTCGGCCAGGGTGCTGTGGAAGGCGCCCGGATCGGTTACGGCGAGCTTTCCCCTGACCTCCGAACGGTTGATCTTGAGGCCGGCGTGGTGGCTGCTCGTGACAGGTGGCAGCATGCGAATGGCGAGTGACTGCGGGTCAATTTCAGCGCCGATGAATCGGGCGCCGCTTTCGGCGGTCGTGCCGTCGAGGGTCGGCTGTGCACGTTTCATCAGCCAGTCGCGTACATGGTCCGGTCTGGCCGCGGGCATCTTGCGGGTGCGGCGCTCGGGGGTCCGCGCATCTCGCCGGGCGGTAAGGGCGTTGACGACCGTGCGGAAGGTGAACTGGTCTCCCTTACGGAGGGGTTGGTCGACGCTGATGGTTTCGATCCTGGTGGTGAGCGCGTCCTTGGGGATGAGGGACCAGTTCGGGGCGAGCTTGGACTGCACGACCATCAACAGTGTGTTGCTCTTGAGGTCCACGTTCCAGGTCGACAGGATGCCCATCTGTGCGCGGGCGTCCGGTTGACCGTCCTCGACCCAACCGTGGAAGCCGCTCATCACCAGGCGGTGCATGTCCTGGGCGTCGAGGAGGGCTCTGGCGGCGACGGGGTGCCGGGCGTTCAGCGCGATGATGCTGTGGCAGGCGATCAAGCGGGCCGTCATGGAATCAGGTCCTCCCATCGGATATCAGGGGCCGGGTCGGGGGTGACACGGGTCCTGATCTCCCAGCGGACGGCGTGCATGCGTCGTTCGGGGTCGAATGTGTCCGGCTGGTCGGCGGTCCGGCTCGCTCCCGCAGTGCCCGGCGGGGTTTCGCACCACATCCACGGCGTGTCGACGGTGGCGTTGGGGAGCAGGCTCGTGGTCCGGAGGACCGTTTCCAAGGTGCCCGGGTGCACCCCACCAGCGATGGTTCCCGACGGCGGGCAGGACTTCCGGCCAAGCCACAGGAGTCTCTTCGGCTGCTCCAGGGCAGCGGCGATCTCCTCCAGCAGGCTGCGGTCCGTGCTTTGGAAAGCCGCGACGAAGGCGGCATCCGCCAGGTACCAGCGGTAGGTCTGCATCGGGTCACGGCGCAGGTTTCCGGCGGTGAGGGCCCCGGTCTGTTCGTCGGGGGCGATCTCCTTCGGCGCGCCGTACCAGGAGGCGAGTGCGGTGCCGGCGGCTCGACCGAATGTCGGGCCGCTCTCATCGTCGAGCCACGCGGCCGCCGCAGTGGCACGCCGGTGATCGGTGATCACGTCGCGTGGGCGTAGGGGCATCGGGCCGCCACCGACGATCTGGTAGTCGTGGACGGGTGCGCCGGGACGGTCTGCCCGGACGCCGAAGCGCAGCGCTGCCAGGTGGCCGATCTCGTCGGTGTGGTCGAGGCCAAGGGCTGCAGCGATCAGGCCGATGCAGCCGGATTTAGTGGGGTGCAACTGGGTGTTGCGGCGGTCGAAGTGTGAGCCTCTCCCCCATGACTGGAGTGGCGCCGCGAGTCGCACGAGAAGGACGGAGTCCGTCACGGGCGGGTCAGCTCCTCGATGGTGTTGACCTCGCTGCCGGGCAGGGTGCCGTTCTTGGCCTCCTCAGCGAGCAGGTGTTCGACGCCGAGGTCGTAGGTGAGAAGGCGGGCCGGGGTGATGTCGTCGCGCTTGCGGGTGACGAGGGCGTGTTGGGCGAGGAGGCGCCGGGTGGCTTCGAGGGAGGCGGGGCCGTCGTTCTCCTCGAAGATGGCGTTCTCGAACGCGAGGCCGTAGTTGAACGGTCGCTTGCCCTCGAAGGCCATGACGAGTTTGGGCAGGGAGCCGGTGGAGGCGGTGGTGTTGGTCTTGGCGCGTGGCTGGGAGTTGACGAAGGCGTCTACCACCTCCAGTTCGGCCGCCGTTGCGGCGGCCTCGATCTTCTCTTCTGCCATGCCGGCGGCTTTGAGGTTGGCGCGCAGCTTGTAGCGGTCCAGGACGGCGTGGCGGTAGAAGGTTCCGGAGACCAGGGACTGGTATCCGGTCATTCCGGCGCCGGAGTCCTCGGTGGCGTCGAGGTAGTCCAGGGCGTTGGCGCGCGAGTGGTTCCTGCGGTCGAGCTTGGCGTCGTCGGCGGCCGAGTAGAAGTCGTCAATGTGTTCGGCGGGCTGGACGGTGAAAGCGTGGGCGGTCTGGATGGCGCCGTCGACGTTCGGTGAGTCGGCGATCTCGGCGAGGAAGCGACCGTAGAGGGCGATGTCGATGGCGTCGCCGGGCGCGAGGGCGGTGAGGACTGCCGCCCGCAGATCCTTCGGCAGGACGGGCAGCTTCTCGTCGGCGTCCTCGCTGCCGGTTTCCTGCGGCTCGTCCGCAGGTACGCCTCCCTCCTTGCGGAGCTTGGCCTGGGCCCGGCGCTTGGCAACAGCCTTCGCCTTCTTGTCTGCGGCAGCGATGTGCGCTGCCGTGTACTCGCTGCTCCATTCGACGACGGCCTCACGGTGCTCGGTCAGTTTGGCGGCGAGGACCTTTCCTGCGTTCTCGGGGGCGAACAGCAGGACCTTGGTGAGGTCTGCTGTGTTGGGCTTGTCCCCGAACTTGAGTCCTACGCCGCTCAGTACGGCCTTGCTGGTCGCCAGGGCCGCTTCCTTGGCCCAGCCCCGGGCCTCCAGTTCGGTGGCGGTGATCTTCGCCCACTCACGCGTGCGCAGGCCCATCGTGTGGCCGGCCAGCGGCCCGTCCCCGGTGTTCGCGCGGGTGCGGGAGTAGGTGCGTTCCGCCCGTCGGCGGGACTGCGAGGTGATCATGGTGCGCAGGTCGCCTCCCAGGCTGATTGCCTTGGGCATGCCGTTCTCGTCACGAACCGGCAGAACCGCGACCATGGTCTCCAGGAGGTGCAGGGAGAGGTACTGCTCACCGGTGAAGGTGGGTGCGGTGGTCACTGGGTGTCTCCGATCGGGGCGAGGGCGAGAGCGGTCTCACGTGGTTCGGGGGTGAAGCTCGGGGTGTAGAAGGATCGGGCCCACTGGTACTGGACCGGTCGTCCCTTGCGGGACCATCCGGAAAGGTCTTCGGTGAGTGTGGTCCAGGAGGGGGGAATCGTGTCGCAGGATCTGGCGCGCTCGATCGCATGCTGCAGGTGGCGCCAGGGGATCCTGCGAGAAGCGACAACGCGGTCCAGTAGGCGCACCGCACCCGGGTTGGTCGGGCCGCGGCCCGCTCCTGTGCCGATGCGGCGCAGGGCGGCGCCGGTGTCGCCTGCACCGGGGGACGGGTCCAGCCGACCGGCGTGGTAGCGGGCGAAGAGGAAGGCCACCTGTTCGAAGATGTGGCGGCTGTCTTCGGACGGAGCGAAGTTCGCGGCGGTGAGGCGGGCTTGGGTGAGCGCGGCCGGGCGGCGAAGGTCGGCGAGCTGTCCGTATTGCCGTGCTCGTACGAGGCCGCAGAGCCATGCGGTGAGCTGCTGTCCCGGGGAGGGAGTGGGCGGGTCCTGGGCAGGGGCGGTCATGGGGTGATCTCCTTCAACGGGGCCGGCGCCTTGGGGCTGTCCAGTTCCTCCTTCAGCCGCTGTTCGGCCCGGGCTCGGGTGTGCAGTCCTCGGCCGGTCGGGGGGAGGCTCTCCAGCCGGGACCTGAGGGCATCCGTGGCGATGGACCGGATGATGCGCCCGTATCTGGAGAGTGTCGCTGCGACCGGATGGCCGTCGGCAACGGCGTCGAGCATGGCGTGGAACTGCACGCCGGCACCCGCCCACATCTCGGGTTCGCCGTTGAAACGTGCCAGCTGGCTCGGCTTGTCGGCTGGTTTGGGGTTCTGGTAGGCATGCTCGCGGGCGGTGGCTGCCGCCCGTTGGAGCGCGGTGGCCGCGTATTCGGCGACCGCGGAGCCCTGCTCGCTGGCGTGCCGGAGGTTGGCTTCACGGCCAGGCACGAACGGAAAGCGGTCGTCCACCCAGGACATCGGGTTGCCCTTGTCGGCCAGTAGACCGACTGCCCAGAGTTCCGGTCGCTGGCTGTGGAGCATGGCGAGGCGCCCGTAGAGGTCGCTGCCCTTGACGCGCTCGGCGACCGCCGCGTACAACGCGTGTGATTCGCACCATAGGTCGCGGGATGCCTGGGGTTTGAGGGTCACGAACTTGCGGTTGCGCATGACCAGGATCTCGTCTTGGCGGTAGGCGGCCGGAAGGTCGGCGAGGGTCTCGCCAGGGCCGACGAGGACGCGGTCGATCCCCGGTTGGCCGTCCGGCATCTCGGCGGGGCGGAACGCGATCGAGCGGCCGAGGACGGTGTGGAGGTCGGCAGGCCCGTCTGGCCTGCGGGTCTCGTTGGCGCCGGTGCGAGCGAACGGACGGCGCTGACGGTCACCCCAGGTCAGGTTGAGGGTGCCCGGCTCGCCGTCCCACGGTGCGAGGTTGAGCCGCAGGGTGTCGCCGAGCGTCGGACCGAGAGCGAAAATGCGGACGCGTGAGCCCAGGCGACAGGTCGACAGGTTGGTGAACGGCGCGGGAAAGCCCATTTCCTTCCCGGGGATGCGAGCGCGACGGCCTTGCCCGAAGGTGTGCTGGGTGAGCATCGCACGCCACGCGGCATCGGCCGGGAGCGGCTGAGGATGGTGCAGGTGGCGGTGGTCGAAGTGCTGGTTGTAGTCGCCGGCGTGCTCGATGACGAGCTGGGCCGGCCCGACGCCGAAGGTGTTCAGGTGGCGTAAGAGCGCGGCATTCTGCCCGAGAGGTCGTTCGCGGTCGAAGAGGTCCCAGGTCCCGTCATGGCTCGCGAGCCGGTTGGCGGCAGGGGCGAGCGGTTCACGCTTCTCCACCCAGGTCAGCCACTCACCGGGGGTCTCCGGGTAGTGGTCGGTGGCGTACAGCATCCCCAGCAGCCATTCCAGGAGCGCGGCGGTCTCTCCAGGAGTACTCCCGCAGACGGCAGAAATCCGGTCAGCGTCCCTCAACGCCTGGACGCCCGACACCTTCGTGAGCTTCGGCTCACCGTCGATTGTCAGTGCCGGGATGCATGCTTGATGCCGCGGATCCCAATGCAAGACCGCTCCTCCTCTCCGAGGGGCGTCGCCGCCCCGGCAGACCGGCTTTCATGCGAAAACCTTCTAAGTCACAGACATCGTTGGGATAGCTTCGCGGCACGACAGTAGCAGGTTCCGGAGGGCATATTGACAGGCCATGAGATCTTCAACATCCCTAGTCACCACGCTATTTGGGGGAAGACGGACAGGAGCCGCCTCTCACGGGGCAATGGCCGTCCGGCGTGGAATCCGCTCACGGCCCACATCCTCGATACCGCCGCTTGCGCCGGTCAGCTGTGGGACCGCTACCTCACGCCCGGCATGCGCATGCGGCTCGCCGAGGCGTTCGGGTCAGGTGACGACGAGACCGCGCGCACGACCGTCATGTTCCTCGCCGGCCTTCACGACCTCGGCAAGGGGTCGGGCTGCTTTCTCCGTACGTTCGGAACAGGCGCCCATGACGATCCAGGGCTGAGAGGGCCCGAACTGGCAGCATGGCGAACACTCGCCGACGAGGTTCGTCTACCGTGCGACGACCATCCCAACGGACAGGTCGACGCCCGGCACGAACTCATCACCGCTGCGCACCTCCCCCGGCTCCTCGGCTGTAGCTGCCGCTCCTGCGGAGGCAGTGGTGACGAGGTCTCCGGCCTGCACTCCGTCGCCCTGCTGCTCGGAGGCCACCACGGTCATATCCCCGACAGGGACACCGTCGATCGGGCCTCCGGAGCCGCTCCGATCGAGAAATGGGAACCCGTCTACCGAGCACTCATCGGTGAGGTCGCAGACCTGCTCGGCGTCACGCTGAGCGATCTGCCAAAACATGTTCGACCAGAACGTCCTTCTGTGTTGCCCATGTTCGCAGGGCTTGTCATCCTCTCCGACTGGATCGCCTCCAGCGACGACCACTTCACCTACCGCAGACTCGGTGAACCATCCGCCTGCTGGTGGTCACAATCGCAGCGGCAGGCGGAAGCAGCGATCACTGAGCTGGCACTCGACCGCTGGCTCCCACAGACCAGGGCATGGCACGAGCTGTTCCCCGACACACAGCCACGGCCGTTCCAGGACGCTGCACTCGCCGCCCTCCCCGGTGAGGGGCCTGCCATGGTCATCATCGAGTCCGACACCGGTTCGGGTAAGACCCGGCTGGCCTTCGCCATCGCCCACCACCTCGCCCGGACATGCGGGTATCAAGGGCTCTTCATGGCGATGCCCACTCGGGCCGCCACCAACCAAGTGGCGAGCGAGCTGGCAAAGTTCATCGAGCGTTCGACCTGCAACTCGACGACGTCCAACCTCGCCGTCGTCCATGCCGCGGCCGGCGCCTCCGACCTGGTCCACCGGCTGATCGACGCCTCTACCACCCCGCACCAGAGCGCTCTGCGTTCCTTGCCCGACTCGGTCGCCGCGGCGACCGCCGACAGTGCAGAGACCGGCCGGGTCGCCCTCAACCCGTGGTACCTGCGGCGGTGTCTCGGACTCATCTCCACATTCGGCATCGGCACCATTGACCAAGTCGTACTGGTCCCACAGCCGGCCCAGCACTGGATGCTCCGGTTCTTCGGCCTGGCAGGAAAGACCGTAATCATCGACGAGGCTCATGCCTACGAGCTCTTCCAGCAGGAGATGCTCAGCGCCGCTGTCGAGTGGCTCGCTGACGCGGGAGCCTCCGTCATCGTCCTGTCCGCGACGCTGCCGACGTCCGTCCGACAAACACTCGTGAACGCCTGGTGCACAGGCCATCAGGTCACCGCGAAGGACACCGGGCAGACCGGACCCATCGCCCTCATCGACCAGCACGGCACTGTCCGCCGGACCGGAACTCCCGGAGGTCAAGAGCCGCGGGCTCGCACCGACGTGCGCCTACAACCGCTTCCCGGCCCGAAGGCGCTCAGCACACAACTGCTGCGAGAAGCGTCCGGCGGCGGGGTCATCGCCGTCATCTGCAATCGCGTGAAGTTTGCCATCGAACTGCACCGTACCCTGATCGCCCAAGGCGATGAGCACGGCTGGCACGAAGCCGAGATCGTCCTGCTGCACGGCCGACTCATGAGCCGCGACCGCCTCCCCATCGAGATACAACTTGTCGGCGATCTCGGGCCCGGCCCAGACCGCGACCTGCCGAATCCATCACGCCCGCGCCGGCTTCTCGTGGTCGCGACTCAGATCGTCGAGCAGTCCCTCGACATCGACTTCGACGCGGTCTATACCAATCTCGCGCCGATCGACCTGCTCATCCAGCGCCGAGGGCGCTTACACCGTCACTCCCTCAACAGGCGGCCCGAGTGGGGCCGCGAGCCGACACTCACCGTTCTCTGGCAACCCGACGCTGCACGCCTGCCCATCGTCGAACCTCCGGACGAAGCCGTAGGCCGCCTGCAGGGCAACCACGACAGCTCCGTCTACGCCCCCTACACGCTCGCGGCCTCGTGGCATGCCCTCGCTCGACGGACAGACGAGTCCGGCCGAGCAGTGATCGGCGCCGACGAGCACAGCGCCCTCATCCATGAGGTATACGGTCCCACCACCCCCCAACCCGGATTGCTGGGGCAGATGCTAGCCCGAACCGGGGCAGCCTGGGAGGCCGGGCTCACCGACGTCCAGAGCGAGGCCGCCCCGCGGCCCTTCCGTGCGTTCGGCCGACGGGGCCGGAACCGAGTCACCGCCCTCAGTCTGACGTCCGGCGCCGCACACGGCGGCGGGAAGCACGAAGGCGCCCCAGGCATCGCCGCAGTCTCCCGGCTCGGGGAGCCCTTCATCGAGTGCCTGGCTCTCTACCAGCAGGACCACGGGAGGCTCTCGTACGATCCGCAAGGAATGCTGCCGGCCGACACCCGATACCACCCAAAAGACACGCCCGAACGCCGGCAGCAGCAGAAGGACTTCCTCCTCAACTCCCTCGCCATACCAGCACGATGGTTCAGCGTCGGCCGACTCCCGCTACCCAACGCCTGGCCCAAGATCGACCGCCCTGGCCTGCGCTACCGCCCTACAGCCCTCTTCGACCCCGCCACCGGCCTCTGCATCAGCGGCCCTCGCGGGATCTCATATTCCACCTCTGAAGGGCTGAGCCAGTGAACCCTTCTCATCCTGCGGTTTGAGGCTGATGACGAGGGCTGGTGGGGGTTCGTGACGTGGCAGGGCTCCTGGTCGTTCGGTTGGTGATCTCACTCATCAACGCCCGGACACAGGAGCCCGGTTGATTCCCTATCGTGCCATGCTCGACATGCCGCATGAGGTAGTCGAGTACGTCTCCTTGCCTCATCTACTCCCGAAGGCGTGAACGGCGCTCGCGCTGGCGACGGCTGAGCTGTTTCCAGCAGGCCCTGCTCGTCCTGGCGCACCTGCGCAAGAACGAGACGTTGCAGCAGGTGGGGGCTGGATTCGGCGTGTCGACGGCGACGGTCGGCCGATATGTGACCGAGGCCGTCGACGTCCTGGTCGGCCACGCCCCCACCCTGCTAGACGCGCTGCAAGACCATGATCCAAGCGAGTTCCTCATCCTGGATAGCACCCTGATCAGGACGGACCGAGCGGCCGCCGACGAGCCGTACTACACGAACCCGACCAGCGGGCTGGAACCACACCCGCACACGGGCCCGCTTGACCGCGCCGCTGCCCCTTCCACACCGGCCCTTGGCTCCCCGCATGTGCTGGGAGCAGGAGCGACCGAGGTCCGCAGTAGCCGATTGATCGGACCATCCCGCCCATGCGGGAAACGCGGTCAGCCCCTCGCTCCGAGTACCACCGGGGCCATCCTGGTGCGTCTATGGGGGCGCACCGGAGTCGGTGTGTGTCGATGTCGTGTGAGCTCGCCGACGCGCACCGGTTTCGGCACGTCGTTGGCTGGTGTGCTCATGCCAGTGTGGTGCAGAACTGCCGAGCGCCGCGCAGCGCGGTGCGCAGCTTCCGTTGGGTCCCGCGGCTGTCGAGGCGTACGTCGAGGGCGCCGGGCAGTGTGCTGTCGGCTCGCAGGCCCGTGGGCAGCCGGGAGCCGTCGAGACCGTCCCGCTCGGCGATGAGGACGGCAAGCTCGTGACGGCTCAGGGCGTCGGCCCCTGCGAGATGGTGGATACCGGATGCGTCGCAGGCCGCCAGCTCCAAAAGGGCGGCGGCCAGGTCGGCGACGTGCACCGGGCAGCGGATGTCGTCCGTGAACAGGACGCCGTCGCGAGTGCCGGCGACGAGTTCGTGCACGGCGCGCTCGTGCTCGGAGCGCCCGTATCCGATGATCAGCGACGTGCGGGCGACAACGGCCTGCGGATGCACAGCGAGGACGCCTGTTTCCGCCGCCGCCTTCGCCGCTCCGTAGGGGGTGACGGGGTCAGGGAAGCAGGTCTCGTCGTAGTGCGTTCGTGTGCCTGAGAACACGGCGTCGCTGGATACGTGGACCAGGCGGCTTCCGTACTTGGCCGTGGCTGTAGCGAGCCGGACGGGGCCTTCCGCTGTTACGGCCCAGTCGGCCCTGCCGCTCGAAGCGTTCACGACGAGGTGCGGGCGTACCTCGGCCATGACAGCGTTCAGTCGTCCCGTGTCCCGTAGGTCAAGGGGGTACCACATGGCCTGGGGGGTGGCGCCGGGCCTGGTCGCGTGCGTCGCGGCCGTAGGGTGTCCAGCCGCTGTGGCCTGCTGGATCAGCTCGGTTCCCAGGAATCCGCTGCCGCCAACGATCAGAATCGTCATGGGGCGAAACGGTAGACCGGCCCCGGCAGTACCGGCAGGGATTTGGGCTGTTCGCCGGGCCGTACCGGGCTGGTGGACCTCTCGCCCTACGATGGGCTGGGTGACCGGGACGTCGCCTTCGGGCATGGAGCTTTTCGATGTTCACCGCCTTCGCCTGGTCGAAGGTGAAGCTCCCATGCTGCCTGCGGAGCTTGAAGCGGTGCGGGACCAGGCGTGGGAGACGGCGGTCGCAGCCAATCCGGCGCTGTTCGACGGGCCGGTGGTGGCGTGTGCGGAACTCCAGTGGGAGGAGCCGGACACGTTATTCCTGCGCTGGGCCGCGGTCACGTACCGCCACTATGCCCTGCGCCGGGTCCCTGGCGGTGGGGCGTTGCCGTCGTTGTTCGTGAACGCGATCCAGCCGACGGATGACGGCAGGGTTGTCGTGGCGAGGATGTCGCGCGCGACGGCTGCGCCTGGCCGGTGGCAGCTGCCGGGCGGCTCGGTGGAGCCGCCCCGGGACGGTGGGGCGCTGGATGAGGAGGCCCTGAGCGGGCAGGCGGCGCGGGAGCTGGCCGAGGAAGTCGGGGTGGAGGTCAAGCCGGACGAGCTGCGGCTATGGGCGGCCACTCGGGGCGGGAACTTCAGCGTCGGCCTGACCTACCTCGCTCCGGCCCTGCCGGAGGCCGAGCTGAGCAACAGGTTCGCCGCGGTGGCAGCAGCCGAGCGCGCAGCAGGCCATGAACCAGAGCTCGCTGAGATCGCGTTCGTGGCTTCCCCGCATGAGCTGGCCGGCCTGACGGGGCCGCATGCGGACTATGTGGAGCCACTCGTCCGCCGGTACGCCGAGGCCGTATTGCGGCGCGGCGTCTGACTCGGGTGCGGGTGAGGAAGTCGCGGCCGCGCTGGTCGAGCTCTGCCACGCAGCGCAGGCCACGGGCCCGGAAGCGGGCAAGATCGCCGCGCATGAGGCGAGTGCCCGGTCCTGAGCGTCAAAGGTGCCTCGATCACTCCGTGGGTGCCGTGGAACGGCAGGCAGGGACACCGGTGGCGTCCTGGAATGGTCAGGTGGTTCGCGGCATCAGGTAGCCGGGAGGATGGCGCGGCGCTCGGCGGGACGGGTCAGACGGCGAGTGAGGCGGAAACCTATGCATGGCGAGGCGCCTCGTCCGCGACGGCGTCCAGTGCTCTCCTGAGTGTCACCCGGCGCAGCGGAGTTCCGCTCGCGCTCGTGGCCGTCGTGAAGAGCGGACTCGGCGGCGGGTTACGCGGCGACGGACAGGTGGCTGGTGAGCCGATCGGGTCGGACCCCGGTGCCGGGCCCCGGCTCAGCGTCCGCCGCCCGTCCTGCCTCGGTCCAGGACGCCCTCGACCGCAGTGAGGAGCCGCTCCCCCACACGGTCGACGCTCCCGTTCTGAGCACTGATCTGAGCGCCTTCCATGAGGAAGGTGATCTCCGCGGCGGCCTCGCCGGGGGCCCGCACACCCGCCCTCTCGCACATGCCCGTGAGCCGGCGCAGTTGGGTGGCCTTGTGGTCCTCGATCAGTCGGCGGGCCGGGTGTTCCCGGTCGGGCAGGCCCGCGATGGAGTTGACGAACGGACAGCCCCGTCGCGCGATGTCCGGCAACCCCTCGGCGATGAACCGCGTCACGGCGAGGACCTGGGCGCGGCCGTCGCCGGGGTGCTCGGCCTCCGTCCGGTCGAAGGCGGTCGAGTACCCCGCCGCGACGATTCTCAGCCACTCCTCGATCAGGGCGTCCTTGGTGACGAAGTGCCGGTACAGGGCCATCTTCGTGGTCTTCGCCCGCTCGGCGATGGCCTGGACCCCGACGGCCCGGACGCCCTCGCGCAGGAAGAGCTCCTCGGCGGCGTCGAGGATGCGCTCACGCGGGGGCAGGCGGGCCACTCTCGTGTCCCGGCCGGGCCTTGGGGGGCTGCTCGCCATCTCCGCCTCACTTCGGTCACCGTCGCCGACCTCTCCCCACCGATGCTACGTTACCGACCGACCCCGAACGATACCGATCGGTATCACGCGGGACCGATCGGACCACCGAGAGGACCGAGCGACTTGAAGCTGCATGAATACACCCGGTACGACGCCGTAGGGCTGGCCGGGCTCGTCGCACGAGGAGACGTCACCGCCGCGGAGCTCGCCGCCGCGGCCCAGGACGCGATGGCCGCCGTCAATCCCCACATCAACGCCGTCGTGGAGAGCTGGCCGGCCGAGGACGCTCCGAGCCCGGGCAGCACACCACTCGCCGGCGTCCCGTTCCTCATCAAGGACCTGGCCGTGGCCATGAAGGGCAAGCGCGTCGAACTGGGCAGCCGCCTCGCCGCCGGCAATGTGGCAGCGGCGGACTCCTTCCTCATGCGACGGTTCAGGCGGGCCGGCCTGGTGACGCTGGGCCGTACGGCGACCCCCGAATTCGCTTACAGCACCACCACGGAGCCGGTCCTCCACGGAACGGCCCGCAACCCCTGGGACCTCACCAGGACGCCGGGCGGGTCCAGCGGCGGGTCGGCCGCGGCCGTCGCCGCCGGCATCACCCCCCTCGCCCACGCCACCGACGCGGCGGGCTCGATCCGCGTCCCCGCCGCCAGTACGGGCCTGTTCGGACTCAAACCCACCCGCGGCCGCGTCTCCATGGGCCCGGACGCCGACGAGGTCTTCAACGGCTTGGCCGTGCACGGCGCCCTCAGCCGGACCGTACGCGACAGCGCGACGCTCCTCGACCTGATCCAGGGCCCCGAAAGCGGCGATCCCTACTTCGTGGCACCTCCTCGACGCCCGTACGCCGAGGAGAGCACCCTCGACCCCGGGCGACTGGACATCGGACTGCTCACCACCCCCTGGAACGGACGCGCCGTGGAGCCGGCCGTGCACGAGGCCACCCTCACCGCCGCCCGCCTGCTGGAATCACTCGGCCACCGGGTCGAACCCACCGACGTGAACCTCGGAGTGAGCTGGGAAGAATTCGTCCTCGCCAACGCCCGGCTGTGGACAGCGAACCTGGTGACATGGATCGACGGCTTCGCCGAGGCGTTCGGCCGCCCCGTCGACGAGACGACCGTCGAGCCCGAGATGCTGGCGAGCTACACCTGGGGACGTCGGGTGAGCGGTGCGGAATTCGTGCATGCCCTCGATGTGCGCAACCGGGTCGCCCGGTCGATCGGCGCGTACTTCGACCGTCATGACGTACTGCTGACACCCACCCTTCCCGAACTTCCCGTAGCCATAGGCACCTACCACCACGGCGCGGAGGGGACGGACGGCCGGGGCTGGCTGGAGCACCTGTTCCACAGGTCGCCGTTCACCGCGGCCTTCAACGTCGCCGGCACCCCCGCCATGTCGGTGCCACTGGCGGCCGATCCGGCCACCGGCATGCCCATCGGCATCCAGTTCGCCGCCGGGTACGGGCGCGAGGACGTTCTGTTCCGCCTCGCCGGGCAACTGGAGAGGGCCGCACCATGGGAGCGGCGCACACCCCCCGTCTGGGCCGGCACACTCCCGGCCGCCTGACCAGCCGCCGACGCCGCACGCCTACCGCAGGACGCGGACGTTCCTGAGCCGGACGAGAACAAGGACAACGGAGGCGCGCGGCGGTACCGGCCCATCGGACCGCTACGTGCGTCAAGCACGTCCCGCCTGCCACCGGGCTTCCAGATCGCTCACCTTGTGGCCTCCGACCCCGATGTTCAGCCAGGTCACGGGCCGGTCCGGGTGCCTGAAGTCCCCACTCCCCCGCGACGCGCAGCGGGGACCCGAACCCGAGGCCGGCCTAATACTGCAACGGTGCTTGCTGTGACGGGTGGGTAGGTTGGTCGTTGGTGTGGTTGTGGGTGGGGATCTTGTTGGTGTTGCGTTGTGGGCTGGGGAACTGACCGTTCTGCATGAGCGGTTTCTGCATCGTTACCGAGTCCACCACGTCCCACGCCGACCCAGTGACACCACAGGATCGGCGCCTTGGTACGACTGCGCGGATGGGGGCTATTCCAGCAACCGTTGCCTGATCAGCGCCATCACCTCCGCGCGACTGCGCTTGCCGCTGTCGGCGGCGTGGAGGTGGTTGCCGATGCGCACCGAGACGGCGATCAGGCAGCGGGCCTCGACCTCGTCCTCGTCGGGACAGAAGGAGGAGAACAGTGAACGCAGGTAATCCATACGGCGGTTGTCCACTCGGCGCAGGCGCTCGGCGACGGCCGCGTCGCGGCGGGCCCACTCGCGGATCGCCAGATCGGCGGTGGTGCCCCGCACCGGCCCGTCGGTGGCCGCGGCGACGATGGCGAACAGTCGCTCCAGTCTGGCCCTGGCGTCTCCCCCGCCGCTCTCCACCTGCTCGATCACGCCCTCGGCGACCTCGTATTCCCAAGTGTCGAGCATTTCCGTGAGCAGCGCGTCCCGGTTGCGGAAGTGCCCGTAGAAGCCACCCTTGCTGACGCCGAGTACCTGCGCCAGTACCTCGATCCGGACCGCTTCCGGGCCTCCTGCGACGAGTGCCCGCAGGCCTTCCTCGATCCACTTGCCGCGTGGCGTGCGCGTCGCGCCCATGGTGTGTGCCTCCTCACATCCCCGCCAAGCATACGGGGGCGTATAGATGGCTCCATACTGGGGTCTGTACGCCACCGTATAGACCCCAGTATGGAGAGGGGCCTGCTCATGCGGCTTCCCCGAACCGCCCACACCGACCGCCCCTGGCGGATCCACGAGATCGCCAGCGACTTCACGGTCGAGGACGTGTGGGCACTGCCCACCCCCGGCGGGCCCGACGAACTTGTGTGGCTGGTGCGCCAGATCGCCGAAGGAATCCGTGGCGGGGTGAGCGGAGAAGGCGCCGTCTCCCGCGTGCTCTTCGCCGTCCGCTGGAAGCTCGGGGCGCTGCTCGGCTGGGACAAGTCCGGTGCCGGTATCGGCACCCGGTTGCCCTCCCTGCACGACCGCTTGCCGAAGGACCTTCGGGTGGGCCCCCAGGGCCCAGACCTCGGTTCGTCCCCGTTCACCTCCCTCTATCTGAGGGACGACGAGTGGGCCGCCGAGATGGGCAACAAGACCGTGCACGCAGTAATGCACATCGGCTGGGTCCCGGACGGGTCCGGCGGCTACCGCGGCCAGATGGCCGTCCTGGTGAAGCCGAACGGGTTTTTCGGAACCCTCTATATGGCCGCTATCAAGCCTTTCCGGTACGTCGGGGTATACCCGGCATTGATGCGCTCCATCGCCCGCGAGTGGCAGGCGAACGCCGCCAGGCGGGGCGCGCAGTGACGCGATGCCACTATGGGTCTGTCCTGCGGGACATGGGCGGAGCCAGAGGCGAAGGGCAGCAACAGTCACGGTGCCGTAGAAGACGTACGCCCTCTTGCCGAAGCGGGTGGCTACGGCACGGAAGCCCTTGAGCACGTTGATGGTTCGCTCGACTTCATTGCGGCGCTTGCAGATCGCCTCGTCAAAGCCGGTGGGCCGACCGCCCGCGCTACCGCGGCGTCGGCGATTGGCCCGCTGGTCCTCGCGTTCAGGAATCGTGCACTCAATCTGCCGACGTCGCAGATACCGGCGATTCCGGCGGGACGCGTACGCCTTGTCGCCACCCAAACGATCGGGACGGGTGCGCGGATGACCGTCGGCTGGACGTGAAACACGGATGCGATCAAGGACCGAGATCAGTTGCGGGGCATCGCCCCACTGGCCTGATGTGATAACGAACGCGAGCGGACGTCAGCCGCCCTCACCGGCCAGATGGATCGTGCAGGTCAGCCCGGACGCCTGCGGCGTGCTGATGGGCGCGGCAGGAGGCCGAGTCGACACTGACCATGCTCCAGTCGAGCCCACTCCTGATCTGACAAATCACCCCGCCCCACGCTGGCCGGAGCGATGTGAATGCTGGCTGGTCATGCAACCCACCGGACAGCGCCTAGAAGGCCAGTGAAGATATTGGAAATGGGTCTCTCGGCCAACGGGCCGGGTGGCCCATTTCCAACATCTTCACTGGATTTCTAGGTGCACAGTGGTTCTCGTGCACCCCTAGGGGCTTCTGGGCGCCCCTTACGATGCCGGTGCGCGGGCTGTGGGTGGGGAATGCTGCCAATCGACTCACCCATGTGCCGACACGCACACGCGTTTGGGAGGAATTTCATGAACAGTGTTCGCCGGTCGTGTCGCCTGAGCGCCCATTCCGTCGCTATCCCTGAGGAGAACACTGTCGTGATCCGGACATCACCTGCCGGGCGGGTAGCCGGCACTCTGGTCCTGCTGGGAGTGTTGGTGATCGGCACTGCCGGCCCGGCTGGGGCTGCTGCCAGCCCGGCTCAGGCTCCCACCCCGGCTCAGGTTGCCAACCTTCTGGCATCCCTCCCGCCGACAGCCAAAACTGCCCTCTTGGCGCTCAAGGGCGGCTGTGACGACGCCAAACTCGTCGCCCTCAAAGTAGCAGCGCGCACCGCCCCAGTGATCGGCTCGGCCCTTGAAAAGATCCCTAACTGCGCGGTCCTTCAGAGGCTGGCGAATCGCGTAGGATCGCGCTGATCCGCTTGTTGTGGAGCGGACGGGGGTATGTCACAACACTAGAAATCCAGTGAAGATGTTGAGCTGTTCTGGCCCTGGATCATACGGTGTATTCCAGCATCTTCACTGGTTTTCTAGCCCTCGGCGTGTCGGTGCGTGCGCAGGGATGTGTCCAGGATGGTCATGAGCTGTGCAGTGCGGCTCTTGCCGGTCGGCGCCAGAGGGTATCGGTTGAGGACATCGATCAAAACTGGTGTCGCGCGTTGGCGAGCTTCTTCGATCAGCCGGAGCCCGACGGCGGGATCATCGGCCGCGTTTACTTCGCCGATTCGTGCGGCGCATGCGGCTGCTCTCAGGATGTGTCCCACCTGGGTGGCCTTCGCGATCGGGTGGAGGTAGGCGGCGGAGGCCGCGTCTCCCGCAGCCCGGGCAGCGAGCCGTGCGGCCTCCGTCGGCGCGTCCTTTGCCGCCCGGTGGGCGTCCAGGGAAGTGACGCGCTGAAGTTTCGTTCTCCTGGCGCCTCCCACAAACTCCCGTGCGGCATTAACGGCAGCACGAGGTCGTGGATCGTCAGGTGCAGCCTCCTCGAACACGGGGAGAACATCCTCAGCGCTCGACAGAACGTAGCGCGCAACAACGCGCAGTTCATCCAACGTCAGTTCGAAATCCCCAGATGCGATCGTCACAACCCGGATCCTCCCATCCAGAGGTCACTCGTTGTCAGGGGCGGAGCCGACGAGCCGCCTTTTCCGGGCCGAATCACGTCAGTTGCGGCGCCGCCTGCGCTGGGTCTGGCTGAACCGGTAGGACTCCGTGCCGGTCTCGACGATGTGCGCGTTGAACGTGACGCGGTCGACGATCGCGGTGCAGAGCCGCGGGTCGGTGAAGGTCTGCTTCCACTCGGAGAACGGTGCGTTCGACGCGATCGCGATAGCACGCCGTTCCTCGCGCTCGGTGAAGATCTGGAACAACAGCTTAGCTTGGCGTTTATCTGACGGGGTCGAAACGTTCCTCGAACTGGGCCGCTCACCTGGGCATTCGCCGGATTCGCCGGTGGACTCGACCTGATCATGTGCTCTGACCAGGGACGTACCTGACCAGACCGAGGCCGTGGAGAAGCGTGTGCTGCAGCAGGAAGACCGGCGATAGGCGTTCGCGATGCTGTCACGCTTCCGTGGCGACTTCTACGGCTGCCTGAACGTATGGGGTGACGCGCTGTTCGAGCTCACCGATGCCCTGCTATGTACCGACGGCCTGGTTAGGACATTGGTCGACCTCGCGCTCGCGCCGGAACACCGCCGTGGTCACGGTGCCCTGTGCGGCGCATTGAACAAGGGCCGCCTGGACGTCGACCGGTTGCGGCGGACGATTGCCGAGCTTCCGCTGCCGAAGGCAGCGGAAGGCAGCCTGGTCCTGGCGGTCGACGTCTCGCCTTGGTTGCGGCCGGACGCCGCCACCTGCCCGGACCGCTCCTTTTGCCACACCTACGGCCGGGGTGAGGCCAAACACCAGATGATCCCGGGCTGGCCGTACTCGGTCGTGGCCGCGCTGGAGACCGGCCGCACCTCGTGGACCGCAGTGCTGGATGCGATCCGCCTTTAGCCCGGCGCCGACCTCGCTGCCGTCACCACTGCCCAGCTGCGCGAGGTCGTCGAGCGGCTCATCGCCGCCGGGCAGTGGCACGAGGGAGACCCGGAGATCCTTGTGGTTCTCGACTCCGGGTACGATGCTCCGCGCATCGCGCACCTCTTGGGCGGGCTGCCTGTCGAGGTTCTCGGCCGTCTGCGCTCGGACCGGGTGATGCGCCAGCCGACGCCACCGCGCGTCTACGACCCCAGGGGCGGCCGGCCGCCCAAGCACGGCAGCGAGTTCGTCTTCGGCGACCCGGCCACCTGGGACGACGAGCAGGCCATCACGGTCACTGACACCCGCCTGTACGGGAAGGCCACCGCGCAGGCGTGGGATCGGCTGCACCCGCGGCTGACCCGCCGGGCGGCCTGGAGCGACTACGAGGGGCCACTGCCCATCATCGAGGGCACCGTCATCCGCCTGGTCGTTGAATATCTGCCGTCGGGCGGGGTGAACAAGCCGGTCCGGCTGTGGTGGTCGGGCACCGGCGCCACCATGGCCGATGTCGACCGCTGCTGGCAGTCCTTCCTCCGACGCTTCGACGTCGAGCACACATTTCGACTGTTCAAGCAGACCCTTGGCTGGACGGAAGCCACGACTGCGGAGCCCAAAGGCAGCCGACCGCTGGACCTGGCTGGTGATCGCCGCCCACACTCAGCTCCGGCTCGCCCGTCCGCTCGCCGTTGACCTGCGCCGGCCCTGGGAGAAGCCGACCGAGCCAACAGGCTCACCCCGGCCCGGGTCCGCCGAGGGTTCCGGAACCTCCACGCGAAGACCCCGACTCCAGCGCGTGCACCGCAACCTCCGAGGCCCGGCCCAGGACGCCCTCTCGGCTTGAAGAATCGCCGTCCGGCAACGCGTTACGACGCCGGGCGCGTCCTCGCCACGGGCGAGGCATACACACGCCCCGCCCACCAGAGGAAGGGCACGAAACCACGCCGTACCGGATAACCGACAAGCTCAGGCCACTTGGGCGGTGGCCGCGAGGACCAACTCGCGCAGGGTGACGCGCTGCGGCTGCTGGTACGCAAAGCCGATCGCCGCAGCCACGTCTTCAGGGGCGAGCACCTCGATGGAGTCCTTGAACGCCTGGTATTCGGCCTTCACCGCCTCGTCGGTGGTGTGCGAGAGCAGCTCGGTCTCAACGGCTCCCGGGGCGATGGTGACGACGCGGACCCCGTGGCCCGCGACCTCTTCGCGCAGGCTCTCGGACATGCCGTGCACGGCGAACTTGCTGCCGCTGTAGACCGTGTGGTGGGCGTAGGTCCTGCGTCCTGCGACCGAGCTGACGTTGATCACCGTGCCGCGGCCGCGTTCGATCATGCCGGGCAGGACCGCACGCACCCCATGGAGCAGACCCCGCACATTCACGTCGAACATCCGCTCCCACTCGTCGGCCGGCTGCCTGGCCACCTCGCCCAGCAGCATCACGCCCGCGTTGTTGACGATCAGGTCGGCGGGGCCGTACAACGCCTCGGCCTCCCGCACGGCCCCGGCCACCGCCTCGGCGTCGGTGACATCCACGGACCTGGTAAGAGTGTCGGGGAGGCCGAGCGCCTCGATCCGCACCACCCTGCGGGCCAGCAGCAGGAGGGGGTGGCCGAGTGCGGAGAGGGTACGGGCGGTGGCGGCGCCGATGCCCGAGCTGGCTCCGGTGATGACGGCGAGGGGCTTGGGAGCAGTGTGCGTGTCGGTGTTCATGTCCTCAACCTTGATCGTTCGGCGGACCCCGAACAACAGCCGGTCGCGCAACGATCGATAACCTGACGGTTATGGAACGCCGAGACGTCGAGATCTTCCTGGCCCTCACCGAGGAGCTGCACTTCGGCCGCACCGCGCAGCGCCTGCACGTGTCGCAGGCCCGGGTCAGCCAGACCATCAAGCAACTGGAGCGGCGCATAGGCACAGCACTCTTCGAACGGACCAGCAGGCGCGTGGAGCTGACATTGATCGGGCGCCGCCTCGCGGACGACATACGTCCTGGCTACGAGCTGATCAAGGACGGCGTCCAGCGGGCGGTTGCCGCGGGACGCGGTCTGGCCGAGCCGCTGCGCGTCGGGTTCAGCAGTCCGCTCGCCGGTGAACTCGTGCTGTTCGCCGCCTCCGCATACCGCGAGCGGCACCCGGCCGCCGGTGAGGTCCTGCTCCACGAGACCCCGCTCTCCGACCCCTTCGGCCTGCTGCGCTCGGGCGAACTCGACCTGCTGCTCGCCCAGTTCCCCGTCGCCGAACCCGATCTGGCCACCGGGCCCGTACTGATCTCCGACACCCGCGTGCTGGCCGTCTCCACCCGGCACCCCTTCGCCAAGAGGCCTTCCGTCCGGGTCGACGACCTCGCCGCGGACAAGGTACTCAGCCTCTCGGGGCCCGTACCGGACTACTGGCTCGACCATCTCCTGCCGCGCACGACTCCGGCGGGCCGTCCCATCGAACGCGGTGAGCGGGCGGCGACCCGGCAGGAGCTCCTCGCCCTGGTCGGGGCGGGACGCGGGGTGCATCCGGCCGCCGCGCATGAGGTCAGGTACTACGCCCGGCCGAATATCGCGTACGTCCCTTTCGACGACGCTCCCCCGCTGGAGTACGGCCTGGTGTGGCAGGCCGCAGCGGACACGCACCGCATCCGCGCCTTCGCCGAGGCGGCGGTGGAGACGGTACGGCGGCAGGGCGGTCCGGGCGACGTCTGTGCGGAGTGCCGCTGATCCGGCCCAGGTGAGCGGCCCAGTTCGAGGAACGTTTCGACCCCCTCAGATAAACGCCAAGCTCAGCTTGATTTTTAACCGGCAGCTCTCTGTGGCCCTGGGTGGTCGAGTCGGCCGGAACATGGGTGCGACGGTGGACGTTGTGGGTGCATGGTGCGCTTGCTGACAAGCCCGTTCGTGGTGTTGATCGTTGTGATACCGCTGTTCGTTTTGGCGGCCGTTCAGTATGTGGTCAGGCAGGCCCAGCAGCGGGGGTGGCTGCCTGGCCGTTCTCGGGAACGGGAGCTAGGGAGCCGGGGTGCGGGTGCCACGGCTACGGAGGAACTGCATGCTCTGATCTACCCGAGCAAGCGGGTTCAGCTGGAGCAGCGCCGCATTGAGCTCGTACTGCGGGATGACAAGCAAGAGGGCGCCCCGCGGAGAGCCGGGATCGATCTCGAAGCCGGTGTGGCTCGTCTTGAGCGCCGCCGGTCAGCCTGATTCTCCTGTGCGGCGAGGTTTTGTTCCTGCTTTGTGGTGGGTGGGCCGCTGGTAGGGCTGGCCGGTGGCGAGGACTCTGCCCACGGCGTGGTGGGTGGCCGGGCTCCGGTTCTTCAAGCCTGGTGGTCGGCCTGGCCCGGGCCGGGACGGTTTCGGTGCGCGCGCTGGTGATCCGGCCGTCGGACGCAGGTTTCGAAACCCGCGCCGGACCCGGGCCGGGGTGAGCCGCTCGGGCGGGGCCGGTTTTTCCCACGGGTGCCGCAGGTCCCGGACGAGCGGCCGGGCGAGCCGGAGTTGGGTGTAGGCGGCAATGACCAGCCAGGTCCACCGGTCGGCGGCCTCCGGGCTGCGGAGCTTCGGGGCCGTCCAGCCGAGGGTCTGCTTCCAGAGCCGGAAGGTGTGCTCGACATCGAATCTTCTCAAGAACGCCTGCCAGCAGCGGTCGACGTCGGCCGCGGTGGCGCCGGTCCTGGACCACCACAGCCACAGCGGCTTGGGATCAGCGCCGGAGGGCAGGCGGTCGACTTGGAGGCGGATCAGCGTGCCTTCGATGATGGGGAGTTCGCCGGTGTGCTCGATCCGGGCGGAGCGGGTGGTCAGGCGGGGGTGGATGCGGTCCCGGGCCATCGCGCGTGTGATGCCGTACCGGTCGGTGACCTGCGTCGTGGCCGCGTCCGGCTCACCCCAGGTGTCCGGAAGCGGAACTCCTTGCCGTGCTTCGGCGGTCGCCCGCCCTGGGGATAGGCCAGGGGATACTCCCTGAGCGAGGGCGTCGGCCGTCGCATGACGCGGTCGGAACGCATCCGTCCCAGTACCTCGACCGGGAGGCCGTCGAGGAGGTGGGCCATGCGTGGAGCGTCGTAGCCGGCGTCGAAGACGATGAGGATGTCGCGGTCGCCGACGTGCCAACGGCCCATTTCGATCAGGTCGGTGACCACCCGGCGGAGCTGGGAGGCGGTGGCCTGGGCGCCGTCGTCCTCGGGCCCGCGGCCGCCGGCGCCCCCGAGCCCGCCCCCGGCCGTCCGGCCC
>NZ_JAVRFI010000035.1:0-64832 GCF_031845785.1 Streptomyces hesseae
TCCAGGCCGGTCACGGACCCACCGGAGGACTCCACGGCCGTGGTCAGCTCACTGACCGCGGTCCCCGACACGGGAACCTCCAACCGGACCGTCATCGAATACGAGACGCTAGGCGCCGTTGCCATGGCCGCTTTCCCCTGCTTTCGCTGTTCTGCGCTTGTTTCGATCGCTTCGCCGTGGTTCGCGTCACGAAGACGCGACATGTCCCGTCGAGGACGCGACGTTCGATCGTCCCACCTACCGGCGAGTAGGGGGTAACCCGGCCCTCATTCCGGAAGAAAGCTTCCGGAATCTTGCGGAATCTTGGGAAGACAAAAACCGACGGGCGCCCTTCCGCATAAGGAAGGGCGCCCGTCGGTTCACGAAGAGCGACACCGACCCGCCATGCTCGCCTCGCGGCAAGTGGTCGCTCGTAGCGACGAAGGTTGGGCCCGGGGGCTTGGATCGAGCCGGTGTCGTAACCAGGCTAACAAACAGTCCACGGAACTGATTCCGCGCGGAGCGTCCCACCGGGAGAACGGGCCGTACGGGCGGCCGGAACAGGCCGTTCGGCCGCACCGGTCCGGCCATCCGGCCCACAGCGAAAGCCCTGCACCGGCCCCCCGCCGACCCGTTCCGCCCGGCGCCCGATCAGTCGCGCAGCAGGTCGGGCACCCCGTGCTCGTCCGGGTCGTCCCGCTCGCCCGAGACCACCGTCAGCCGCTGCGTGGCCCGGGTGAGCGCCACGTAGAGCACCCGCAGACCGGCCGGTGACTCGTCGGCGATCCCGGCCGGGGTGACCACGATCGTCGCGTCGTACTCCAGGCCCTTGGCCTCCAGGCTGCCCAGCACCACCACACGGTCGCTCAGCCCGGCCAGCCACTCCCGGGCCTCTGCCCGGCGGCCCATGGGAACGACCACGCCGACCGTGCCGTCCACGTCCGCCAGCAGGTGCTCGGCCTCCGCGCGCACGGTCGCGGCGAGGCCGTCGCCGGCGACCACGAAGCGGGGCTCGATGCCGGTGGAGCGCACGGCCGAGGGGGACTCCATCCCCGGCATGGCCAGCGCCAGCACCTTCGACGCCAGCTCGGCGATCTCCGCGGGGTTGCGGTAGTTGACCGTGAGCCGGAAGCGACGGCGGGGACGGGTGCCCAGCGCCTCGTCCCGGGCGGCGCCGGCCTCGTCGGGGTCGGACCAGGAGGACTGCGCCGCGTCCCCGACGATCGTCCAGGTGGCGTGACGGCCGCGGCGGCCCACCATCCGCCACTGCATGGGCGTCAGGTCCTGGGCCTCGTCGACGATGACGTGCGCGTAGTCGCGGCGCTCCTCCGCCAGCCGCTCGGCGCGCTCGCGACGCGACTCGAAGCGCTGCGGCATCAGTTCCTCGAGGCCGGTGAGCGCGTCGAGCGGGTCGGCCTCGCGGGGCTGCTTGGGGCGGACCGGGGCGCCGAGCAGCGTCTCCAGCTCGTCCAGCAGCGCCACGTCGTGCACCGACAGCGGGCCCTTGCCGGCCGGGTCCAGCCGGCGCAGCGAGCGGGCCAGCCGGCGGGTCTCGCGGGGGTTGAGGTCCCGGCGGGACCAGCGGCCCAGCCGCTTCTCGTCAGCGAGGCAGGCCAGCACCCGGCGGGGGGTGAGCTCCGGCCACCAGGCGTCGAGGAAGTCGATGAAGGAGTCCTCGGTGGTGATGTCCTCGTCGAAGGCCGAGCGGGCCTCGGCGGCGAGCTCGGGATCGGTGTAGCGGCGGGGGCCGCCGGACCTGGACCACAGGGCGTCGAGGATCAGCCGGCGGGCGCGGGGGCGCAGCAGGTTGATGGGGGCGGTGCCGCCGAGGGCCGCGTTCCGGATGCGCCGCAGGTCGTCGGCCTCCAGCTCGATCCGGGCGCCGAAGGCGACGACGCGCAGCCGCTCGGGCACGGGCACGCCGGAGCGCGGGACGTCCAGGGCGCCCCGGACCGCCTTGCGCAGCACCTTGACCATGCGGGAGGAGCCCTTGATCCGGGCGACGTCCGGCTCGTCGTAGACCTCGGCCTCGGCGCCGTCGACGAGGTTGCCGACGGCGCGGATGGCGACCTGGCCCTCCTCGCCGAGCGAGGGCAGCACGCCCTCGGTGTAGGCGACGAGCAGCGGGGTCGGCGAGACGACGAGGATGCCGCCCGCGTAGCGCCGGCGGTCCTGGTAGAGGAGGTAGGCGGCGCGGTGGAGGGCGACGGCGGTCTTGCCGGTGCCGGGGCCGCCCTCGACCTCGGTGACCGAGGCGGCGGGGGCGCGGATGACCAGGTCCTGTTCGGCCTGGATGGAGGAGACGATGTCGCGCATCGTGTGGCTGCGGGCCTGGCCGAGCGCGGCCATCAGGGCGCCGTCGCCCACCACCGGCAGGGCGTCCCCGTCGAGGGTGGCGCGCAGCTCCGGGCGGAGCAGGTCGTCCTCGACGCCGAGGACCCGGCGGCCCTTGGAGCGGATGACCCGGCGGCGTACGACCCGGCCGGGGGCGACCGGGGTGGACCGGTAGAACGGCGCCGCGGCGGGGGCCCGCCAGTCGATGACGAGCGGGGAGTAGTCCGCGTCGAGCACGCCGATGCGGCCGATGTGGAGGGTCTCGGCGATCTCGGCGGTGTCGTCCCGTACGGCGTCGTCGGCGGGGTCGACGGAGGTGTAGGCGCCGTCGGGGCCCTTCTTGCCGTCCTTGCCGAGGAGGAGGTCGATCCGGCCGAAGAGGAAGTCCTCGAACTCGTTGTTCAGCCGGTTGAGATGCACGCCGGCGCGGAACACCTGGGCGTCGCGCTCGGCGAGCGCTCCGGGGGTGCCGACCTGGCCTCGTTTGGCCGCGTCGTCCATGAGGAACTCCGCCTCGTGGATCTTCTCCTCGAGGCGTCGGTACACCCGGTCGAGATGGTGCTGTTCGGCGCCGATCTCACGGTCCCGGATCCCTTCGGACTCCGTCGCCGTCTCTGTCGCCACATGGTCGTGTGTGGCGTTCTGCGCGGCCACCCAGGCCCCCTTCTGCTGTGCTTAGGGCAGCCGTCAACCGTACGCGAACAGGGGTACTGAGCGCACCTGTCAGGACATGAGGGGTTTGCCACGAGTGTCGGGTGTTGACGGATCGCCCATCTGTCGATCACAGCGGGGCATCACAGCGTCACCGCGTCACAGTGTCACGGTGGCGAGGTGTTTGCCGTCGAGGGTGCGGATCTCGAAGCGGGCGATGTCCTCCTCGTTGAACGCGACACCGCCGTGGGTGTAGAGGGGCTCCTTCCCCGCCGTGTAGCCGGGGGAGCCGACGGGGACCCCGCTCTTGTCGCCCTTGTCGATGCCGTAGCCGGCCTCCGGGACCGCCCAGGTGGTGGCGACCTGCTCCTGGCCGTTCTTGCCGACGGCGACGAGATCGCAGGTCAGCGGGCCTTTGACATTGCCGAGCTTGAGCGCCACATGGGTGCCCCAGGCCTTGTCCTGGAGGGACACGGTGGCGTTCACGTGGGTGACCGGGTCGGTGCCGCCGTCGTACTTCTCGCCCTCGTCGTACATCTGCTTGGCGGCGCTTACACCGGTGTGGCCCTGCCCGGTGTCCTGCGCGGTGAGGGCGGCGCCGGCCAGCGGTCCGGCGACGATCAGGGCGACGGCGGCGGCGACCAGCCACAGCCGGCGGGTCCGCTGTGTCCTACGGGTCACGGTGACGTCGTCGAGCAGCCGGTCCAGCACTTCGGGGCGGGGCTCGGGGGCGAGGGCCGCCGGGCCGGGGGTCGCCTCCTTGAGTTCGCCGAGGAGCGGAGCGAGGCCCATGAGCGTCTCCAGTTCGGCGGCGCACCGGGGGCAGTCGGCGAGGTGCTCCTCGAAACGGGCGGTGTCCGCCTCGTCCAGCACGCCGAGCGCGTAGGCGCCGACGGCGGTGTGCTCGTCGTCCCGCCGTGGGTGCTCATGGTGCGGTGCCGGCCGGTTCATGCCGTCACTCCTCGTTCCTCGAGCGAGAGCCTCATGGAGCGCAGCGCGTAGAACACCCGGGACCGTACGGTCCCGGCCGGTACTCCCAGCACTTCCGCCGCCTCGCTCACGGTACGTCCTTTGAAGTAGGTCTCGATCAAGGCCTCTCTGTGGGCTTCGGAAAGGTCGCCCAGCGCGTCGGAGATCGTCATCAGGCGCAGCGCCCGGTCGATCTCGTCGGCGGCCGGCAGCAGTTCCAGCGGCCCCGGGTCGACCTCGGGGGGCCGGGCCCGGCGGCTGCGGTGGTTGTCGATGACGATGCGCCGGGCGACGGTGATCAGCCAGGGCCGTACGGAGCCGGTGGCGCCGCGCAGCCGGTCGGCGTTGCGCCAGGCGCGCAGCAGTGTCTCCTGGACGACGTCCTCCGCCCGCTGGCGGTCGCCCGCCACGAGCCGGAGGACGAAGGCCAGCAGGGGGCCCGCGTGCTCCTTGTAGAGCGACCGCATCAGGTCCTCGTCGGGACTGGTCCTGTCAGCCACGACGGCATCCTTGCGCAAGCCTTCCCCCTTGGTCGAGAGCGCGGGGCCGGGGTGTCGCCGCCGGGTCACGGCCGTGCCGTGGCCCTTCGACCAGGAGTACGGGCGGCGGCCGGATCCCGTTCAGCGCCTCAGGCCTTGTCTCCCGCCGTCATGGGCTCGCTGGTGCGGCGGCGGTGGCGGGCCACGCGCTCGCGGTTGCCGCAGACCTCGCTGGAGCACCAGCGCCGACGGCGGCCGCGGGAGGTGTCGAGATAGATCAGGGGGCAGTTCTCGCCCTCGCAGCGGCGCAGCTGGCCGCGGGCGACGGGGTCGGTGAGGAGGTCGACGGCGTCGCGGGCGACCTGTCCGAGGAGGGCGCCACAGTCCGGGGCGCCGGCGAGGCGGCGGACGAGCCGCCCGTCGGCGCCCCGGGCGGCCGCGGGCGCGGGCGGCGCGGTGGCGGCGAGGGCGTTCATCCGCTCCAGGTCGGGCCCGGCGGCCCGGCCGTCCCCGTCGAGCTCGGCGTGCACGACGCGCGCGAGCAGCTCACGGGCGGCCTGGAAGCGCGCGAGCCACGTGCCGTCCACGGCGTGGAGCGGCGTGCCCGGCGGGACGACGCCGGTGCCGAGCAGCCACGCCTGTAAGCGCCGGGAGCCGTCGAGCCGGTCCGGTGGTTCGGCGGTGGCCAGCAGGTCCAGGCAGAGCCGCCCGCAGTCGAACCTCAGACCATTCGTGGCCGCCGCGGCCGGTGCCATGCGTCGTCACCTTTCCGTATGGGTGTTCCCCGGTTCCCCGCCGTTACAGGGTGCCCGGTGGGGCGGGCGGCGGGAAGGGGCGGATCACGGGTTTCCGCCAAGTGCCCGCGGCTCAGCGCCGGGAGCCGGCCCGTGGAGGGCGGGGCATCGGAGGCCGCCGGAACCGCCGGCGGCGCACCGAAGCGAGAACGGTCGGGGCGATCCACCCCGCCGCCAGCACCACGGCTCCGGCCACCAGGATCTGCACCAGGACCGACCCGTCGGCGGCCGAAGCCGCCAGCATCGCCGCTCCGTTGGCGGTCACACCGGCGGCGAGCCCGTACACCGCCCATACGAGCCACCTCACGCCTCGCCTCGGGGCGGCGGGGTCCGTGTTCACCATGACGTCTCCTCTGGCGGAGGGCGCGGTAGGCCCCCAGGCTAGGGGATCGGCGGCTGGAAGAGCCCCTTCGCCGCCGCCACGGCCCCCGCGTCCTCCAGCACCGCTCCCGGTTCGGTCCCCGAACCCAGCAGTTCCCCGCCCCACCGCATGCCCATGTACGCGGCGGACGCGCGCAGCGAGCCGAGGAGCGGTTCGGCGACCGTGCGGCCGTCGCTGCTCGACGCGGCGACGGCCCAGAGCGTCGAGCCCCGCATCCGGTCGCGGAAGCGCAGTTCGGGGATGCTCAGCCAGTTGACCCAGTGGTCCAGGTAGAGCTTGGTGCTGGCGGAGACGGAGTACCAGTACACCGGTGAGGCGATCACCAGGTCGGTCGCGTCGAGGGTGGCGTCGAGCAGGAGCTTCTCGTTGCCGGTGGGAGGGGCGAGGGTTCGGTCGGCGCTGTGCCGGAGGTCCTCGAACGCGGGCAGCGGATGGTCGCTGAGCCGCAGCCACGTCTGCCGTACGCCGGAGGGCAGTTGGGCCGCCGCCCGCCGTGCCAGCGTCTCCGTGTTGCCGCCCTCACGGCCGCTGCCCAGCAGGAAGAGAAAGGAGCGCTTAACATTCTGATCAGCATCCGTCATGAATGACCACAACAGCGACCAACTCATCGTCATTCCATGTCGTATGACGATGTCACGATGCGTTCATCAAGGCCGCGTCGGCTTCCGGGAGCCATGCGTCCACGGGCCGTTCCAGCCATCCACGCGCCCCCGCGAGCTCCCGTGCCGCGTGGCGCAGCGCGTCCAGTCCGGGATGGCGGAGGCCCCGCCGCCACACCATCGCCACGGGCGACAGCGGTACCGGGTCGACCAGGGGCCTCAGCGCCATCCCCGGCACCTCGATGAACTCCTCGCTCGCCAGCACCGCCCAGCCCCGTTTCCGTATGACGCGGACGAACTCCTCCTCGCCCTCGATCCCGGGGAACGGCTCCGCGACGGCGATGCCCCGGCCCGCGAAGAGCCGCTCCGCGAGGCCGGTCCACTCCGCCGTGTCGGGGTTGCCCGCGCCCGCGTAGAGCGTCTCGCCCCGCAGCGCGTCCAGCGGTATCCGGTCCCGGTCGGCCAGGGGGTGGTCGTCGGGCAGCAGCACGGTCATCCGCTCCAGCCGTACGGGCAGGTGCTCCAGCCCGGCCCGGACGTCCGCGGGGAGGCCGGCGATCCGGCCGAAGGAGACGTCGAGCCGGCCGGCGAGGATCCGTTCGGCCGCTCCGGCGAGGCCAGAACGGTAGCGGGCCACCAGTTCCAGCCGGGGTGCCGCCCGCCGGGCCTCCGTGAGCACCCGCCCGCCGGTGCTCACCGGGCCGCCGACGTCCACGAGCAGGGGGCGGCTCTCTCCCGCGCACGCCGCCGCGAACTCCTCGTACGCGGCGAGGACCCGGCGCGCGTACGGCAACAGCCGCTCCCCCTCGGCGGTGAGCGCGACCGCGCGTGTGGTCCGGGAGAACAACTCCGCGCCCACCTCGCGCTCCAGCCGCCGGATGTCACGGCTGAGCGCCTGCTGGGCGAGGTACAACCGTGCGGCGGCGCGCGTGAAATGGAGCTCCTCGGCCACGGTCACGAAGGCGCGGAGCAGCCGGGGTTCGGCATCGAAGGCGGTGTACGGCTCGGGCACGCACGGCAGTTAACAACACACGCGCGTGAATGGCCACCGATCAGGTGTTGGACCCCGGCCCCCACCTGCGGCGACTGTGGAGACATGATCCGCTTCCTCGCCGTTCCCCCGACCTGGACCGAGCCGGCCTGGACCGAGCCGGCCGGCCCCGTACACCCCGCCCTCCGCACCCGGCTCCGCCGTGCCCTGGGCCGTGCGCGCCGGGGCGCTCAGTGAGCCGTCGCCCGCCCCCGTCGGCGTACCAGCAGCACCACGGCCCCCGTCCCGGCGGCCAGCACCGCGAGCCCCGCGCCCGTCCCCGCGACGATCAGCGCGGGGTCGGGGCCGTCGTCGCCGACCGCCTTCGCCGCGAGGGCCCCGACCGCCCTGCCGGTGATCTGGAGGATTCCGGTCCGCTTCACCCGGCCGTGGTGGCTGATCACGGTCACGGGGTAGCGGCCCGGCTCCAGCCCCACCCGGACCCGGGCGGGGCCGTAGTAGCGGGGGTCGTCGCCGTCGCTCGCCTTGCTGTCGTCGCGCCGCAGCGGAACCGGGCGTTCGAAGGCGGGCGAGGTCGCCGTGAGCCGGTCGTCCTCGCCGGGGTCGGGGGCGGCGTCGCGCCACAGGACGTTCACCGTGCCGCCCGCCGGGACCCGGTGGCCGTACGCGCGGGCGGTCTCCGGGCGGCCCTCGAAGGAGAAGAAGGCGGGGCCGCGCGCCCTGCCCACATAGTCGCCGTCGCCGGGGCGGGCGGCCCGGACGACGAGCGGCTTCTCGCCGACGCGCCGGCCGCCGCCCGCCGTCAGCGTCACCTTGTACGTGCCGTCCTTGGCGTCCGGCGGCACGGAGACGAGGGCGGTGAACATCCGGGGGTTGTTCCAGTGGATGCCGCGCGGGTCGTGGACCAGCGGGATCGCGGCAGGGAGCAGCGGTGAGGCGATGGCGAAGGAGTCGCCCGTCTCCCCCGGGTAGAGATCGTCGTACGAGACGCCCAGCTGCTCCCCGGGCCGCAGTACGTCGTCCTTGGCGCCCACCCGGAACTCCGGCCGTCGCGCGGCCCTGATCTCCACCTGTTCCTCGGCCACGACCCGCCCGCCGGCGTGCACGCGCAGCGGATACGTCCCGGGCCTGGCCCGCGTCGAGACGGCGGGCCGCGCGTGCAGTCCCGGGCCGCCGCCCCGGCCCGCGGCGCCGGGGTCCTCGTAGGGGTCGAGCCGCACCCGGCGGTCGAAGACGGGCGAGGTGACGGTGGCACCGGAGGCGGCCCGCAGGCCCCGGACGTCGATGTCGATCAGTTCCCCGGGCCGGTTGTCGAAGGCCCCGTTGAGCAGCACCTGCACCCCGCCCGGGTCCCCCCGGGTCCCCCGGTGCCCGTCCTGCGCGACGGCCACGGCGGACCCGCCCAGCCACAGCGTGCCCGTGCCCACCACGGCGACAGCAGTTCGTGTCCAGTTCACCGGCCACCCCCTATGTCACCCAGGAAGAGGGCCCGTCCGGCCCCCCGGTTGCACGACGGCTACCCTTCCGCGCGTGAGCGACGAAGCAAACAAAGCAAACGAAGCGAGCGACACCCCTACAAACCGTAGCTATGAACTCGGCCCGGGTGTACCGGCTACGGAGACCTACCGCGCCCTGCGCGCCGCGACGGGCCTCGGCGCGAAATCGGTCGAGGGATCGGCCGTCGGGCTCCCGAACACCTGGTACGGGGTGCTGGTCCGGGAGGAAGGAAACCCCGAGCCGGTGGGCATGGGCCGGATCGTCGGGGACGGCGGCTGCCACCTTCAGATAGTCGACATCTGCGTACTGCCTGAGCACCAGGGCCAGGGCCTGGGCAAGCGGATCATGGAGGCCCTGACGACCGAGCTGGAGCGCCGGGCGCCGGAGGGCGCCTATGTCTCCCTGATCGCGGACGGGGACGCCCGCCACCTCTACGCGAAGTTCGGCTGGACCGAGGTGGCCCCGGTGTCGGTGGGCATGGCGCGGCTGTTCTAGCGGCAGTTCCAGCGCGTCTTCCGGCGCGCGGCAGCAGAAAAGCGTACGGCCCGCGAGTCAGACTCGCGGGCCGTACGCCTACATGGGATGAGTGGAGATGGCGGGAATCGAACCCGCGTCCAACGGTGCGGAATCAGGGCTTCTCCGTGTGCAGTTCGCTGCGATTTTCTCGGCCCCGGAGATCACGCGAACAAGTCTCCGACGGGCTCAGCCACTGTTTGATTTCCCACCAGGTCCCGTGGCCGGGCCTAGTGGTTTAGTCCCCTAGCTGATGCCAGGATCCGGGTCGGGAACAGCCCCGGGCTGACACTTCGCAAGTCGCTACTTAGGCAGCGAGGGCGAAGGAATCGCGCTTGGTGTTGGCGATTATTGGTTGCGACATATGGTTTACGAGATCATTGCCGCTTCCTCGACACGCTTCCCCTGCTTCGACATCCGCTGTCGAAACCGATCATCCCCATGTTGTTTTTTCAAGGTGCGCACCCGGTACCACCCGGTGTGCCGCGTTGCCCATCGTACTGGAACGACGCCGGGCGGGGCCAGCGTATTCCCGCAGGCTAGCCCCGGGCCGCCGCCGACGCCCGCTGCCGGCGCCGCGCCGCCGCGATCGCGCGGTTCGACTCGCGAGTGTCCTGCTTCTCGCGGAGCGTCTGCCGCTTGTCGTACTCCTTCTTGCCCTTCGCCAGGGCGATCTCGACCTTGGCCCGGCCGTCCTTGAAGTACAGGACCAGCGGGATGATCGTGTGGCCCGTCTCGTCCGCCTTGGAGGCCAGCTTGTCGATCTCCGCGCGGTGCATCAGCAGCTTCCGCTTGCGCCGCGCGCTGTGGTTGGTCCACGTCCCCTGGGCGTACTCGGGGATGTGGGCGTTGTGCAGCCACGCCTCGCCGCCGTCGATCTGGACGAAGCCGTCGACCAGCGAGGAGCGACCCTGGCGCAGCGACTTGACCTCGGTGCCGGTGAGCACCAGGCCGCACTCGTAGGTGGTCAGGAGGTGGTAGTCGTGGCGCGCCTTCTTGTTCTGCGCGACGATCTTCCGGCCCGACTCTTTCTTGTCCTTGTCTTTAGCCATAGCACCGTCATTCTCGCACTACGCCCCGCCCCCGAGGCCACTCAATACTCTCCGGCCCCGCGCCTCGGCGTCCCCCTCCCCGCCGTCCCCGGCCGGTCCCTGGACGGCCAGGTCGGGGGTGATCCCGGTGCCGTCGACCGCCCGGCCCGCCGGGGTGCGGTAGTGGCCGACGGTGAGCTCGGCGACGGAGCCGTCCGCGAGCCGGCTGGGCATCTGGACCGAACCCTTGCCGAAGGTCCGGGAGCCGACGACGACCGTGCGCCCCCGGTCCTGGAGCGCCCCGGTCAGCAGCTCGGCGGCGCTCATGGTGCCGCCGTCGACGAGGACGACGAGGGGGCGACGGGTGTCCCCGCCCGGCTCGGCCCACAGGACGTGCCGGCTGCCGCGCACGTCGTACGTGGCGACGAGCCCGCCGTCGAGGAACGCGGAGGCGGCCGTGACGGCCTCGGTGACCAGCCCGCCGGAGTTCCCGCGCAGGTCCAGCAGGATCCCCTCGCCGGGCGCGGCCTCCCGGACCGCCTCCCGGACCCGCTCTCCGGTGCCCCGGGTGAAGGAGCTGACCTTGATCAGCGTGGCCGGGAGGGCGCCCGCCGGCCCTCCGTCGCGCCGCTCGACCTCGACACTCTCGGTGAGCAGCCGCTCGCGGCGCAGCGTCCGCTCCCAGCGCTCCGCGCCGCGCTGGATGCCCAGGCGCACGGTCGTACCGGGCGCGGAGACGGGCCACGAGCCGAGGGAGTGGCCGTCGCCGCGCAGCAGGGAGACGACCTCCGTCACGGGGCGGCCTGTGACGTCCGCGCCGTCGACGGTCAGGAGCCGGTCGCCGGGGGCGATGCCGGCCCGCTCGGCGGGACCGTCGGGGCGGACCCCGTCGACCTCCATCCGGCCGCCCTCCACCCGCCGGGTGGTGAGGCCCACGCCGACGTACGCGCCGTCGAGGGCGAGCGCGAAGCCTTCGTACTCCCGGGGGGTGTAGACGGCGCTCCAGGCGTCGCCGCTGCGGCTCAGCAGCTCGGCCGCGGCCTGCGAGCCGGACTTGCCGTCCTCCACGGCCCGCTCGGCGGCGGCCTCCACGGCGCGGCGGTCGACGGCGTGCCGGTCGGCGGCGCGGGGGCCTGTGGCGGTCCGGCCGACGGCTCCGTGGAGCACCTGCCGTTCGCCGTGCTCCCCCGCCGGGGGCCGGGCCTGCCGCCCGTCGGCGACCCCCCACGCGGCGGTCGCGGCGCCCGCCGCCAGCGCCCCCATGAAGACCAACGTCAGCGCGGCCCCGCGCCTGGCGCGGCGCGGCGGTACGAACAACGTCGGGCCGGGCATGCGCGTGAGTCTAGGACACCGAAGGGCGCCGTACGGGGAGTTGACCGTACGACGCCCTTGACTGTTCCACGCCTCTCTACAGCTTCTGCACCGCCCGGCCCCTTCGGGCCGCCCTTCGGGAGCCCTACACCTTCAGGTACTTCCGCAGGGCGACGAACGCCGCCAGCGCGGGCATCAGCAGCCCGATGGCGATCACCAGGGGCATCTTGGCGAAGACGGCGTCCCAGCCGATGAACTGGATCACGTCGATCTGGTGCGCCAGCCAGTTGTTGACCAGGAAGTACTGGACGCAGACAAGCAGGACACAGGCCAGTCCGGCGCCGAGCAGCCCGGCGAAGGCGGCCTCCATGATGAAGGGCGTCTGGATGTAGAAGCTGGACGCGCCGACCAGCCGCATGATCCCGGTCTCCCGGCGCCGGCTGAAGGCCGAGACCCGGACCGTATTGATGATCAGCATCAGGGCGACCACCAGCATCAGCGCCATCACGCCCAGGGCCGCGAGGTTCATGCCGTTGAGGAGGTTGAGGAGGGGCTCCAGGGTCTTGCGCTGGTCCTCCACCTCCTGGACGCCGGGCCGCTGGGAGAAGGCGCTGGAGACCACCCGGTACTTGGCGGGGTCCTTCAGCTTGACGCGGAAGGCCTCCTGCATCTGGTCGGGGGTGAGGAAGGGCACGATCGGGGAATTGCCGAACTGCTCCTTGTAGTGCTTGAACGCCTCGTCGGCCGTCTCGAACTGGACCGACTGGACGACCGGCATCTTCTGCAGGTCGGCCTTGATCTCCTTCTTCTGGTCCTCGGTGACCGCCCCCTTGGCACAGGCGCCGCCCTGGCTCTGGGCGTCGTTCTTGTTGCAGAGGTAGATCGAGACGTTGACCTTGTCGTACCAGTAACCCTTCATCGTGCCGACCTGCTCGCGCATGAGCAGGGAACCGCCGAACAGGGCGAGCGACAGCGCGACGGAGACGATCACCGCGAAGGTCATCGTGAGATTGCGGCGGAGACCGACGCCGATCTCCGACATGACGAACTGGGCGCGCATGGCGTCCTTTCAGTGCCCTCGGGCGGTTTCAGTGCTGGTAGCCGTAGACGCCGCGCGACTGGTCGCGCACGAGACGGCCCTGTTCGAGTTCGATGACGCGCTTGCGCATCTGGTCCACGATCTGCTGGTCGTGGGTGGCCATGATGACCGTGGTGCCGGTCCGGTTGATCCGGTCCAGCAGCTTCATGATGCCGACGGAGGTCTGCGGGTCCAGGTTTCCGGTGGGCTCGTCGGCGATCAGCAGCCGCGGCCGGTTGACGAACGCGCGAGCGATCGCGACACGCTGCTGCTCACCGCCGGAGAGCTCGCCGGGCATCCGCTGCTCCTTGCCGCCGAGACCCACCAGCTCCAGGACCTGGGGCACGGCCTTGCGGATCTCGCCCCGGGGCTTCCCGATGACCTCCAGGGCGAAGGCGACGTTCTCCGCGACGGTCTTGTTGGGCAGCAGCCGGAAGTCCTGGAACACCGTGCCCAACTGGCGGCGCATGTGAGGCACTTTCCAGTTCGAGAGCCGGGCGAGGTCCTTGCCCAGGACATGGACCTGACCGTGGGTGGTCCGCTCCTCGCGCAGCAGCAGCCGAAGGAAGGTCGACTTCCCGGAGCCGGAGGAACCGACCAGGAAGACGAACTCGCCCTTTTCGATCTCGAGCGAGACGTCCCGGAGCGCCGGACGGTTCTGCTTGGGGTAGGACTTGGAGACGTTGTCGAATCGGATCACGAGTGCACCACGTGTCGGCCTGGGGGGCGGCACGGAACGCCGCGTTCGCGGCTCCCGTCGGTGTGCGTGACCATACCGAACCGCCCGTGCACGCGCAGTCGGCCTCGGGAGTCAACGGGACAATTGGGTTCCATTTCGCGCTTCACCGGGCCGGCCGCGCCGGACGGCGGTAAAGCTGGCACAGTGGTAAGGGGAACCGCACGACGTTCCCGCGCGTTGGACGTACCGGAGGAGGACTTCGCATGACATGCGACCGACTGGTGTGCGCCAACTGCGCGGCCCCTGTCAATGAGGGCAGGTGCCCGGTCTGCCGGGCGAGCCGCGAGCGGTTGCAGCACCAGGAAGGCATCTTCGGCGGCCTCACACCGGCCGCGCTGATCGCGCTACTGGTGGTGCTCGTCGCTCTTGCTGTGCTCGCCCGCGGATTCACAGGGTAGCGACTCGATCGCTCTCCGATATCGATGCCGATGCTTGGATATTGATACTTATAGGCCGAGGCCCGGGACGCTTTCCGCGTCCCGGGCCTCGGTCGTCGTGCGCGCGCTTACGGCCGGGGCCGTCAGGCGGCGGCCGCGCCGCCGCGCTCGATCAGGCGCGGCAGCATCCGGAAGCCGATGCCACCGGCGATCATCGTGGCGGCGCCGACCACGAGGAAGGTGGTCTGACCGGCACCGGTCTCGGCCAGCTGACCGGCCTGCGCGGGCTGGCCGGACTGGCCGCCCTGACCGGACTGACCGGTCTGGGCCAGCTCCTCCTTGGGCTTGCCCTGCTGGACGGGCTGGACACCGGCGTTGTCGGGGCTGGTGTTGCAGTTGCCGTCGGTGTCCACCGGGCAGGTACGGGCGTCGTCGCCGCCGGTGGAGCCGGAGCCGCCGGTGGCGGAGCCGCCCGTGGAGCCCGAGCCACCCGTGGTGGAGCCGCCCGTCGTGCCACCGCCGGTGGTGGAGCCGTGGTCGCCGCCGGTGGTGCCGCCGCCGGTCGTGGAACCGCCGGTCGTACCGCCGCCGGTGGTGGAGCCGCCCGAGGTGGAACCGCCGGTGGTGGATCCACCGGTCGTGGAACCGCCCGTGGTGGAGCCACCGGTCGTCGAACCGCCGGTCGTGGAGCCACCCGTGGTGGAACCGCCGGTGGTCGAGCCACCGGTCGTGGAACCGCCACCCGTGGTCTCACCGCCGGTGGTGGAGCCGCCGGTCGTGGAACCACCTGTCGTGGTCTCACCGCCGGTGGTCGAGCCACCGGTCGTGGAACCACCCGTCGTGGAACCGCCACCCGTGGTCTCGCCACCGGTCGTGGAACCGCCGGTGGTCTCACCGCCGGTCGTCGAACCACCCGTGGTGGAACCACCGGTCGTGGAACCGCCGGTCGTGGAACCACCAGTCGTGGAACCACCAGTCGTGGAACCGCCGGTCGTGGAACCGCCCGTGCCGGACGTGGGCTGCGGGATCTCGGTCGGGGCGGTGGTGGGGTCGTCGGCGGCCGCGGTGTGCACGCCGACGCCGCCCTTCACGCCGAAACCGCCGACCTCGACGTCGACACCGGCGGCCGAGGCCGCACCCGCCGCCGTCAGGGAAGCGCCGGCGGCGATCATCGCGCCGGCGGCTATGCGCGCAACGCGCAGTCGCGTCTTACTCGTCATCTGCCTGCTACCCCCAGTAGCTGAACTCGTCGATGGAGCAGCTGTGCACGGGGCCGCGGCGCTCCGGGGGACGGCGTGACCGATCCGGCCCCGTACGCATGTCGTACGGGCCGGGCCGCTCGCCCCCCGCCACACGCGCCCCAGTGATTCGCATGCCGCGCGCCAGCCTTCCCAGTTTTCTGGGCAGCGTCAAGGAACTTAAGGGCGCGATGTCCGGCTATGCGGGGGTTACGGCAGACAAGCGGAGGGAGTTGTTCTACTTCTCCTGCTGCTTGCGCCAGCGGATGCCGGCCTCGAGGAACCCGTCGATGTCACCGTCGAGGACGGAGGTGGGGTTGCCGACCTCGAACTCCGTACGGAGGTCCTTGACCATCTGGTACGGGTGCAGGACGTACGAACGCATCTGGTTGCCCCAGGAGCTGCCGCCGTCGCCCTTGAGCGCGTCCATCTTGGCGCGCTCCTCCTGGCGCTGGCGCTCGAGGAGCTTGGCCTGGAGGACGTTCATGGCGGTCGCCTTGTTCTGGATCTGCGAGCGCTCGTTCTGGCAGGAGACGACGATGCCGGTGGGGAGGTGCGTCAGGCGGACCGCGGAGTCCGTGGTGTTGACGCCCTGGCCGCCGGGGCCGGAGGAGCGGTAGACGTCGACGCGCAGGTCGGACTCGTCGATCTCGACGTGGTCGGTCTGCTCGACGACCGGCAGTACCTCGACGCCGGCGAAGGAGGTCTGGCGGCGGCCCTGGTTGTCGAAGGGCGAGATGCGGACCAGGCGGTGGGTGCCCTGCTCGACGGAGAGGGTGCCGTAGGCGTACGGCACCTGGACGGCGAAGGTGGTCGACTTGATGCCGGCCTCTTCGGCGTACGACGTCTCGTAGATCTCGGTCTTGTAGCCGTGGCGCTCGGCCCAGCGGAGGTACATGCGCTGGAGGCGCTCGGCGAAGTCGGAGGCGTCGACGCCGCCGGCCTCGGCGCGGATGTTGACGAGGGCCTCGCGGGAGTCGTACTCGCCGGAGAGGAGGGTGCGGACCTCCATCTCGTCGAGCGCCTTGCGGACGGAGACGAGCTCCGTCTCGGCCTCGGCGAGGGCGTCGGCGTCGCCCTCGTCCTCGGCGAGCTCGAAGAGCACCCCGAGGTCGTCGATGCGGCCGCGGAGCGTCTCCGCCTTGCGCAGCTCCGCCTGGAGGTGCGACAGCTTGCTCGTGATCTTCTGCGCCGCCTCCGGGTCGTCCCAGAGTGACGGGGCGGCCGCCTGCTCCTCGAGCACGGCGACGTCGGCCCTCATCTTGTCGAGGTCCAGAACGGCCTCGATCGACCCCATGGTCGAGGAGAGGGACTTCAGCTCTTCGGATACATCAACGACTGCCACGCACCCAGCCTAACGGCTGCGCCGGGCTTCCCGGTCCGAAGGAGCACCCGGAACGCACGGAGGCGGCCCTTCCGGGCGGGGCGGGGGCCGCGGGAAACGGTGAAAGGGCGGGGCCGGGCCCCCTGACCCTCGCCGCTCCCTACCGCGTGCCCGCCGCCGGCGGCGCCGTGTGGTGGATGCCCGGGGGCTGGGAGCCGCCCGGCTTCGCGTCGCCCGTGTCCGAGCCGCCGCCCGTGGCGAACCAGCCGCCGACGCCCGCCGCCGCGGCCAGCGCGACGGCCGCCGCGCCGAGGCGGATGCGGCGGCGCCGTACCTGCTCCGCCGGGGAGCGGTGGCGCGCGGAGCCCGCCCGCGGCTGCCCCGGCGAGCGCGGAGCGCGAGCCGTGCCGTGGGGGCCGCCCGCGAGCTCCTCGGGTCCGGGCACCCGCATGCTGGTGTGGGTGTCCCGGCTGGAGTCCGAGACGCCCGCCCCCGGCACGAGCGGCACCACGCCCCGCCGCCGCGGCTCGGGCACGGCCGCCGCGGAAGCGGCGGTGGCGGGAGCGGGGGCGGAGCCCCCCTCCGCGCCGGCGGCGGCCTCCTCCTCCGGCTCGTCGATGTCGAGCGGCGGAATCCCGGCCAGATGCGGCAGCAGCTCCCGCAGCCGGGCCGCCAGCTCCGAGGCGCGCAGCCGGGACGCCGGGGCCTTGGCGAGGCACTGCACGACGAGCTGCCACAGCTCGTCGGGGATGCCGGGCAGCGGCGCCACCGTCTCCGTCACATGGCGCCGCAGCACCGCCCCGGGGTGGCCGCCGCCGAAGGGCGTGAAGCCGGCCAGGAGCTCGTAGAGGACGGTGGCCAGGGCGTAGACGTCGACGGACGCGCGCGGCGGCAGGCCCTCGATGATCTCGGGGGCGAGGTAGTCGGGCGTGCCGATGACGCTGCGGGCGCCCGGCGAGCGGTCCCGGTCCCGGTCGCGGTCACGGTCGCGGGCGGGTGCCGGGCGGGGCACGTCCACGAGCCGGGCGATGCCGAAGTCCGTGAGCAGCGCGGGGTGCGCGCCGGCGGGCCCGAGGGGGCCCTGCATGTCGAGGAGGACGTTCTCGGGCTTGACGTCGCGGTGCACCACCCCGGCGGCGTGCGCGGCGGCGAGGCCGTCGGCGACGTCGGCCACGATGGCGACGGCCGCCTCGGGCGCGAGGCGCCGCTCGCGGTCGAGCCGGGTGCGCAGGTCGGTGCCGCGGATGAGGTCCATGACCAGGGCGAGGTCGTTGCCGTCGACGACGAGGTCGCGGACGCCGACCACATGGGGGTGGTCGAGACCGAGGAGGGCCGCGCGCTCCTGCACGAAGCGGCCGACGAGCTCCTGGTCGGAGGCGAGATCCTCCCGCAGGAGCTTGATGGCGACCGGCCCCTCGGGGCCTTCGCCGAGCCACACCGTCCCGACACTGCCCCGTCCCAGGACCTGGTGGGCGGTGTACCGGCTGCCGATCTTCCGTGCCAAGACTGTTCCCCGACTCCTCCGCCATCAGGCGACATCATCCGACGGGCGCGGCCAGGCGGCCGTCACCCGCGCTGGCGACCAAGCTACGCGGCCGGAGGGGCGTTGGGGACACCGATTCAGTGCCAACCGTTACTTCTGAGGCAGAAAACACCCTTCGGGTGTCGACATATCGACTGCCTTATCGGTTCTCCAACACCCCGCCGCCGTCCCGGTCACTGGCCGGAACCCGACCCCGCTCCGGAGTCGGAGCCCAGGCTCGAGAGCCAGTCCTTGACGCTGGTGATCCAGTCCCGGGCGGCGGCCCAGAAGCTCTTGCCGTCGGCGACCCAGTCCTTGAGCGGCGTGAACTCCCACACCAGCCAGGAGCCGACGATCAACACGACGATCATGAACAGACAGCCCTTGAGGCAGCCCAGTCCCGGGATCCGCATGGGGTTCGCGCTGCGCCGGCGCGGCGGGCGCGGCTCCCGGCGCGGCGCGGGCGTCGGCTCGGGCGCGTACCGCTGCGGCTGGGGTTGAGGCTGGGGCGGCTGCGGGGGCTGCTGGTAGCGCGGTGCCCGCTGGGGCTGCGGCTGGGGCTGCGGCTGCCGCCGGGGCGGCCGCTGCGCCGGGTACTGCTGCTGCGGCGGCTGCGGGGCGTACTGCTGCTGGGGCGGCTGCTGGTAGCCCTGCGGCGGCTGGGCCGGGCGGCGCTGAGGCCTGCGGCGCAGCGGGTCCTCGCCCGGGTCGAGGTACTGGGTCTGCTCGTTGCGGTCGCGGGCGGCGCGCAGCTGGTTCTGCCACGGGTGCGGGCTGTCGCCCTGGCCCGGCTGGGCGGACGGCGGCCCCGGCGGTACGGGCGGCATGACGCGCGTGGGGTCGCCACCCTGCGGACCGGAGCCCGCGGAGAGCACCTGGGTGGGGTCGGCGTCGCCGGTCCGCCCGGGGCCCGACAGGCCGGTGCTGGGCAGGACGCTGGTCGCGGCGTTCGGGTCGTACCCGGCCGGGGCGGTCCCGGCGGAGGACGGGAGCACCTGGGTGGGGTCGGCGTCGCCGGTGGCGGGACCCGTGCCGGGGAGGGTGTGGAGGCCCGTACCGGGCACCCGGGTGGGCTCGGGGTCGGGCGTGAGCAGCGCGCCGACGCCCAGCGCCGCCTCGGCCTGGTCCGGGGAGGCGTGCACGCCGACGCCGGAGGCGACGACGCGCAGGCCGCGGGCGAGGTTCTCGGCGCTGGGCCGCTCCTCGGGGCGCTTGCGCAGACAGCGCTCTATGACCGTCCACAGCGGCTCGGGCACGGTCGTGGGGCGGCGCGGCTCGGCGCTGAGGTGCTGGTGGAGGACCTCGAGGGCGGTGGCGCCCGCGAACGGCGGACGGCCGGTGACCAGCTCGTACAGCAGGATGCCCGCGCCGTAGACGTCCACGGCGGAGGTCTGCGGGCGGCCCTCGGCGGACTCGGGCGCGACATAGGCCGGGGTGCCGACGAACTCGTGGGTGCGGGTCAGGCCGGGCGAGTCCGCGAGGCGCGCGATGCCGAAGTCGGTGAGCATCGGGTGCATCTGCCCGGCTTCGCTCTTCAGCAGCACGTTGGCGGGCTTGAGGTCGCGGTGGACGATGCCGTCGGCGTGGCTGGCGGCGAGGGCGTCGGCGATCTGCGCGGTGAGCAGCGCTGCCGCGACGGGCGTGAAGGGGCCGTTCTCGCGGAGGTAGCGGTGGAGGTCCGGGCCGTCGACCAGGTCCATGACGAGCGCGAGGAGATCGCCCTCGACGACGAGGTCGCGGGTGCGGACGATATTGGGGTGGGTCAGCCGCAGGAGCACGGAGCGCTCGCGCAGGAAGCGCATCACGACGTCCGCGTCGTGGGCCAGCTCCTCCTTGAGGACCTTGATCGCGACGGTCTCGCCGGGCTGCCCCGCCACCGCCGCCTCGGCGCCGGCCGCCTGACGCTGGCGGGCACGCCAGACGGTGCCCGTGGCGCCGCGTCCGAGCGGCTCCTCGAGCAGGTACTTGCTGCCTACCGGCCGCACGTCATGCGCTCCCTGGTCGTGATCCGGATGCCGAAACCTTCGATACCGTCGCCTTCCACCGGCACCTCCGCCCCACTGTAGTGCCGCCGTCCGGACCGCCGGCCCGGCGAATCCGGTGGGCTTATGGGTGGGGCTCATGGGAAAGACGCGGGCCGGGTGCGGATGGTTGCCGCAAGCGGTGGCGCTCCCCTCAATATCGGCAATAAAGGGGTCGAGAGCAGGCAATTCCCAGAAGAAATCAGCCATCGCCCCACCGCGACCAGCGCGTTTCGCATACTCGGACCGTCGTTCAAGATCACGAATCGAGTCTCGCCGGGCGAATCGTCCCCGGTGGATGCGAGGATGCTCGCGGCGGGAGGATGCTGCTCGCCAGCACGGATGCGGCGGGGAGGGAGCGGGAAGACCCCGCGCGACGTGGTGACCTGTACGTGCCGACACGCCCGTGCGAGGTGGGGGAAGGCCTGGCGCCGCCCCTGCCGCGTACTCCGGGCAGGAAGGGACCGTTGACGGCGATGCAGATCCGGCTGACCGTCCTCGGGCCGCTCAGCGGCCACACCACGTGCGCCTGCGATGTGCTCGTGACCGCCCCCGCGGGGACCGCCCTGGCCGCCGTGACCAGCGGCCTCGCCACGGCCGTCGCGGCGGCGGGATCCGACCTCGGCAGCGGTGCCGTCGTCGTCCACTCCGGCGACGAGCGGCTCGACCCGCAGCGCTGTGTGCTGGGCGAGCCGCCGCTGATCGACGGCGCGGTGCTCTCCCTGGGCGCCCCCGCCGACCCCGAACGCCACGTTCCCCTTACCGGCCCCCTCCCGGCCGCCGCGCGCCTCCACGTGGTGTCCGGCCCCGACGCGGGCGGCGTCCACCTGCTGCACGGCGGCGAGATCCGCGTCGGCCGCTCCAGCTCGGCGGACATCCCCCTGGACGACCCCGACGTCTCCCGCCTCCACTGCGCGGTGACGCTTTCCGACGACGGTGTCGTCACCCTCCACGACCTGGGCTCGACGAACGGCACCACCCTGGACGGCGCCCCGGTCGACGGCACCCCCGTCCCCCTGGCCCCGGGCGCGCTGCTGCGGGTCGGCGAGTCGACCCTGAGCCTTTACGGGGTGAGCGCGGGGGCGTCCGGGGCCTCGGACGCCCCCGACGCCCCGGACGCCCTCCCGGCGAGACCGGACGGCGAGGGGCGCCTCCGGGTGCCTGTGCGAGTGCGCGGGGGGTCCGGGGAGAGCGCGGTGGCGCTCCCGGGCGCGCAAAGCGGCGCGGGCGCCCCCGGGGACGCCGGGGCGCTGGGCGCCGGCCTTGCGGGCGCCGGGCCTGCGGGCTGGGGCGCGGGCGCGCGGACGGGGCACGCGGGTGCGGACGGCCCGGCTGGGCTGTCGCCCGCCGAGGACGCCGGCCCTGGGGGCCGGGGCGTGGGCGCCCGTACGGGCCGTACGAGTGGACACACGAGTCCGGACGGGCAGGCCGACGCGACGGCCTCGGCCGGCGGCGGCGAGCCGGGCTGGGGCGCGGGGGCGCGGGCCGGGTTCGCGGGTGGCGTGCCCGCGTCCGGGCGGGCTCCGGCCAGCTGGGGTTCGGACGCGCAGGCGGCCCGCGCGGGCGACCCCGGGCAGCAGCCCGCGTGGCGGAGCGGCGGCCCCCTCGACGCGTCCCCGGACCGGGACAAGGACCGGACGAACGGGCGGGGCGACGGCGGGACGAACCAGGCCGCCGGATTCGCGAACCTCACCGGACCCGACGCGGAGGCGCCCCCGGGCGCGTACCCGCCGTACCAGGCGGACGCCTTCGGCGACGGCCGCGACGGCGGCCACGCCACCCACACCGTGCGCGGCAACGCCGCGCTGACCCCCGGCACGGCCGCCGCGCCCGCGCAGCCGCCGCAGGCGGACGGCGGCGGCAAGCGCCGCGCCCGCGGCATAGGAGCGTGGGCCCGCCGCCTCACCGGCGGCGGGCGCGCCGCCGAGCAGCGCGAGGCGACGGTGGGCGAAAGCCCTCAGGAACAGGCCGCCACCGGCGCGCCCGAGCGCGCCCCCGACACCGCCGCCGCGCTGCGCGAGCGCTGGCCGGACCCCGCCGCCGTGCTGCTGACCGCGCTGGGGCCGGGCCCCCGGCTGTGGGAGCGCGGCCCGGGCCACCCGGACCTGCTCACCGTCCGGCTGGGCACAGCCGACCGCTACGCGCCCGACGGCGGCGGGCCGCTGCCGTCCGTGCCGGTGACGGTCGGGCTGCGCGAGGTCGGGGCGCTCGGCATGACCGGGCCCCGGGAGCGGCTGTCCGGGCTCGCCCGTTCCGTGCTGGCGCAGCTGGCCGCGTTCCACGCGCCCGGCACCCTGGAGTACGTACTGCTCAGCACCGACCGGTCGCGTCCGGCCGAGGAGCGGGCGGCGGAGTGGTCCTGGCTGGGCTGGCTGCCGCAGCTGCGGCCGGCGCACGGGCAGGACTGCCGGCTGCTCGTCGGCTACGACCGGGAGCAGGCCGAGGCCCGTACCGCCGAGCTGGTGCGGCGCCTGGACGACGGCCCGCTGGGCACGGGCTGGACGACGGCGCCGCCCGAGGCCGTGGCGGCGGCCGCCGCGCGGCACGAGGGCCCGTACACGGTTCTGATCGTCGACGGCGACCCCGGTTCGACCGCGCTGCGCGAGACGGTCGCGCGGCTGGCGACGGGCGGTCCGGCGGCGGGCATCCACGTCCTGTGCCTGGCGGAGGCCCCGGCCACCACACCCGCCTCCCCCGTCTCCGCGACGCTCGCGTCGGCAGAGGCGGTCTCCCCCGCCTTCGCGCACTGCGGCGCGGTCGCGCTGCTGAGCGGTGACGTGGCGACGGTGGTACAGGTCATCCACCGCGCGTCGGCGCCGTCCGCGCCCGTGGCGCACCCCGTGCGCCCGGGCCACACGATGATCGCCGCGCTCGACGCCGTGTCCGGCGCGTGGGCCGAGCGCTTCGCGCGGGCCCTGGCGCCCCTGCGCATGGCGGACAACACGGGCGACCCCGCGCACGCCTCGCGCATCGCGGCGGCGCTGCCCCGGTCGTCCCGGCTGCTGGACGAATTGGGGCTCGCCCGGGCCACGCCCGCCTCGCTGACCGCCCGCTGGGCGGCCGCCACCGACCGGGGCACCCGGCCCGGGGGCCGGGCCGTGGCCGTACTGGGGGCCGGGCCGCACGGTCCGCTGTCCGTGGATCTCGCGGCGGACGGGCCGCATCTGCTGGTGGAGGGCTCGCCGGGCAGCGGGAAGACCGAGCTGCTGCGGTCGCTCGCCGCGTCGCTCGCGGCGGCCGACCGGCCGGACCGGCTATCGCTCGTCCTGGTGGACGGGGCGGCCGCCGAGCGGGGCGAGGGGCTGCGGGTCTGCACGGACCTGCCGCATGTGTCGACGTACCTCGCCGCCGCCGACCCGGTGCGGATGCGGGAGTTCGCCCAGGCGCTCGCGTCGGAGCTCAAGCGCCGCGCCGAGCTGCTGGGCACGCTGGACTTCGTCGGCTGGCACGACCGGAACCCGGCCCCCGGCCCGAACGTGGTCGGCCCGCGCCGCCCCGCCGAGCCGATGGCGGCCCCGGCTCCGGTCGCCGCCGCTCCGGTCGCGGCGGCCGCCTCCGGGTCCGCCTCCGGTTCGGGTATCGGTTCGGGCATCGGCACCGGCGTCGGTTCCGGTGCCGTCTCCGGTTCCGGTGCCGCCGATCTCGAGTCCGCGCCGAGCGGGACGCTCAAGTTGCGTACCCAGAGCGGCGGTCGGACCCGTACGGCCGAGACGGCCCTGCCCCGGCTCGTCGTGCTCGTCGACGACTTCGACGCCCTCGTCGCCCCCGCGCTGGGCAGCACGGGCCGCCCGGCGGCCGGTTCGGTCGTACGGGCCCTGGAGGCCGTGGCGCGGGACGGCGAGCGGCTCGGGGTGCATCTGATCGCCGCGTCGGGCCGTCCGGACCGTACGGCCGACACGGCGGCGGTCGAGCGGGCCGGGCTGCGGGTGACGCTGGACATCGCCCCGCCGTCGGCGGACGCCGGCGGCGACGGGCCCGGCGCGGGCGAACCCGCCCCGGGGCGTGGCCGGTTGCGGCGTCCGGACGACGACGCGACCACCCCGTTCCAGGCGGGCCGGGTCACCGGCCGCATCCCCCGCACGGCGACGCTCCGGCCGACGGTCGTGACCCTCGACTGGCAGCGCCTGGGCGACCCGCCCACCCGCCGGCCGGTGCGCGAACTGGGCAACGGTCCCACCGACCTCGCCCTGCTGGCCAGCGCCCTCCAGCGCGCGGCGCAGTCCGCCGGGGCCCAGGCGGCACCCCCGTTGCTGTAGTGGCGGACCGTCCGTGCCGGAGCGTCACAGCCCTGTCACGATCGGCTGGTTGACGTCGGAGACGGTATTGCGGCGGTCCGTGCCGGGGCGTAGGACTGTCGCACGGGAGTGCGGCCGTATGCCGGGGCGACGTGCGGCGCGGCCGTCGACGGGGACCGGGCACGGGAGGTACGGGCCATGCGCACGGCAACACGTACATCGCTCCGCGCGGCACGCGCGGAGCGCACCCCACGCCCGCGCAGAGCGGGCGGCGCGGGCGCACGGAGGGGCGCGCTGGCCCTGGCCGTGGCGGGAGCGCTGGCGCTGACCGCCGCCGGCTGCGGTGACAGCGGCGGGGACAAGGACAAGAGCGGCGACAAGCCCGCCCCCGGACAGTCCGACCTCATCACGCACACCGTGCAACTCCCCAAGCTCAACGGGCAGAAGCTCAAGGTGACCGCTGTCTGGACGGGCGTCGAGCAGAAGAGCTTCACCAAGGTCCTGGACGAGTTCGCCAAGCGCACCGGCGCCGAGGTCGCGTATGTGCCCAGCGGCGACGACATGTCCGCCTTCATCGGCTCCAAGGTGGCGGGCGGTGACCCGCCGGACGTGGCGATGCTGCAACAACCCGGGGCGTTGCGGGAGTTCGCCGGTAAGGGGTGGCTCAAGCCGCTGGGCGAGGAGGCCCGGGCACAGCTGAAGAAGAACTTCTCCCAGGGCTGGCAGGATCTGGGCTCCGCCGACGGCAAGCAGTATGGCGTGTACTTCAAGACCAGCAACAAGTCCCTCGTCTGGTACAACACCAAGATCTTCGAGGCGGCGGGCGTCAAGGTGCCCGCGACCTGGCCGGAGTTCCTGCGCACCGCGCAGGCCGTCGCCGACTTCGGCGTCTCGCCGGTGTCGGTGGGCGGCGCGGACGGCTGGACGCTCACGGACTGGTTCGAGAACGTCTATCTCTCCCAGGCGGGCCCGGAGAAGTACGACCAGCTGGCCCAGCACAAGATCAAATGGACCGATCCCTCCGTCAAGGACGCGCTGACCACGCTCGGCCAGCTCTTCGGCAAGAAGGAGCTGCTGGCGGGCGGCCAGGAGGGGGCGCTCCAGGCGCAGTTCCCCACGTCGGTCACCCAGACCTTCAGCGGGGGTGAGAAGGCGAAGGCCGCCATGGTCTTCGAGGGCGACTTCGCGGCGGCGAACATCACTGCCGCCAAGGCGAAGATCGGCACCGATGCCAAGGTCTTCCCCTTCCCGGCAGTCGGGGGCCGCGCGCCCGTGGTGACCGGCGGCGACGTGGGCGTGGCCCTCAAGGACAGCCAGGCGGCGCAGGCGCTGCTGACCTTCCTGGCCTCCACCGACGCCGCCGGGATCTGGGCGAGGGAGGGCGGCTTCATCTCCGCGAACAAGAACCTCGGCCTCGCCTCCTACCCCGACGACGTGCAGCGCTCCATCGCCAAGGCGCTGGTCTCGGCGGGCGATTCCTTCCGCTTCGACATGTCCGACCAGGCGCCCGCCGCGTTCGGCGGCAAGCCGGGGCAGGGCGAGTGGAAGGATCTCCAGGACTTCCTGCGGAACCCGGCGGACGTGGAGGGCACCCAGCAGCGGCTGGAGTCCGACGCGGCCAAGGCGTTCAAGAACTGACAGGACCGGTCGCCATGACCACAGCCACCGCCGTCCCCCCGCCCCCCGATCCCCCGGTACGCCCGGCTCCGGCCCCGGCGCGGGGCAAGGGCCGGGGCGCGCTCGGCACGCGGCCCTGGGTGGCCGCCTGCTTCCTGCTGCCCGCGCTGGCCCTACTGGGCGCCCTCGTCGTCTATCCCATCGGGTTCTCCGTCTACCGCAGCCTCTTCGACGCCTCCGGCCACGGCTTCGTGGGCATGGACAACTACCAGGAGGTCTTCACCGACGCGCGGATCCGCACGGCGCTGAAGAACAATGTCATCTGGGTCGTCGTCGCCCCCTCCGTGGCCACCGCCCTCGGCCTGATCTTCGCGGTGCTCACCGAACGGGTGCGCTGGGGCACGGCGTTCAAGCTCGTCGTCTTCATGCCGATGGCCATCTCGATGCTCGCGGCGGGCATCATCTTCCGCCTGGTGTACGAGCAGAACCCGGATCGCGGCGTCGCCAACGCCGTCTGGGTCGGCATCCACGACACCTTCGCCGCTCCCGCCCCCTTCCCGGGGGCGCACCCCCGGCCGGCGGGTGACCTCGTGGCGAGCGGTGGCGGCGCGTTCACGACGAAGGCGGCGGCGCGGGCGGGCAGCGCGGTGGCGCTGCCACTGGTGGCCGTGAAGCCGGAGGACGTGTCCGGCGCGAGGGACGCCATCCCCGCGCGGGACGTGGCCGGGAAGGTCACCGGCACGGTGTGGATGGACTTCACCCGGGGCGGCGGCGGAACGGCCGGGAAGATCGACGCGGGTGAGAAGGCCCTGGCGGGGGTGAGGGTGGAGGCCGTCAGGGACGGCAGGACCGTCGCCTCCACCACCACGGACCCCGACGGCACCTTCACCCTGCCGACGGCGGCGGACGGCGCCCGGCTGCGGCTGCCCGCGGCCAACTTCGCCTCCGCCTACAACGGCGTCGACTGGCTCGGCCCCTCCCTGGTGACCCCGTCGATCATCGGCGCGTACATCTGGATGTGGGCGGGCTTCGCCATGGTGCTCATCGCGGCCGGCCTGGCGGGCGTGCCGCGCGAGCTGCTGGAGGCGGCGCGCGTCGACGGGGCCAACGAGTGGCAGGTCTTCCGCCGGGTGACGGTGCCCCTGCTGGCACCGGTCCTCGCGGTGGTGGTCGTCACCCTGATGATCAACGTGCTGAAGATCTTCGACCTGGTCTACATCATCGCCCCGGGCTCCAGCCTCGACAACGCCAATGTGCTGGCCCTCCAGCTCTATCAATCCTCCTTCGGCACGGACGTCAACCAGGGCGTGGGCAGCGCCATCGCCGTCTTCCTGCTGCTGCTCGTCACTCCGGTGGTGATCGTGAACATTCGCCGGATCCGGAAGGAGCGGCAACGATGAGCTCTCAAGACACCGTTGTACGGGGCGAGGTCGTACGGGGCGAGCGTTCCCTCCCCGCCCGGCTGGCCGCCCGCCTGGGCGCGGGGGCGACGCGTGGTTTCCTCGTCCTGGTCGGGCTGTTCTGGCTGATGCCGACCGTGGGGCTGCTGCTGTCCTCGCTGCGTGACAAGGCCGACATCGCCGCCTCCGGCTGGTGGCAGGTCTTCGCCCACCCGTCCCAGCTGACGACGGAGAGCTATCGCACGCTCTTCGCCAATGACAAGGTGACGCACTCCCTTCTGACCACCGCGCTGATCACCGTCCCGGCGACGGTGCTGGTGATCCTCGTCGGCGCCCTCGCCGGATACGCCTTCGCCTGGCTGGACTTCCCCGGCCGGGACTGGTGGTTCATGGTCGTCGTGGGGCTGCTCGTGGTGCCCGTGCAGGTGGCGCTGATCCCGGTGGCCAAGCTCTTCAGCGCGCTGGGCATCTTCGAGTCCACGGTGGGGGTGGTGCTCTTCCACACCGCCTTCGGGCTGCCCTTCGCGGTGTTCCTGTTGCGGAACTTCTTCGCGGAGATACCGCGCGAGCTGCTGGAGGCGGCCCGGCTGGACGGCGCGGGCGAGCTACGGCTGTTCACCCGGGTCGTACTGCCGCTGGGCGGGCCGGCCATCGCCTCCCTGGGCATCTTCCAGTTCCTGTGGGTGTGGAACGACATGCTGGTCGCGCTGATCTTCGCGGACAGCGGCAACCCTCCCATCACGGTGGCCCTTCAGCAGCAGGTCCGGCAGTTCGGCGACAACGTGGACATCCTCGCGTCGGGTGCCTTCCTCTCGATGGTCGTTCCGCTCGCGGTGTTCTTCGCCTTCCAGCGCCAGTTCGTGAGCGGAGTGATGGCGGGCGCGGTGAAGTGATGGGGGGTGCGGTGAGGTGACGGCGGGTGCGGTGAATGACCGGGGGTGCGTGACCACGGGTACGTGACGGCTAGCGCCGCAGGTACAGCGACACCGCGCCTCCCCGTACGAACACCGTCGACTCCTCCCGGTACAGCGCGTCGAGCTCCCTGGTCTTGGCGGACTCGGCGCGCTGGGCCCGGAACCAGGGCGTCCCGACCGTGGTCGTGTCCGCCACCACCCACACCCTCGTCCCCGGGGGGAGCCCCCGCAGCCGGGAGCGCAGCTCCCCCGCCCCGACCTCGTGGCCGTAGAGGGTGCCGGAGGCGGCGGGCGACTTCTTGAGGGTGAGGTCCCGCAGCCCCCTGAAGGCCTCCGGGTAGCCCAGGGATATCCGGCGCTCGTGGAGCGGGAGGAACAGCACCGCGTCCCCCGGCCGGGCCGTCCTCCCGACGGCGGCGGCCACCCGGGCGAGTTCGTCACCCCGGCTGGACGGCAGCCGCTCACGCTCGTGGAAGGGCAACTGCGCCACGAAGACCACCGCCACGGCCGCGGCCCCGACCGCCGCCGCGACGCGCGGCCACGGCACCAGCCCGAGGAGCCGTTCCGCGCCGGCGGCCGCCAGCAGCGGCACGCCCGCGAGGCAGAAGAGCAGATAGCGGTCGAGAAAGAGCGGCTGCCACTGTGAGGCCGCGTAGAGCAGCACTGGCGGTACGACGGCCAGCGGCAGGGCGACGGCGGTCAGCCGCAACGGGCCCGTGCGGGGCAGAGGGACGAGCACGGCGACGGCCATCAGCGCGACCACACCGGCCACCACGGGCTCACCGGGGCCCGCGAAGGCGTGGAGGAACGCCTTCGCCTGCTCGTATCCCGGTGTGCGGAGCCAGGAGACCTGCTCGCTCTGGCCTTGGGAGAGCACGGCCAGCGGCGCCAGCACGGCGCAGGCCGCAGCCGACGCGCAGCCCCAGCCGCGCCATATCCGCCCCGGGACCCGGGAGAGCAGCAGCGTCAGCCCATGGGCCGCCAGCAGCAGGATCGCGAACTCGTGCAGCAGCGCCGTGACCGCCACCACCGCGCCGTAGCCGGCCCAGCGCCCCGGCGAACCCCGCTCGACGGCCTCCAGCAGCAGCCACGTCGCCAGCGCGCCACCCGCCGCGACCAGGGCGTACGAGCGGCCCTCCTGCGCGTAGTGGCCGACGAACGGGGTGGCCGCGTACAGCAGCCCGGCCCACAGGCCCACCCGGGGGCGGGCCAGCCGGCAGCCGATCGCGCCGATCAGCCCGGCGGTGACGGCCGCGGCCACGACGGACGGCAGCCGCAGCGTGGTCTCGTCGGCGCGCAGCGCCAGCACGGGGCGCATCAGCAGGTAGTAGAGCCCGTGCACGGCGTCGACGTGGCCGAGCAGGCGCAGGATGTCGCCCGTCGACCGGCGCGCCACCTGGAAGGTGGCGGCCTCGTCCCGCCACATCGTGCCCCGGTCGAGCCCCCACAGGCCCAGGAGGAGCATGACGGCGGCGGGCACGATCACGGCCAGGGGCACTGCGGCGGGCAGCCCCCGGAGCGTGCCCCCGAGCGTGGCCGCCCATGGCGTCCTCGGCTCCGTCCTCAGCTCGGGCCGTACCGCGGTCCGTGCCATCCTCGCCCCTCCCCGCATCCGCTCCTGTCGGCCACACGCGGTCGCAGAATGCCCCAATTACACATACTTATTGGATAAAACTGTGCTTTATGGCAGTGAACGGGAGCGGAATCCCTGTCGCACACCCCGCCGCCGGGCTCCCGGCGGCCGTCCGGGCCGACGCCCGGGTCGGCGTGATCGTCATCGGCTACGACGACGCCGCCCATATCGGCCACGCCGTGCGCTCCGCCCTCGGCCAGGGCCCGGCCGTCGCCGAGGTCGTCGCCGTGGACGACGCGTCCACCGACGGCACGGGGGCCCTCCTCGACCGGCTGGCCGCGCGCGAACCCCGGCTGCGGGTCGTCCACCGGGCCGTCAACAGCGGTGGCTGCGGCACTCCCCGCAACGACGGCCTCCGGGCCACCACCGCGCCCTATGTGATGTTCCTCGACAGCGACGACATCCTCCCCCGGGACGCGGTGACGGCCCTGCTGCGCGGCGCCCTGGCCCATGACGCGCCGGTGACGGCGGGGCTGTGCGTCCGCCGGGAACTCCCCCGGCGGCGGGACACTCCCTGGCAACCCGCCCTCTACCGGCGGCCCGCCGTCCACGCCTCCCCCGAGAAGCACCCGGCGCTGCTGCGCGACACGCTCTGCGTCAACAAGCTCTACTCCCGCGACTTCCTCACCGCGCACGGCATCGACTTCCCCGAAGGCCCGTTCCCGTACGAGGACTTCGTCTTCAGCGCCCGCGTCCTGGCGGCGGGACCGCGTGTCGCCGTCGTCCCGGACCCCGTCTATGTCTGGCACGTGCGCAGGGGCGCGGCCCGGCCCTCGATCTCCCTGGACCGTGAGCGGGTGGCCAACTGGCAGGCGCGTGTCCGCGCCCATGAGCGGGGTGTGGAGGTCTTCCGCGACGCGGGCAACGAGCCGCTCGCCCACGCCGCCCGGGTGAAGTTCCTCGACCACGATCTGCGGATGTACGTCCGGGAGCTGCCCGGCCACGGCCCGGCGTACCGCGCGGCCTGGTGGCGGGCGGCGCGCGCCGCGCTGGCCGCCTGCGACGAGGCCGACCTGCGTGCCGCGCGGGCCCCGGCCCGCTGGATCGCCCGGGTCGTGCTCGCCTCCGAGACCCCGCGCGACCTGGACCGCCTCGCCCAGCTCGCCGCCCGGCCCGCCCGGCTGCTGCCGCCGTACGCCGAGGCCGCGGGGCGGCCGATCTGGGCGGCGGACCTGCCGCAGGCCGTCCTCGACGGCCTCACCGGCCCGGGCGCCAAACCGGCCCGCCGGCTGCCGGTCACCATCGACGCCACCCTGCGCCACCGCCCGGGGCGCGGCCGTCACGCCGAACTCCGGCTTCGGGTGCACGAGCTGTACGGCCGTCTGGCGGCCGCCCGGCCGCATGGCGTCGATGTCGAGCTCCGGCTGCGGGACGGCGATTCGGTCCTGGAACACACCGCCTCGCCACAGCCGGACGAGCCGAATGTCCCGGGCGGGCCGGACGGGCCAGGCAGGCCGGGCGGGCCGGACGCAGGGACGTCCTGGGGGGTCTCCGTGCCCGTGGACCTCGCGGCGCTGGCCGCGCGGGGGCTCCTCGACGCCAGGGCCCGCAGGGCCCTCACGACCGGACCGCAGTCCTGGGACGTACGCGTCCGCATCCACTGCGCGCACGGCGGCACCCTGCGGACGGCGGTACGGGCCGTGGGCGCCGGCTCCCGGCCCGCCGTGCTGCTCGGCGCGCGGTACGGCCTGCTGCTGGCGCAGCCGCACGCCACGGCGAGCGGTTCGCTCGTCCTGCGGCTCGCGCCCGGCGCCCGGTGCGTGCTCGGTGTCGCCCTGCGCAGGGCCCGTACGCTCCTGTCCCGACTGCCACTCCTGCGGCGTACGGCGGCTGCCCGTACCTAGCCTCGTTACGCACATATCGGCATCCCCCTTGTGACCGGTCCGGTGGCGGACCTAGCGGTCGATCTCCTCGAACAGCGCCTCCCAGCGGTCCAGGACCGCCGGCAGGGCCAGTGGCGCGACGTGCTCGCGCGCGGCCCGCCCGTAGCGTTCACGCGCCGGGCCGTCCCCCATCAGCTCCCCCAGCGCGGCCGCGAACGCCGCCGTGCCCCCCTGCGGTACGAGCGTGCCCGTGCGCCCGTGGACGACCAGCTCGCGGACGCCGCCCGACAGGTCGAAGCTCACGCAGGGCACCCCGGCGGCGGACGCCTCGGCGAGGGCCATCGGCCGTCCTTCGCGCTCGCTGGTGAGGGCCACCAGCGACAGCTCCCGGTAGGCGGCGGCCATGTCGCGGACGGTGCCCCGGAAGCGGACCCTGTCGCCGACGCCGAGCCGGTCCGCCCGCGCCCTCAGCTCCGGTTCCTGCGGGCCGTCGCCGAAGAAGTGGAGCTCCCAGCCGGGGTGTTCGATCGCGACGGCGGCGAAGGCGTCGAGCAGCCGGTCCAGCCGTTTGACCGGCTCCAGCCGCCCGACCGCGCCGACGCGCCGGCCGTCCAGAGGCGCGGGGGCGGAGGACACGAAGGGCAGCGGGTTCGGCATCACCCCGGCGTTCGGCAGCCGCCTTCGGCGGAACTCCGCCGCGTCCGGCTCGCTGAGGAACAACGACTTCTCCAGCGCCGGATAGTGGCGCAGGATCAGCTCCAGGTTGACGGACGCCCGCGCCTGGTGGAACGACTCGTGGTACTGGCCGATGGCCCGCACATGGGCCGGCCGCGCCACGGACTCCAGCCAGACCGCCGCCCACGGCGAACCGGCGATCACATACCCCGTACCGTTCTCCGGTGTCCCGGCGAACCGCCGCGCCAGCAGTGTCCGGGCCCGCTGTCGCTCCCGGCGCTCGGCCCGTGCCGACCACAGCCGCGCCGGACTCAGCCGCTCGGCGAGGGAGTCCGCCCGCCAGGAGGGCGCGGCGGGTGCCCGGTAGAGCGTGGTCCGCCGGTAGGCGGGATCGGCGATGTACGAATGGGGCCGGGGGCTCGGCCGGATGCCGATGAGCTCGACGGCGTGGCCGCGCTCGGCGAACCCCTGGGCGAGGGTGTGCAGCACCCTCTGCGAACCGCCCGTCGAATCGACGTCGATGCCGAGCAGGAACAGCCGCCTCCGGCGGTCCGAGGCCAGGCGGTTCACCGGTCGCTCCCCTCGAAGAACAGGTCGACCACGGCCTTGCTCGACCACCCGGTCTCCAGGGGGTTGAACCGCTCCTGGAAGCGGGCGTACGCACCGGCCCACCGCTCGCGCACCCCCGCCAGATCGCCCAGCGCCTCGGCCAGGTCCCTCGTGGTGGCGAGCATCGGGCCGGGGGCGATGTCCGGCAGGTCGTAGTAGGCACCGCGCGACAGGGAGCGGTAGTCCTCGTAGTCGTCGGTGTAGAGCAGGATGGGCCGGCCCAGGTTGGCGTAGTCGAACATCACCGACGAGTAGTCCGTGAGCAGGGCGTCCGAGGCGAGCTGCAAATCGTTGAGATCGGTGAACTCACGCCCGTCGCGCACCGCGTGCCCCAGCTCGCGGGGCACGGTGAACCGCTCGTAATAGTGGGGGCGGACCACGACCGTCCACTCCTCGCCGACCGCGCCGACGAGCCCCGCCAGATCGACGCGGATCGACGCCCCGCTGCCGCGCTCGCCGTCCCGGAACGTGGGGGCGTACAGCAGCACTTTCCGGCCCTCGGGGATCTGTAGCCGCTCCCGGGTGCGGGCCGCTCGGTCACGCTGCTCCGGCTCGTTCCAGCGGACGAGCACGTCGTTGCGCGGCAGCCCGGTGCGCAGCAGCCGGCCCGCGTAGCCATTGGCCCGTACGAACGTCCGCTCGAACTCCTCGCTGGGGGAGATCAGCGCGTCCCAGCGGGCCACCGTCGCGTGGTGCTGTCGGCGCCGCTCGGGGCTCGCCAGCCGTAGCTCGGGGATGTCGAACCCCATGTGTTTGAAGGCCTGGCCGTGCCAGGTCTGGAGATAGCGGGTGCCCGCCCGTTTGGCGAAGGACACGGGGAAGCCGTGCGAGTCCACCCAGTAGCGCGCCCGGGCGACCGTACGGGCGTACTCCCAGCTGCCGCGCCGGACGAGCTCCACACCCTCGGGGAAGGAGGACCGGTCGCCGGAGTACGACCAGACCACGCGGAGCGGGAGGCCGCGCCGGACGAGTTCCTCGTGGATATAGCGGGGACTGTCGGCGTAGCCGCGCCCCTCCAGGGCCTCGAAGACGACAAGCTTGTCGTCGATGGGCAGTTTCCGCAGCTCGTGATAGGCGAGGGCCTTGGCGCGGGGCCCGGTCGCGCGGCGGATGAGCCGGTGGGCGCCGCGGCGCAGGGCGGGCCGGCCGGGGGTGAGGGCTTCGGCCCGGCCGAGGGCACCCGTCCGCTCCCAGGTGAGCTCGAACCGTCCGGCGCCGTGCCCTTCGCACCCCGCCCGCACCAGGTGCCCGCCGATCCGTGCCCGCAGGGACGGCGCCGGGGCGGGGGCCAGCAGCGGATCGGTGCGGGTCAGCCCTTGCCGGGTGAGCACCACGTGGGGGTGGCGTCGCCCCCGGAACCCGGTGGGCCCGAGGGGTACCCGGCGCAGATCGATCTCGGCCCGGGCGGTGCGCGCCCCCGGCGCCTCCGCGCCCTCCCCACCCGGCTCGCAGCCCTCCCCACCCTGCTCATAGTGGAAGGGGACGACGAGGGACCCCGTGCTTGCGGCGACGCGCAGCTCCGCCGTGACGGGAACGGGTCCGGCCAGCAGTCGTGCCGGGTCGTAGGTGCGCAGGGTGAGGCGCAGGCGGCTCCCGGCCGGTTCGACGCGCGTCACCTCGTGCCGTAGGGGGCCGGTGGTGAAGGGCTGGTCGTCCAGGCGCCATTCGGTGATGTCCAGCTCCCGGGCGGCCCGTTCGTCCTCGGGCAGCTCCCGCCCCCAGTACCGGCGCCCGGCGGTGTCGCGCACGGTGTGGCGGGGGGCGATGCGGGGCCGGTCCAGGGTGCGCGCGCATTCGGCGGCCTCTTCGAGGCGGCCGGCGAGGAGCAGGTACTGGCAGACGCGCTGTTCGCGCGGCACCGTCTCCCAGGCGTCGGGCGCGATGCCGGCGAGGTAGGGGGCGACGAGGGCGGCGAACTCCTCGGTCCACTTCCGGTCGCGGAAGGGCAGGTCGCCGAGGTGGAGGCGGAGGTCGTGCCGGAGGAACTTGGCGTCCTTCGCGGGTCGCAGGCCGGCGTGGCCCGACTCCTCCAGGAAGGCGTCGACGCGCCGGGCGACGGCGATGCGGTCGGCGACGTTCCGCAGTTTGTGGCGGCTGGAGGAGATGGAGGGGCCTGTGGCAGGGTCGCCGGCGAGCCGCCAGGTGTAGACGGGCCAGGGGACGACGGCGAAGGACCGGGCCAGGGTGAGGGCTTGGGCGGTGAAGAGCTGGTCCTCGTAGTGCAGGTCCTCGGGGAATCTCAGGCCGTGGCGGGCGAGGAAGGCGGCGCGGTAGAGCTTGTTGGTGGAGAGGTGGTCGAGGAGGTATTCGGGGGCGGCGCGCAGGCCCGCCACGAGGCGGATGTCCCCGAAGAGCTCGGGGTACCACAGGGCGGTGGTGCCGCTCTCCTCGAAGAGCCGGGTGACCTCGCCGGTGACGAGGTCGACTCCCGTCTCCTCCGCGGCCAGCAGCAGTGATTTGCAGGAGTGGTAGGGGAGTTCGTCGTCGCTGTCGAGGAACATCACATAGGGGGCGCGGGCGGCGGCGATACCGGCGTTGCGCGGGGCGCCGCAGCCGCCGCTGTTGACCGGGAGCCGCAGCAGGCGCACGCGTGGGTCACCGGCGGCCAGTTCCCGGGCGGCGCGGGGGGTGTCGTCCGTCGAGCAGTCGTCGACGACGATCGCTTCGAGGCGGCGCAGCGACTGTCCGAGGACCGATCGCACGGCGCGCGGCAGCCGTCCGGCGTCGTTGTGGACGATCACCACTACGCTGACCTCCGGGGTGATGGAGGGCACGGGAACGGACATGGTTCACCTCGCTTCCGGATCGGGCCGGGCCTCAACCTCCGAGATCTCCGAGACCTCCAAGGCCTCCGAAACCTCTGAACACAGAGAGTAACCACAACTACTCTCCGTGACAATCCCTGCGTCCCGCCCTCTTCCCCGCCACGCCGCCAGCCCCAGCACCGCCGCCAGCCCGCCGAACATCACCACGTCCCGGAACGCGTGCCGCTGCCCACTGTCCACACCCGGCCACGGCACTCCGCCCAACTGCGGCACCAGAGGCACCCAGAACCACACCGACCTCGCGGTCGCCCCCCGCACCACCACCGACGTGGCCAGCGAGGGCACCACGACCAGCGCGTAGTTGAGGAACGACGGGCGCGAGACCACGAACGCGGCCAGCATCAGCAGCGCGGCGCACTCCACCAGCCGCAGCGCCGGGTCTCCCCCGCGGCGCCACCGCAGCCACGCGAAGTACAGCACCGCCGTCCCGGCCACGGCCGCCAGCGCGAACGCCAGCGTGTGCGGCACTCCCAGCCGGGGCAGCACGGCCGGCCACGAGGCGTCGTACGGGCGGGCGTACGCGTCCTGGCCGTGCAGCAGGAACGGCAGCGTCCGGGTGAAGAACAGCCCCGGCCTGGGCAGCGCGACCGCCGCCGACAGCGAGATCGCGGCGGGCACCCCCAGCGCCCACGCCAACGCCCGCCACTGCCGCGCCAGGAGGAACAGCAGAAACAGCGGTACCAGCATCGGTTTGAGCGCGACGGCCGCCCCGACCACCACGCCCGCCGCGGACCACCGCCCGTTCCGCGCCAGCAGGAGGGCCGCCGGGAAGGCGACCACCGACGCCGCCGTCCAGTTGCCCAGGAACACCAGGCTCTGGAAGGGCAGGAACAGCGCCGTGCCCAGTGCCAGCGCCACCGCCAGCCGGCTGTCCGCCCGGACCCCGAAGATCCGCAGCGCCAGCACCCCGCCCACCGCGACCAGCGCACCGGTCACCACCGGCACGACATAGAACAGCACCTTCTCCGAGAGGAGCGTCTGCGGCAGCGCCGCGAACACCGCCCCCGGCGGATACAGGAAACGTTTGTCCGCGTACGGCGACCCGCCGCTCAGCAGCGCATGCGCCGCCCGCACCACCACCGCGTTGTCGATGCCGGAACGCGCCTTGCCGTACGCCCGCACCGAGCTCAGGGTGAACACCAGCACCGCCGAGACCAGCGCGGGCCGGGGGGCCCGGCCGCGCAGCCACGCGGAGGCCACGTCACCGAAGGACGGCACGGTCACCGGCGCGGTCTCCGTCGCGCTCATCGTCCGACGACCTCCAGCAGCACGCGCCCGCCCGGCCCCTGGGCCGCCTTCCTGAGCGCGGGGTCGCCCGGGGCCAGGCCCGCCGCCCCGTTCTTCTGCAGCACCCACGTCACGCCGTACTCCTTGAGGATGCCGAGCCGCTCGGCCCGGGAGGTGGCCGGGGCGAAGTAGCGCCGCGTGGCGTCGTGGCGCCGCTTCTCGTCGGGGAGGAAGAGGTCGGGATAGGCCGGGGCGACGGTGTATGGGCCGTACGCGGGGAGCGTTCGCAGCGCGTAGTAGTCGTTCGTCATCACCGTCGCCCCTTTGGGCACATGCGCCACAGCCCAGCCGAAACGCGGCCACAGCGCGATGACGGGCGCCTCGCGCAGCCCGGGCGGCACTGCCTCCCTCCGGAGCACGTACGACAGCACTCCCGCCTGCGCCCACGTCCCGGCCAGCAGCGCCGCCACCGCCACCACCGGCAGACCGCGCCGCAACCGCTCACCACCGGCCCCATGCCCCTTAAAGGCCTCACAGCCCTTAGAGGACCCACGTCCCTTAGAGGCCTCACAGTCCTCAAAGGCCTCACGGCCCTCAAGAGCCTCGGCCGTCTCGACGGCGAGCGCGAGCTGAGCCGGGATCAGCACGGCCGGCAGCGCCCTCCCCCACGCGTAATGACCGCTCACCCAGCCCGCCGCGACGACCGCCGTCCCCAGCCCGAAGAGGAGCGCCAGCGGATCGCGGCGATCGCGCCACCACCGCGCCCCGAGGGCCGCCACCCCTACGGCCACCAGGCAGAACCGCTCCGCCGCACGGCCGTAGAGCGCCCGGTGGACGGGGTCCAGCCCACCCCCGCCGAGCAGCGCGGGAAAGGAGTAGTACGGCCAGCACAGCGGCAGCACCAGCGCCACGGCGCCCCCCGCCGCCAACCGCGCCCACCCGGCCCCACCCGGCCCCGGCCGCGTGCCGAGCAGCACCGCCAGGACCCCCAGCACCGCGACAACGCCGGTGAACTGATGCACCAGCAACACCGAGCCCAGCAGAAACCCCAGCCCCACATGCCCCGGCAGCCCCCAGCCGGCCGTCCGTGCCCGGCGCAGCAGCGCCCACAGCCAGCAGGAGAGGCCCAGGGCGAAGGTGCCCGGATAGGCGAGGGTCAGGCTGAGCGAGGCCAGCCCCGGCATCCCGCTCCACGCGAACGGCACCACCCCGTACAGCAGCAGCACGCACAGCAGCGCGAGCGGGACGGCGATCCGCGCCCGGCTGAACGTCCGGGTGAAGGCGGCGAGGCCCGTGCCCAGCAGGGCGAGGCCGGCGAGACCGGCCAGCCGCAGCACCCCGAAGGTGCCCCAGCCGGTCGCCGTCGCCACCAGCGCCAGCGCGACCGTCCACGGCGAGTAGTACGGGCTCGGTGTGTCCTCGTCCACCAGGGGGTTGCCCGGGTGGACCAGGTCCGCGCGCAGCCGCTCCAGGACCGCGGCGTGCATCCCGAGGTCGCCGGACCACGGCAGCCGCACCACCATGAGCAGCAGCAGGACGCCCAGCAGCAGGACGGCGACCGCGGCCGTCCGGCGCGGCAGGCCCGCCCGGCGCGGCCGGGAGGTCCGGGAGAGCGGCGGCCGGGGCGTCCTGAAGGCCGTGGGCGGGCTCACGGGTCAGTGGGGGCGCTTGCCGGCCGCCGGCGCGCGGAGCGCTCTGGACCGCAGCCGCCAGGGCATGGCCACGGATTCGAGTTGCACGGCGAGGTTCATCTTCGACTCCCCGGCGGTGCGGTCCTCGAAGTGGATGGGCACCTCCATGACCGTGAAACCGGCGCGCAGCGCGCGGTATTTGGTCTCGACCTGGAAGCTGTAGCCCGCGCTGTCGACGCTGCCGAGCCCTACGGCCCGCAGGGCGTCCGCGCTCCACAGGTTGAAGCCGCTGGTGATGTCGCGGACCCGGGTGCCGAGGATCCCGCTGGCGTAGGCGTTGGCCCAGCGGGAGAGCAGCTTGCGGTGGGCCTTCCAGGCGTCGGAGAGGGTGCCCCCGGGGACGTACCGGCTGCCGACGACCACGTCCGCGCCGGTGGCGAGGGCGACGCCGAGCATCTCGGAGATCTTCCCGGTCGGGTGGCTGCCGTCGGCGTCCATCTGGAGGACGTACACGGCGCCCTCGGCGACGGCCCGCTCCATGCCGGCCGCGTAGGCGCGGCCGAGGCCGTCCTTGGTGGTGCGGTGCATGACGCCCATGCGCGTCCGGCCGGGCTCGTTGTACTTCTCCGCCAGCTGCTCGGCGACGGTGCCCGTGCCGTCGGGGCTGTTGTCGTCGACCACCAGCAGCCGCAGCCCTTCGAGGGGCAGGGCCATGAGCGCCTCGGCCATGGTGGGGAGGTTCTGCGCCTCGTTGTACGTCGGCATCACGACGGTCAGCGGGGTACGGCCCCATTCGGCGGGGAGCGGTGTCGCGGCGGCGGGGGTGCGCGGAGGGCTCATGAGCGGATCCTCGGCAGATGGAGAGCGGGAGTGGGCGGCTGGCGACAGTTGGCGGTCGGCGGATGTTCAAACACTGAGTCGGTCAAACGCTGAGTCGGTCAAACACTAAGTCGGTGTTCGCGTACGGGCAGGCGGTGACGCTCAGACGGCCGAGAAGCGGATGGCGGCGTCGGGGATCGCGGTCCCGCACCAGACGCGCGCCCCCTCGCGCAGCTCGTTGTCCCCGCCGATGTCGGAGCGGTCCCCGATCACCACGTCGTCGAGGAGGGTCCGGGGGCCGACCCTGGCGCCGGTGCCGACCATGGACGCCCGGACGTGCGCGCCCTCCTCGATCCGGGCGCCGTCCAGCACGACGGATCCGTCCACGACGGCGCCCGCCGCGACGTACGCGCCGCTTCCCACCACCGTGCCGCCGAGCAGCCGCGCCCCGTCCGCCACCCGGGCGCCGGGCAGCACCAGGTACTCGCCGGGGTCCCCGGGGACGGCCGGGGAGCGGACGACGCCGCGCACGAGGTCGGCGGACGCCTGGACGAAGGCCGAGGGACGGCCCAGGTCCAGCCAGTACGAGGCGTCGACCACGCCGTGCAGCACGGCCCGGGCGGCCAGCAGCCCGGGGAAGGTCTCCCGCTCGACGGAGACCGGCCGCCCCGGGGGGATGGTGTCGATGATCTCGCGCCGGAAGACATAGGCCCCGGCGTTGATCTGGTCGGTGACGATCTCCTCGGGGCGGCGCGGCTTCTCGGTGAAGGCCAGGACCCGGCCGTCGGGGGCGGTGGGCACCAGGCCGAACGCGCGGGGGTCGGCCACCCGGGTGAGATGGAGGGTGACATCGGCCCGGGCCCGCTCGTGGCGCAGCAGCAGATCCCCGACGTCGAGGCCGGTGAGGATGTCGCCGTTGAAGACGAGCACGGGGTCGGTGGGCCCGGAGGTCAGGGCGATGGAGGCGTGCCGGATGGCCCCGCCCGTGCCCAGCGGCTCCTCCTCGTGGACGTAGGTGAGCCGCAGGCCGTGGGCGGAGCCGTCGCCGAAGTAGGGCTCGAAGACCTCGGCGAGGTAGGAGGTGGCGAGCACGACGTGCTCGACGCCGGCGGCTCTGGCGCGGGCCAGCTGATGGGCGAGGAAGGGCACCCCGGCGGCCGGGACCATCGGCTTCGGCGTGTTGATGGTGAGCGGCCGGAGCCGGGTTCCCTTGCCTCCGACGAGCAGTACCGCCTCGGTCATGCCAGTTCCTCACCCATCGCGGCCTCGCCCATTGTGGTCACACTGTCGCACTGCGTCAGTTTTTGCGGCAATTTACACTACAATCGGTTGTCTACGTGAGATGTCCGCTACGCGTGGCGACCGTATCTGGAGATGCCCTTGCGCCCGACGGAATCGAGACCGACGGAATCGAGGAGGCGGCGTCCGCCCGGCCGGGGGCGGCTGTCGGCGCTGGCCCGGGAGTTCGCGAAGTTCGGCACCGTGGGCGGGCTGGGGATCTTCGTCAACCTCGGGGTCTTCAATGTGTGCCGGGGCGCCACCGGCCTGCCGGTGGTGCGATGCAGCGTGATCGCGACGGCCGTCGCCATCGCCTTCAACTACCTGGGCCTGCGCCACTTCACCTACCGCGACCGCGACAGGAGCCACCGCAGCAGGGAGATCGCCCTCTTCGCGGCCTTCAGCGGCATCGGACTGGTGATCGAGAACGGTGTCCTCTACATCGCCACCTACGGCTTCGGCTGGGGCGGGGCGCTCCTCGGCAACCTCTTCAAGTTCCTGGGCATCGCCACGGCGACCCTGTTCCGCTTCTGGTCCTACCGCGCCTGGGTGTTCAGGGCCCTGCCCGGGCGGGCCGGGCGCCACGGCTCCCCTCACGGCGACCCGTCGAACAGCACGAGCAACCCGGCCGCGTACCAACCCGAGACCACCGCACCTCCACCGTAGAGACACACCCTCACCCCCAGCGGAACACGCGCGAGCGGCCGGGCCGCCAACAACAGCGGAACCGGCAGGAACGGCAGCATGAAACGTGGTTTGGAGTACGGCGAGCCCGGCGTCCCCACCATCAGCAGCCAGGCTCCGGCGACGGCCACGACCAGCGGCCAGGGCACCCGCCGGTCCAGTGCCAGCGCCACCACCGCGGCCGCCGTCAGCAGCACCACGGCGACCACGGCGACATGGCGCACATCGGTGACCGCGCGAGGGTCGCGGTAGAGCAAGACCTGCCGCAGGAAGTCCGCGGTGCCCGCGCCGAAGTCGAACGTCTGCCCCCAGGCCCGCTCCGCCTCGAACCAGCCGTCCCAGCGCCCCACCCGGCTGCCCAGGTAGAGCCAGCCGCCCAGCAGCCCCAGCGGCGCCAGGGCCAGCGCCGCCCACGGCCGCGCGCCGTCCCGCCGGCGCAGCACCGCCCCGCCGGCGGCCAGCAGCACCGTTGCGATCAGCACTGTCGCCGTCGGCCGTACGGCGCCCGCCAGGGCGCACAGGACGCCCGCCGTGACCCAGCGGCGCCGCACCAGCGCCACCAGGGCCCACATCAGCAGGGCGCTGAAGACCGCCTCCGAGTACGGCACCCACAGCGCGAAGGCGTACGGCGAACAGGACCACAGCGCCACGCACGCGTACCCGGCGCCCCGGCTTCCCCCGCAGTGCCGTACGAGCGTGTACACCCCGGCCCCCGCCACCGCCGCCGCGCACCAGGAGATCAGCACCCCGGCGCAGTCGGCGGGCAGGCCGGTCACCAGGTGCAGACCGCGGATCAGCGCGGGGACGAGCGGGAAGAAGGCGAGCCGGGTGTAGTCGGGCGTGCCGTCGGGGCGGTGGGGGATGAGGCGGGGATAGCCCCGCTCGGCGATCCGGAGGTAGTTGCCGCTGTCCCAGCGGTACAGCAGCCAGCGCGTCCCATGGCCGAGGTGGTGGTTGACCAGCAGCAGGACGGCGAAGCCGACGGCGGCGACGGCCAGCTGGACGGCCGCCGCGACGGCCATCTCCCGGTGCGCCGTCCGGGTGGCCGTGAGCCGCGGAACGACTGTCATCCGACTCTCTTACACATACGAAAAGGGCGGCCCCGGGGGTTTTCCCCGGAGCCGCCCCCTTCATGCCGGTGCGGCGGTCACCCGTCAGGTGTGCGAACGCAGCAGGGTGCGCATCGTGCGCATGGCCACCGACAGGTTGGCCAGGTCGAACGCGTCCGACCCGCGGATCTCGTCCAGCGTCGTCCGCGCCCGGGTCAGGATCGCGGCGTTCCGCTCCTCCCACGTGGCGAAGCGCTCCTCCGGCGTGGCGGAGCCGTTGCCCGCGGAGAGGACCTCGGCCGTCAGCGCGGCGTGGGCCGCGTAGAGGTCCTCACGGATGGAGGCGCGGGCCATGGACTGCCAGCGGTCGGCACGCGGCAGGTCGATGATGCGGTCCATCAGCTGGGTGATGTGCAGCCGGTCGGCCAGGTCGTAGTAGACCTCGGCGACGCTCAGCGGCTCCTTGCCCGTGCGCTCGGCGGTGGCGACGATGTCCAGCGCCGGGAAGACGGACGAGAAGCCCGCGACCTTGACCGCCAGCTCGTCGGGCACGTCGGCGTCGACGAGCTCGTCGTGGATCGACTGCCACCACTCGATGTCGGCGCCGCGCAGCAGCTTGGGCAGCTCGGCCCAGACCGTGTCCACGCCCTCGCGGAAGAACGCGATGGTCTCCGCGAGCTCCAGCGGCTGCGGGCGGTTGTTGAGCAGCCAGCGGGTGCCGCGCTCGACCAGCCGGCGTGAGTGCAGCCGGATGCGGGTCTGGACGTCGGCGGCGACCACGTTGTCCAGGCCCTCGACGGCGTCCCAGACCTCGTTCAGGCTGAAGATCTCGCGGGCTGCGGTCTGCGCCCGGACGATCTCCTCCAGCGAGGCGCCGGTCTCCTCCCGCAGGCGGTGGAGGAAGGTCGAGCCACCGGAGTTGACCGTGTCGTTGACCAGGACGGTCGTGACGATCTCGCGGCGCAGCGCGTGGTTGTCGATGTTCTCGCCGAACGACGTGCGCAGGGCCTGCGGGAAGTAGGCGTAGAGCAGTCGCTGGAGGTACGGGTCGTCGGGCAGCCCGGTGGCGAGCAGCTCCTCCGCCGTGGTGATCTTGATGTAGGCGAGCAGGACGGCCAGCTCGGGCTGGGTCAGACCGCGGCCGGCGGCCAGCCGCTCCCGGATCTGCCGGTCGGCGGGCAGGAACTCCAGGGCGCGGTCGAGGTGGCCGTCGCGGGTGAGGCGGCGCATGATCCGCTGGTGGGCGTGGAGCAGGCTGGGCGCCTGGGCCACACCGTTGGCCAGGGCCACGTTCTGCGCGTAGTTGTTGCGCAGCACCAGCTCGCCGACCTCGTCGGTCATCTCGGCCAGCAGCTTGTTGCGCTGCTTGACGGTCATGTCGCCGTCGGTCACGAGGGCGTTGAGCAGGACCTTGATGTTCACCTCGTGGTCGGAGGTGTCCACGCCGGCGCTGTTGTCGATGGCGTCGGTGTTGATCCTGCCGCCGGTCGAGTCCGGGCCGCCGGCCAGGGCGAACTCGATGCGGCCGAGCTGGGTCAGACCGAGGTTGCCGCCCTCGCCGACGACCTTGACGCGCAGGTCCCGGCCGTCGACGCGGATGGCGTCGTTGGCCTTGTCGCCCACGTCGCCGTGCGACTCGGTGGACGCCTTGACGTACGTGCCGATGCCGCCGTTCCACAGGAGGTCGACCGGGGAGCTGAGGATGGCCTTCATCAGCTCGGCGGGGGTCATCTTGGTGACGCCGGGGGCGATACCCAGGGCCTCGCGCACATGGGCGTTGACCGGGATCGACTTGGCGGTGCGGGGGTGGACGCCGCCGCCCGCGGAGAGCAGCTTGGTGTTGTAGTCGGCCCAGGAGGAGCGGGGCAGCTCGAAGAGCCTGCGGCGTTCGGCGTAGGAGACCGCCGCGTCCGGCTTGGGGTCGATGAAGATGTGGCGGTGGTCGAAGGCGGCGACCAGGCGGATGTGCTCGGAGAGCAGCATGCCGTTGCCGAAGACGTCACCGGACATGTCGCCGACGCCGACGACCGTGAAGTCCTCGGTCTGGGTGTTGTGGCCCAGCTCGCGGAAGTGCCGCTTGACCGACTCCCAGGCGCCGCGGGCGGTGATGCCCATGCCCTTGTGGTCGTAGCCGGCCGAGCCGCCGGAGGCGAAGGCGTCGCCCAGCCAGAAGCCGTAGGACTCGGCGACCTGGTTGGCGATGTCGGAGAAGGTCGCGGTGCCCTTGTCGGCGGCGACGACGAGGTAGGTGTCGTCCTCGTCGTGGCGGACGACGTCCTTGGGGTGGACGACCTCGCCGCCGACCATGTTGTCGGTGATGTCGAGCAGACCGGAGATGAAGGTCTTGTACGAGGCGATGCCCTCGGCGAGCCACGCGTCACGGTCCACGGACGGGTCCGGGAGCCGCTTGCCGACGAAGCCGCCCTTGGCGCCTACGGGCACGATGACGGTGTTCTTCACCATCTGCGCCTTGACCAGGCCCAGGATCTCGGTGCGGAAGTCCTCGCGCCGGTCGGACCAGCGCAGACCGCCTCGGGCGACCTTGCCGAAGCGCAGGTGCACACCCTCGACGCGCGGCGAGTAGACCCAGATCTCGAAGGCCGGGCGGGGCGCGGGCAGGTCCGGGATGGCCTGCGGGTCCAGCTTCAGCGAGAGGTACGAGTGCGGCTCGCCCTGGCTGTTCCGCTGGAAGTGGTTGGTGCGCAGCGTGGCCTTGATGACGGTGAGGAAGGAGCGCAGGATGCGGTCCTCGTCCAGGCTCGCCACCTGGTCGAGGGCGCCCTCGAGCTCCTCCAGCAGCCCCTCGATCAGCTCGTTCCGGCCGTCCTGCGGGAGCGCCGGGGACATCCGGGCCTCGAACAGGTTGACCAGGAGGCGCGTGGTGTGGACGTTGTTGCTGAGGGTGTCCTCCATGTACGCCTGGCTGAAGGTCGTACCGGCCTGCCGGAGGTACTTGGCGTAGGCCCGCAGCACCATCGCCTGGCGCCAGTCGAGACCGGCCCGCAGCACGAGGTTGTTGAAGTTGTCGTTCTCCGCGGCGCCGGACCACACGGCCGCGAAGGCCTCCTGGAACCGGGCGCGCGCGTTGTCGCCCACCATGTCCCCGGGCAGCCGCAGACCGAAGTCGTAGATCCAGGCGTTGGCCCGGTCGGCGCAGCGCAGCTCGTACGGGCGCTCGTCGACGACGTCGACGCCGAGCCGCTGGAGCACCGGCAGGACGGCGGAGAGGGAGACGGGCTCACCCGTGCGGTAGATCTTGAAGCGGCGCTCGCCGGGGCCCGCGCCGACCGGCTCGTACAGGCTGAGCTCGAAGTCCTGCGCACCGCCGGCGGTGGTCAGCTTCTCCAGGTGGGCGAGGTCGGAGACGGCGCCGCGGGGGGTGTGGTCGGCCTTGTAGCCCTCGGGGAAGGCCTGGCCGTAGCGGCGCAGCAGCTCGGCGGAGCGCTCCTCGCCGACCTCGGCGGTGAGCGTCTCGGCGAAGCCGTCGGCCCAGGAGCGGGCGGCCTCCACAAGGCGGGCCTCGATGCGGTCGGCGTCGGCCTCGGAGAGCTCGGGCAGCGCGGAGCCGGGCTCGACGCGGACGACGAAGTGCAGCCGGGAGAGGACGGACTCGGTGTTCCAGGCCGTGAAGTCGACGCTGGTGCCGTTGAGCTCTTCCTTGAGGATGTCGATCAGACGCAGCCGGACGCCGGTGGTGTAGCGGTCGCGCGGCAGGTAGACCAGGGCGGAGTAGAAGCGCCCGTACTCGTCGCGGCGCAGGTACAGCCGCAGCCGGCGGCGCTCCTGGAGGTAGAGCACGCTGGTGGCGATGGCGCGCAGCTGGTCGGCCTGGATCTGGAAGAGCTCGTCGCGCGGGTAGGTCTCCAGGATCTGGAGCAGGTCGCGCCCGTCGTGGCTGTCGGGGCTGAAGCCGGCGTCGTCCAGGACCTGGGAGACCTTGCGGCGGATGACCGGGACGCGGCGGACGGACTCGGTGTAGGCGGCCGAGGAGAACAGGCCCAGGAAACGGCGCTCGCCGACCACATTGCCGGCGGCGTCGAACTTCTTCACACCGACGTAGTCGAGGTAGGAGGGGCGGTGGACGGTGGCGCGGCTGTTGGCCTTGGTGAGGACGAGCAGCTTGTGCTCACGGGCCTTGGCGCGGGCGTCCGCCGGGAGCCGGCTGAAGGACGGCGAGGTGGGGCGGGGCAGCGGGGCGTGGTGGCCCTCGTGGTGCCCGTTGGCGGTGTGCGAGGGGTCGGAGCGCAGGACGCCCAGGCCGGTGCCGGGGACGGCGGTGAGGACGTCCTCCTCCTCGCCGTCGGTGGTGACCTTGGTCAGGTCGTACTCGCGGTAGCCGAGGAAGGTGAAGTGATCGGCGGCCAGCCAGCGCAGCAGCTCACGGGCCTCGTCCAGCTCGGTCTGCGGGACGTCGGCGGTCGGCTCCTCGGCGAGGCCCTCGGCGATGCGCAGCGCGGCGTCGCGCATCTTGCCCCAGTCCTCGACGGTCTCGCGGACGTCGGACAGGACGCGCACCAGGTCGGCGGCGATCTGCTTGAGGTCGTCGCGGTCGGTCTCGCGGTCGGTCTCGACGTGGATCCAGGACTCGACGAGCGCGTCGTGCGGCAGCTCGGTGTCCTTGCCGTTGCCGTGGGCGTCGCAGGCGGAGCCGAGGACCTCGAGGAGGCGGCCGGTCACATCACGGCGGACGACGACCTGCGGGTGGATGACGACGTGGATGCCACGGTTCTGGCGGGAGAGCTCATTGGTGACGGAGTCCACGAGGAAGGGCATGTCGTCGGTGACGACCTCGACGACGGAGTGGCTGGACGTCCAGCCGTTCTCCTCGACCGTCGGCGTGTGGACGCGCACGTTCGCGGTGCCCTGCGGCCGGTTCTCGGCCAGCCGGTAGTGCGAGATGGCCGCGCCGTAGACGTCGACCGGGTCACGGCCGGTGAGGTCCTCGGGAGCGGTGTGCAGGTAGTAGCGCTGGAGGTAGGCGGTCAGGGTCTTCTGGTCGAGTCCGCCCTCGCCCTTGGGGCCCGCCGGGTGCGCTCCCCCCGGGCTGCCTTCAGCGACGCGGGCCGCCCGCTCGAGCAAATCGGCCTTTGCTTCGTCCAGCTTGGTCTGCATGTCCTCTGGCTCCTGTCGCGCGCCGTTGCGTGACATAGGTGGTGATGGCTTCACGTCGCGACTCGGGGTGTCCGGTCGTCATCGACGGTCCGCCGGGATGAGGGGTGGCCGGGCGGAACACGGCGAAACGCCGTCAGGAGAGCCCGGCTCCGGGGATCCGCTGCGACGGCCCGGGCGCGGTGGCGGCCCGGGGGCAGGACAGGGGCGACGGCGCCCCTGCTGGATATCGCGCTGATCACCTGGTAAGGCTATCGCTCTTCCCCCGGGACGCGTCCATGAGCAGCTTCTATACATTACGGCCACGAAACCTTCGCACTCTGGACAGCACGGCCTCAGACAACGAGACGTTCCGCCTCGGCGACGGCCTCCGCCAGACTGTCCACCACCGGCACACCCGCCGCCGCCAGACTGCCCCGGCTGTGCGAGCCGCCCGTGTACAGCACGGCATGGGCACCGATGTGCGCCGCCGCGACGGCGTCGTCCACGGCGTCCCCGATGACCACCGTACGCCCGGCCGCCACACCGTCCAGCCCGGCGAGATGGCGCGCCATGTGCTCCGTCTTGCTGCCGCCGGAAGGCCCGGTGCGTCCGTCCACCCGGATGAATCTTCGCTCGATGCCGAAGCCCCGCACCAGCGGCAGCAGGTCCTCGTGCCCGTACATCGACATGATCGACTGGGTGCCGCCGGCGTCCTGCCAGCGCGCCAGCAACGACTCGGCGCCGTCCGTGAGGCCGCAGCGTATGCGGTGGTCCGCGTAGTGCCGGTGGAAGACGACGTCCATGTGCTGCCACTCGGCCTCGGTGGGGAGGCGGCCCATCAGTCGCTCGTAGAAGCGCGGGATCGGGACGCAGTACAGCTCCCGGTATCTGGCCAGGGTGATGGGCGCCAGGCCGATCTCGGCGAAGGCGGCGTTGGTCGCCGTGATCACCGCGTCGATGTCGTGGAACAGGGTCCCGTTCCAGTCCCAGACGATGTGCGGCGCGGCTTCCGTGCGCCGCTCCCCCGTGCCCCGCGTGCCCATGCTCTGCATCCCCATGCTCACGACCGTACCGTCCGGGTCCGACAGACCCCTCAGACGAGGTTCGGGATCTCCTGGACGCCGAACCACATCAGCTCGTGGTCGTCGGCCCCGTCCACGGTGAACTGCGCGTCGTCGTCGCCCTGGTCCGCCGCGCCCAGCGCGGCCGCGGCGGCGGCCACGTCCTCCTCGGCGTCGTCCGCGTCGACGTGCACCGAGGCCGCCTTCTTCAGCGGCACGGCCTCCGCCAGCCGCACCGCGCCGAGCGCCGACTGGTCCGACCCGCGCTCCGGGCCGGCGGTCACCGCCGTGTCGGGCACGTCGACCGCCACGACCACACGCCGTCGCGGCGCCCGCGGATCGGCCGCCAGCTGCCGCAGCGAGCCCTGCGCGGCCCGGCTCAGCGCCGCGTACTCCAGCTCCTCGGTGTCGTCCGAGACGTACCACTCGCGCAGGGCGGGGGTGATGGCGTAGGCGTCCAGCGGCGCCGGGCCCAGCAGGCCCGCCTTGTGGGCCTCGGCGAGGCCGGGGAGGGTCAGGGGGACGTAGACGCGCATGACCGCCGCTTTCCTGCTTCCTGAGGGCTTACGAACAGTGCTGCCAGCATACGGGCGCGAGTCCCCCTTCGAAGTGCCGGAGCCCCCCTGGCGGCCGCCTCCCGGACGCCCCGGTCCCCCACCGTGCCCGCCCCTCGGGCCCCATGTCCCCCTGATAGGTGAACGATCCCGGCCCCGAGGCCACCCCCGGGACGTCCTTGCCCGCCTCCGGACGGCGCCGGTAGAAGATCCACCGACCGAAGCCACGCCCGGTACCAGCCGGGCCGCGCACCACGGGGGCGATCGCGTGTACAGGACCAGGGGACCCGCCGGACCGGGCCCGGCCGCGCCACCACGGCGCACGGACTCCCGGCGGCCGGCCGCCGACGCTGCCGCCCGTCGCCACGAACGCGAACGACGCCATCCGCGCTACTGGTTCGCCGAGCGGCTGCTGCTCACCCTCAGCGGGCAGCGCCCGGTGCACTGGATGCTCGGGCACACCCTGCCCCCGGCCTACGACCAGCTGGCCGAGCTGGCTCCCGGGGCGCCCCTGCGGCCCGTCCCACCGGGGCACGGCATCCCCTTCGTGCGCCACTGCGACGAGTTCCAGCCCCGGCCCGGGGTGATCGAGGCGTTCGCCCGGATCGCCTCGGGGGACCGGCTGCGGGCGCTGGCCTTCCGGCTGGAGCACTGCCCGGACCGGCGGTGGCGGTGCGCCGCGGTGGAGCTGGGCGGAGCCCGTACCTGAACACGGCGAAGGGCGGGACACCGGTGGTGTCCCGCCCCGATAACAGGCCTTGCGCGAACAGGCCCTCGCGCGCCGTTACTTCTTGCGGCGGCGGCCGGCGGCGCCGCGCTGGGCCTTGCGGCGCTCGGCGCGGGTCATGCCGTCCGCCTCGGAGCGGTACTCGGTCATCTCGTCACCCGTGAGGTCACGCTCGTCGAGACCGGCCTCGCCGTCCACCGTGGGGGCGGAGAAGTGCAGCCGGTCGGGGCGCTGCGGGGCGTCCAGGCCCTTCGCGCGGATCTCCGGGCGGGCGGCGGGCACGGTGTCCTGGCTCTTCTCCAGGGACGGCGCCTCGCGCTGCTCGACGGGGACCTCTTCGAGCTGCTGGTCGACCTGGACCTCCAGGTTGAACAGGTAGCCGACCGACTCCTCCTTGATGCCCTCCATCATCGCGGTGAACATGTCGAAGCCCTCGCGCTGGTACTCGACCAGGGGGTCCTTCTGGGCCATGGCCCGCAGGCCGATGCCCTCCTGGAGGTAGTCCATCTCGTAGAGGTGCTCGCGCCACTTGCGGTCCAGGACGGACAGCACGACGCGGCGCTCCAGCTCACGCATGATGTCGGAGCCGAGGTGCTCCTCGCGGGCGGCGTACTGCTCGTGGATGTCGTCCTTGACGGACTCGGCGATGAACTCGGCGGTGATGCCCGCGCGGTCGCCCGCCGCGTCCTCCAGCTCCTCGATGGTGACCTTGACCGGGTAGAGCTGCTTGAAGGCGCCCCACAGCCGTTCCAGGTCCCACTCCTCGGCGAAGCCCTCGACGGTCTCCTGGCGGATGTAGTCGTCGATGGTGTCGTCCATGAAGTGCGCCACCTGCTCGTGGAGGTCCTCGCCCTCCAGGACGCGACGGCGCTCGGCGTAGATGACCTCGCGCTGGCGGTTGAGCACCTCGTCGTACTTCAGGACGTTCTTACGGGTCTCGAAGTTCTGCTGCTCGACCTGCGACTGGGCGGAGGCGATGGCCCGGGTGACCATCTTGTTCTCGATCGGCACATCGTCGGGGACGTTGGCCATGGCCATCACGCGCTCGACCATCTGGGCCTTGAACAGGCGCATCAGGTCGTCGCCCAGCGACAGGTAGAAGCGGGACTCGCCCGGGTCGCCCTGACGGCCGGAGCGGCCGCGCAGCTGGTTGTCGATACGGCGCGACTCATGGCGCTCGGTGCCGAGGACGTAGAGCCCGCCGAGGCTCTTGACCTCCTCGAACTCGGCCTTGACCGCGGCCTCGGCCTTCTCCAGGGCGGCGGGCAGCGCGGCCGCCCACTCGTCGATGTGCTCCTCCGGGTCGAGGCCGCGCTGGCGCAGCTCCGCCTCGGCGAGGTCGTCGGGGTTGCCGCCGAGCTTGATGTCCGTACCGCGGCCGGCCATGTTGGTGGCGACGGTGACGGCGCCCTTGCGGCCCGCCTGGGCGACGATCTGGGCCTCGCGCTCGTGGTGCTTGGCGTTGAGGACCTCGTGCGGGATGCCGCGCTTGGACAGCTGCTGCGAGAGGTACTCCGACTTCTCGACCGAGGTCGTGCCGACCAGGATCGGCTGGCCCTTCTCGTGCTTCTCGGCGATGTCCTCGACGACGGCGGCGAACTTCGCGACCTCGGTGCGGTAGATCAGGTCCGACTGGTCCATGCGCTGCATCGGACGGTTCGTCGGGATCGGCACCACGCCGAGCTTGTAGATCTGGTGGAACTCGGCGGCCTCGGTCATGGCCGTACCGGTCATACCGGACAGCTTGGAGTAGAGGCGGAAGAAGTTCTGGAGGGTGATCGTGGCGAGCGTCTGGTTCTCGTCCTTGATGTCCACCCCTTCCTTCGCCTCGATCGCCTGGTGCATGCCCTCGTTGTAGCGGCGGCCGGCGAGGATACGGCCGGTGTGCTCGTCGACGATCATGACTTCGCCGTCCATGACGACGTAGTCCTTGTCCTTCTTGAACAGTTCCTTCGCCTTGATGGCGTTGTTCAGATAGCCGACGAGGGGGGTGTTGACCGACTCGTAGAGGTTGTCGATGCCCAGCCAGTCCTCGACCTTGCTCACGCCGGCCTCGTGGATGGCGACCGTGCGCTTCTTCTCGTCGACGTCGTAGTCGCCGGTCTCCTCGACGCCCTTCTGCGGGTTCGCCGGCTCGCCCTTGGTCAGGCGGGTGACGAGCTTGGCGAAGTCGCCGTACCACTTCGTGGCCTGGTCGGCCGGACCGGAGATGATCAGCGGCGTACGGGCCTCGTCGACCAGGATGGAGTCGACCTCGTCGACCACGGCGAAGTTGTGCCCGCGCTGGACCAGCTCGTCCTGGGACCACGCCATGTTGTCGCGCAGGTAGTCGAAGCCGAACTCGTTGTTCGTGCCGTACGTGATGTCGCAGCCGTACTGCTCGCGACGCTGCGCCGGGGTCATGTTGGCGAGGATGCAGCCGACCGACAGGCCCAGGAACTTGTGCACCCGGCCCATCAACTCCGAGTCGCGCTCCGCCAGGTAGTCGTTCACCGTGATCAGGTGGACGCCCTTGCCCGACAGCGCGTTCAGGTACGTCGGGAGGGTGCCGACGAGGGTCTTGCCCTCACCGGTCTTCATCTCCGCGACATAGCCCAGGTGCAGCGCGGCGCCGCCCATGAGCTGGACGTCGTAGTGCCGCTGGCCCAGGACGCGCTTGGCGGCCTCGCGGACGGTCGCGAAGGCCTCGGGCAGCAGGTCGTCCAGGCTCTCGCCGTCGGCGTACCGCTGCTTGTACTCCTCGGTCAGGGCGCGCAGCTCAGCGTCGGAGAGGTGCAGGAAGTCCTCTTCGATGGAATTGACCTGGTCCGCGATGCGGTGCAGCTTGCGCAGGATCTTGCCTTCTCCTGCACGCATGATCTTGCCGAAGACGGACACGTAGGCTGGCTCCTTGCCGGTCGGGCCTGGGCACGGTGGGGTGCGCGGGCACGACGGGGCAGTCCCCGCCGCAACGGCCATCGTAAGCGAGGACCCCACCACGCCGGGAGGTCCGTCATCACCGAGGCCGGGTGTCACCCACTGTGAGAACGAACGGCAGTCCCGGAAGGTGCCGGAGCGGCGAAATTCGGACACGTCCGAAGCGCCCCGAACCTAGACTCCGCCCATGGAGCCCATACATCTGACCACCGAACGCCTGCTGCTGCGCCCGTTCACCTCGTCGGACGTACCCGCCGTGCACGCGGCCTGCCAGGACCCGGACATTCCGCGCTACACCAGCGTGCCCTCCCCCTACACGCCGGAGGACGCCCGCGCGTTCGTCGAGGCGAAGTGCCCGGACGGCTGGCGCGATGACTCCATGTACACGTTCGGTCTCTTCTCCCGCGAGGACGCCCGCCTGATCGGCTCCATGTGCCTGGTGCGGCTCGCCGAGCTGCGCACCCCCGAGCGCCAGGCCGAGCTCGGCTACTGGACCGCCAAGGAGGCCCGCGGCCACGGTTACACCGTGGAGGCCGCGCGCGAGGTGATCCGCTGGGCCTTCGAGGACCTGGGCGTCGAGCGCCTGGAGTGGTACGCGGAGGCGGGCAACGAGGGCTCGCGCGCCGTCGCCCTGAAGGCGGGGTTCCGGATGGAGGGCACCATGCGCTCGAAGATCGTCTACAACGGCACCCGCCGTGACGCCTGGGTCGGCTCGCTGCTCCCCTCGGACCTCGGCCGGCCGACCCACACCCCCTACCTGCCGTTTCCCGAGCGCGGCTGATCATCACCGGGCGATGTCAGTGGTCCCCTCTAGGGTGATCGGCATGACAACTGCCGCCACCGTCAAGGCCGGTACGTCCGGCGCACGCCCTTCCGGGAACTACGGGGACGCCGTCCGGCTCTCCGCCGACGAGGCGCGCCGGGTGGCCCTCCGCGCGCAGGGCCTGCTCGGCACGCCCGACCGGAAGGGGGGCGTCCGGGGGGTACTGCGCCGGCTGGGCGCGGTCCAGCTGGACACGATCTCGGTGCTCGCCCGCTCGCACGAGCTGGTGCCCTACGCCCGGCTGGGCGCCGTCGGGCGCGATGCGGTCGAGGAGGCGTACTGGAGCGGGGACGCCGAGACGGGGGCCTTCGAGTACTGGTCGCACGCGGCGTGCGTACTGCCGATCGAGGAGTGGCCGCTGTTCGCCTTCCGCCGCCGGGCCATGCGGGAGCGCGGCCACCGCTGGCACATCATGGCGGACGCCGACCGTTCCTGCGCGGCCGTCCGGGACCGGCTCAGGGCCGAGGGCCCCCTGACGGCCACGGATCTGGGCGGCGCCAAGAACGGCGGCGAGTGGTACGACTGGTCCGAGACGAAGATCGCGGTGGAGTGGCTGCTGGACACCGGTGAGGTGGTCTGCACCCGCCGGCGCGGCTGGAAGCGGGTCTACGACCTGGCCGAGCGCGCCGTGCCGGACGCCCTCTTCCACGACGATCTGGACGACGCCGAGTGCATGCGGCGGCTGGTGGCCCAGGCGGGCGCGGCGATGGGTGTGGCGACGCGCGCGGACCTGGCGGACTACCACCGGCTCAAGGGCGATCAGGTCGACGCGGTCATCGGCGGTACGGGGCTGGTGCCGGTCGAGGTGGCGGGCTGGGACAAGCCGGCGTGGGCGGACCCGGCTGCGCTGGCCGAGGAGCCCCGGGGCCGGCACCGTACGACGCTGCTCTCGCCGTTCGACTCGCTGATCTGGGACCGGCCGCGCACGGAGCGGATATTCGGCTTCACCCACCGGCTGGAGGCGTATGTGCCCAAGGCCAGGCGTGTCCACGGCTATTTCGCGATGCCGCTGCTGACGGGCGGCCGGCTGGCGGGCCGGGTGGATCCGGCGCGCGAGGGCCGGACGCTGGTGGCCCGGCAGGTGTCGCTCGAGGGCCCCAGGGCCGTCGAGCCCATGGCCCGGGCGCTGTGGGAGGCGGCCGAGTGGGTGGGCTGCGACAGCGTGCGCGTCGAGCGCTGCGACGACGCGAAGCTGGCCGCCGCCCTGGTGGACGCCCTCGGCTGAGCCCCGCGACGGCCCGGCGGGCGGGTGGGCGTCGGGCGGCAGGCAGCGGACGGCGGCTCAGCGGATCTCGAGGATCTTCTCCCGCATCGCGTAGACGACCGCTTCCATCCTGGAGTGCAGCTGGAGCTTCTCCAGGATGTTGCGGACGTGGTTCTTGACGGTGTTCTCGCTGATGAACAACTCCTTGGCGATGTCGCGGTTGTTCATCCCGGTGGCGACGAGCTTGAGGACCTCCAGCTCGCGGTCGGTGAGCCGGGGGGCGGGCACCAGCCTGCGCTCGTCGGTGCGCTGGATCATCGACTTGAACTCGGTCAGGAGCTTGGAGGCCATCGACGGGCTGATCTGGGACTGGCCGTCGGCGACCGCCCGGATGGCCGTCGCCACCTCGTCGGTGGAGATCTCCTTGAGGAGGTAGCCGGTCGCCCCGGCCTTGATGGCGTCGTAGAGGTCGGCTTCCTCGTCGCTGATCGTCAGCATGATGATCTTCGCGCTGGGAGCCACCTCCTTGATGGAGGTGCAGGCCTCGATGCCGCCGCGCTTGGGCATCCGGACGTCCATGAGGACGATGTCGGGCAGCAGGTCGGCCGCCTTGTCCACCGCCTCCGCGCCGTCCCCGGCCTCGCCGACGACCTCGATGTCCTCCTCGTGCTTGAGGACGATCTCCAGCCCCCTGCGGAAGAGCGCGTGGTCGTCCACGACGAGGACCCTGATCGGCTCCCTCCGCGTGGCGCCCCGCCCGTCCCGGGCGCCTTCCTCGTCGTCCTCGTCGGTCCCGATCACGGGCCCGAACCTGTCCGCCATCGTTCCTCCCCCTGAAGGCCATGGCCCGTCGCGGTCACTCGGTCCCGGTGCCGCCCCAATCGGCTCCGGCGGACCGGTGGTTGGTCCGGGCCATGATTTCATGCCGGACCGCCGGACGGTGCCTCCCCGGCCGCGGAGGTGGCGCGGCGCACAAGCGGTGCCCCGGGAGCGCGCCGGGCGCTCCGGGGCACCGTCACCGGTCCGCGGCTCACGGGGCCCGGCCGCGACGTACGGCCGGGCCGCACGGGTCAGCCGCCGAGCTCTCCGCCCGCTCCTCCGGGCTCTCCGCTGTAGAAGGGGTCGCTGTTCAGGCGGATGACGCCGTAGTCGTAGGCGTGCCGCCGGTAGACGACACTGGGCATCTTGGTCTCGGAGTCGACGAACAGATAGAAGTCATGGCCGACCAACTCCATTTCGTACAGCGCCTGGTCGAGCGCCATGGGGGCCGCGGAGTGGGTCTTCTCGCGGACCACCAGGGGGCCTTCTCCCCGGATCTCCAGTGGTCCCATGTGGGTGACGGGCACCTCGCCCGTCCCCTGCTCCGCGACGAGTTCACCGCTGTCGTTGAGCTCTGCGGCGCCGATGACGGCGCCGACGTCGCTCGCCGGGACGCGTCCGTTGCCCCGACGGGAATGACGCTTGTCGTGCTGCTTGCGCAGCCGTGCCTCGAGCTTGCTCGTGGCCAGATCGAGCGCGGCATAGGGATCCGTCGCTGCGGCCTCCGCCCGGATGACCGGTCCACGGGAGATCACCGTGATCTCCACTCGGTCGGAGCGGTCGGCCTGCCTCGGGTTGGGCTCCTTGGACACCTCCACGTCGAGGCGAATCACCTTGCCGTCCAGCTTCTGGACCTTCTCCAGCTTCAGCTTCTCGGCCACGTGCTTGCGAAACCGCTCGGGCACCTCTGTCTTGCGGCCCTTGACGACGATGTCCACGCAGAACTCCGTTCCCGGATCGCTCCGCCGAAGGTTGCGGAGCGCATCCCTCTTGCATCAGGCCCCGGGGGTTCCGGAGCCACCGACTAAGCGGTTTTCACCTCCTCCTCCCCCGTCGGCGAGATCTACACCCCACCCGGCCTCAAGGCTCCACGGGCTTCCTACAAGCTTCCGCCCAGGCGTACAAAGCACGCCAATCGGAGATATCAGGCATAGATCCTGCCCTTCCTCACAACCGAACATATCTCGCTCGGAAGCCCGTCGGTACCCCCTATCGCGACGTACCTCCGTTCAGGTGTTTTCCGGCCGTTTCCCTCAGCAACGTGGGGCGTTCTCCGTCAGTTCCGGTTGTTTCCGAAAGCTCTCGGGGCAGCCGCGATCACCGCGGCGGCCATGACCCGGCCGTCGCCGACCGTCACCGCGCGGGCCGCCTCCGCCAGCGAGGCTCCGGTCGTCATGAGGTCGTCCACCAGCACCACCGGACCTCCCGGTCCCCACAGCCGCTCCGCTCCCCGGGCGGCCTCCATCGCCCCCGCCACATTCGCCGCGCGCCCCCGGGCGTCCAGGCCCGACTGGTCGAGGACGGGCCGCCGCAACCGCAGCACCGCCGCCACCCGCGCGGGCACCCCGGAACCGCGCAGCGCCCGGGCCGCCGCCAGCGCCACCCGCCGCCCGGCGTCATGCCCCCGCCCGGCCACCGCCGACCGCGCGGAAGGCACCGGCACGAGCAATAACGGGCCGCTCCAGCCCCGTACGTCCCAACCCGCACCAGGACGACCGGCCGCCTCCACCGCGCCCGCCAGCGCGGCGCCCAGCGGCTCGGCCAGCGCGAGCCCGCCCCGCTCCTTGTGCGCGATCAGCGCCGAGCGCACCCCGCCCTCGTACCGGGCGGAGGCGTACACACGCGGCAGCCCGGGCGGGACCGGATCGGGCCGCACCCGCCGCGCCCGCCGCCCGCCCAGCTCCCCACGACATCCCTCGCACAGCACGGACCGCGGCAGCCCGCACCCCGCGCAGTCCACCGGCGCCACCAGGCCGGCGAGTTCCCGCCACCACCCGCGCATGACTCCACTGTCGCGCGCGGCCCCGGAAGCCGCCACCCCTGTGGATAACCCGCGGCATCCCCGCGAAACGGCCCCTGGCCTGCGCGAACGCGCCGCTCACCGCCCCGCCCGCGCCGACCGTCCCCGGTCGCCACGGGACGCCACCGGCCGTCACCCCGGGTAGACCGGAGCCGTACCTTCCTTGCCCACCAGCTTCCAGTTGGTGTCCGGCAACAGCCGTACGACCCCGCCGTCGCCCTCCGCGACCAGCGCCTGAGCCTTGCCCGGGTTCTCCGAGGCGGCCACGCCCCGCACCCCCGTGATCCCCGGCAGCCCGGAGGCGTTGGCCTGCGAGCCGTCGGTCTCGACGTACTGGAGCTGCTGGAGCCCGCCCTGCTCGTTGCCGGCCACCAGCAGCCGGCTCGCGCCCGCCCACGAGACGGCGTTGACGTCCACCAGCCGGGGCGCCACGTTCCGCAGCTCCTGCACCGACAGGCCGGTACGGCCCGCGCCGCCCCGCCGCTCGACCCTGCCGAGCCGCAGCACCGTGTGGTCGCCCTTCGTCACCAGCAGCGCGATGCGCACACCGTCCGCGGCGATCCGCAACCCCGTGATCCGTCCGCCGTCCAGCCCGGGCACCTGGATCTCCTCGGGAGCGCCCGTGCCCCCGGGCAGCCGCAGCAGCCTCGGCCTGTCCGCGTCCTGGTCCGCGACCCACAGGTCGCCCAGACCGTCCCAGCTCGGCGCGGTCAGCCCCGCCCTGGCGCCCGTACCGCCGCGCACGGTCAGCCGGGCCTCGCCCAGCGGCGCGCCCGCCTGGAGGGGAGCGACGTACAGCGCCTGCCCAGTGGCCGACACGCCCGCCGCACGGCGCTCCGCGCGGTCCACCGCCACCGAGCGCAGCGGGGCCGAACCGTCCGCGCCCAGCGGACCGGCGACCCGGCGCGCCTCGTCGTCGCCGTCGGCCAGGCTCACCATCCGGTGCTGGCCGTCGACGAAGTACTGCCGGTCCGGCCGCCCGGAGGTCAGGTCGGGCGCGTAATAGCGCGCCTGCTCCTTGCCGAGCACGCACAGCCTGGAGCCGTCCTTGCGCTGGAGCGTCACATCGGTGACCTTGGCCGACTCCTGCACGGTGTACAGAAGCTGCGCGGCCATCCGCAGGCACTGGTCCTGATTGGCGCCGGCGACCTTGTCGTTCAGCCGCACCTTCAGGCCGTTGGAGTCGTCCAGGGACAGCCGCTGGTCCTCCAGCCGCGTCCCCGTGGGGAATGCCGTGGCGGCGACCGGGTCCAGCCATGACGTCGGCCCGTCCAGCAGCGCGTTCACCGTCGACGTCACCGGGTCTATCCGCTTGCGCAGATAGACGGGGTCGGCGACGAGCACCTCGCGCGACTTCCCCGCGCCGCTCGCGCTCTGCCCCAACTCGGCAAAGTAGTACTTATTGACCGAACGGTAGATGCGCTGGAAGTCGGAGACCCCGAGCACCAGACCCGGGTCCACACCAGCGATACGCCACTGGCCGTCCTCGCGCGCCAGCGTCAACTGGGACTTGTACTCGCCCTCGTCCGGCTTGTACGCGTGCTTGGCGTCCACCGTCGCCACCCGCCGGCCCGTCAGCGTCACGGTGTAGCCGGGCTCACGGTCACCGCCGGTGCGCTCCACCCGCACCTGGGGCGTCTGCGACAGCACCGTCGTGGACGCCGACGGATCCCAGCGGCCCTGCACGCTCTTCGCCAGATACTGCCGGGCCGTCTCGTAGTCCGTGTCGTCGCTGGTCGTCGCCTCCAGGAAGCCCATGACGAGCTCCAGCGGCTGCTCGTTCTTGCGCGGCGGCACACCGTAGACGCGCACCTGCGCGTCGGCGTCGGCGCGCTGCTGCGGGGAGTCGACCGATTTCACCTCGCCGCCGTCGGGCATCGACGCGCAGCCGGCCAGCAGCGCACCGCTGACCAGCACGACGCCCGCGCCCGCGAACCGTCGCCCGCCGCCGGTTCCCCTACGCCTGACCGTCACGGTCGCCTCCGGTCCCGCTTCCGCCGCCCGTGGCCTCGCGACCGTCCCGGGCGTCTGCCCGACGGGTCGTCGTGTCACCGGCACGGTCACCACTCTTCTCACCACAGAGCGCCCCACCGGGACGCGTCACCACTCGCGCGCCGCTGCCCGGCAGCGCGGTGGGATCGGCCGTGGCACGTACATTTCTGCTCTGCGCCGGTACGGGCGCTCCCGCGCCCGCCACGGGCGCGGCGCGCCCCGGCAGCGCCGGCGGCTGCCCGGACCCGGTCATCCCGCGGTTGCGCCGCGAGTCCTCCGGCTCCAGCGGAATCGGCGACCCGCGCAGGGGCTCGCCCGCCGTGCGCGGCAGCGTCAGCCGGAACTGCGAACCGCCGCCCGGCTCGCCCCACGCCTGGAGCCAGCCGCCGTGCAGCCGCGCGTCCTCCACCGCGATGGACAGGCCCAGGCCCGTACCACCGGTCGTCCTCGCACGGGCGGGATCGGCCCGCCAGAAGCGGTTGAACACCCGGGCCGCCTCGCCGGGCTTGAGTCCCACGCCGTAGTCGCGTACCGCGACCGCGACCGCGCCCCCGGCCACTCCCAGCCGGACGACCACGTCCCGGCCCTCGCCGTGTTCCACGGCGTTGACCACGAGATTGCGCAGCACCCGCTCCACACGACGGGCGTCCGCCTCGGCGATGACGGGCTGCTCGGCGCCACGCACCAGCAGCCGGCTGCCCTTGCGGTCGGCGAGCGGCAGAGCACCCTCCACCACCCGGTTCACCACGTCGCGCAAATCGATCGGCTCGGCCTCCAGCGCCGCCGCGCCCGCGTCGAACCGGCTGATCTCCAGCAGGTCCGCCAGCAGCGACTCGAACCGGTCCAGTTGCCCGAACAGCAGCTCGGCCGAGCGCGCGGTCACCGGATCGAAGCCGTCGCGCGCCTCATGGATGACGTCGGCCGCCATCCGTACGGTCGTCAGCGGCGTCCTCAGCTCGTGCGAGACGTCCGAGACGAACCGTCGCTGCATCCGCGAGAGCTCCTCCAGCTGCTGGATCTTCACCTGGAGGGTCTGTGCCATCTTGTTGAAGGCCTCACCCAGACGCGCGATGTCGTCCTCACCGGTGACCTTCATCCGTTCCTGGAGCACACCCGCCGCGAGCCGCTCGGAGATGCTGGCGGCCATCCGCACGGGCGTGACGATCTGCCGCACCACCAGCCAGGCGATGGCGCCCAGCAGCACCACCACGAACACCCCGGCCGTGGCCAGCGTCGTCTTCACCAGACTGAGCGACTTCTCCTCCTGCGTGAACGGGAAGAGGTAGTACAGCTGGTACGGCTTGCCGTTGACGTCGTAGAGCCGCTTGCCGACGATCAGCGCCGGCTCGCCCTCGTCGGAGGAGCTCCGCTTGATCGTCCCGGGCTTCTCGAACGTGCCCGTCCGGCTGTCCAGCTGCCTGCGCAGATCCGCCGGGACACTGCGCTCCGGGTCGATGTCCCCGGAGGCCCGCGGCCCCCGCGTCCCGCCCACATAGGTCGTGTCGCCGTCACCCGCGCTGAGCGCCACCACGTGGTAGACGCCCTGCCCGCCGCTGGCGAGCTGCTGCACCAGGGCCGTCAGCCAGGCCCCGGAGTCGGGCGTGCCCCGGCCACCGGACTGGGCGCCGTCCTGACCGTGATCGGCACCGGCGGCGTCCGCGGCGTCGCGCGCCGCCTTGAAACCGCCCTCGGCCTGGCTCTGCGAGGCGTGCTTCTTGGCGTCCAGCAGACCGTTGCGCACCTGCCCGATGACGACCACGCCGAGCAGCAGCACCACACCCAGCGACATCAGCAGGGTGGTCGCCACCACCCGCAGCTGGATATTGCGCCGCCACAGCCGCATCGCGGGCAGCAGTGGCCGGCGCACCCAGCGCGCGTACAGACGCAGCAGCGGGTGGACCGGCGCCGAGCCCGCGCCGTCGGACAGCAGCCTGCCCGCACGCCAGAGACGCCGGAGGAGCGATATGCCCCCACCCGCGTCCACGGGCCGCCCCGCGTCCCGCTCCGGAGCGGCACCGTCACCCTGCATGTCAGCTGGGTCCGGCCTTGTAGCCCACACCACGGACGGTCACCACGATCTCCGGCCGCTCGGGGTCCTTCTCGACCTTCGAGCGAAGCCGCTGGACATGCACATTCACCAGCCGCGTGTCGGCGGCGTGGCGATAACCCCAGACCTGCTCAAGGAGCACCTCACGGGTGAAGACCTGCCACGGCTTGCGTGCCAGCGCCACCAGCAGATCGAACTCGAGCGGCGTCAGCGCGATCGACTGACCGTCGCGCTTCACCGAGTGCCCGGCGACATCGATGATCAGATCACCGATGGTCAGCTGCTCCGGCGCGGGCTCCTCCGACCGGCGCAGCCGCGCCCGGATACGGGCCACCAGCTCCTTGGGCTTGAACGGCTTGACGATGTAGTCGTCCGCGCCGGACTCCAGCCCGACGACCACGTCGACGGTGTCGCTCTTGGCCGTCAGCATCACGATCGGCACCCCCGACTCGGCGCGGATCAGCCTGCACACCTCAATGCCATCACGGCCCGGCAGCATCAGATCCAGCAATACAAGATCAGGTTTGGCCTCACGAAATGCAGCGAGCGCCTTGTCGCCGTCCGCTACGAACGACGGCTCGAAACCTTCACCACGAAGCACAATTCCGAGCATCTCGGCCAGTGCAGTGTCGTCATCGACGACAAGGACGCGTCCCTTCATATCGACATCATCCCATTACCCGATCGTGACCTGGCACACAGCTCTGCCAAACCCGCCTCCGTCACGGGTGAAACAACCCCGTTTTCCGTGACAATGGCGGTCACCAACTCCGGCGGTGTGATATCGAACGCAGGGTTGTGGGCCTGCGTACCCAAGGGTGCCACCGGGTTTCCGGAGGCACTTCCCGGGAACTCCGTCACCTCGTACCCGGGCCGCTGCTCCACCTCGATCGCGGCACCGTCGGCCGTCCCGAGATCGACCGTCGTGGTCGGCGCGACGACGACGAACGGCACATGGTGATAGCGGGCGAGGACCGCCAGCGGGTAGCTGCCCACCTTGTTGGCCACCGACCCGTCCGCCGCTATCCGGTCAGCGCCGATCAGCACGGCGTCGACCTCGCCCGCCGAGAACAGCGAACCCGCCGCGTTGTCCGCGAGCAGCGTGTACGGCATACCGGCCCGAGCGGCCTCGTACGCGGTCAGACGGGCCCCCTGGAGCAACGGACGCGTCTCGTCCACCCACAGCCGCCGCAGCTCCCGGATCCGGTGCGCCGCGCCCGCCACCGCGAAGGCGGTGCCCTCGCCCCCGGAGACCAGGGCGCCCGTGTTGCAGTGGGTCAGAAGGCGGTACCCGCCACCGGGCAGCAGCTCCTCGAGCAGCGCCAGGCCGTGCGCCGCCATACGGGCGCTGGCGTCGGCGTCCTCCCGGTGCAGGGCACGGGCCTCCGCGAGCGCGGCAGCGGCCGCCTGGGAGCCGTCCACGCCGCTTCCGGCGGCCGAGCGGTACGCCGCCAGCGCGCGCCGCACCCCATAGCCGAGGTTCACGGCTGTCGGACGGGCGTGGGCGAGCATTTCGGCGGCCTCCTCCACGTCGAAGCCGCGCACGGCCGCGAGAGCGAGGCCATAGGCGCCCGCGACGCCGAGGAGCGGGGCGCCGCGCACGGCGAGCGTGTGTATCGCCTCGACCAGCGCGGGGACGTCGGTACAGACCAGCTCGATCTCTTCCGTGGGCAGCCTCCGCTGGTCGAGGAGGACGATCACGGGTCCCTCGGGCGGCTCCTCCCAGCGCAGGGCCGGGACGGAGGATCCGGTGCCGGACGCGGGTGCCGCGTACTGATCAGCCATTGGTCCAGTCTGCCCCGCGCACACCAACTATTGAAGGCCTCCCCTGGCGGCCTCCCCCTTACGAGCCCCTCGGGCGCTTGCCGCCTCGCACGCGCTTACTGACACGATGGCTGACCGGAACCGCTCGGACGGGCCGCTGGACGGCGAACACGGGCATCAGAGGGAGTTACAGGAGCTACAGAGAATGAACGACTCTCCGGACCGCACCCCGCAGGGCTGGGGCCGCGCCCGTGCCAACAGCGGAAGCGGCGACGGCAATGGCGGCGGGGACGGGGGCAACAGCGGCGGCTGGGGCGGTGGAGGCGGCTGGGGCAGCCAACAGTGGAGCCCGCCGCCTCCACCGGCCCCTCAGCCCGGCGTCGTGCCCCTGCGGCCCCTGGGCGTGGGCGAGATCCTGGACGGCGCGGTCACCACGACGCGCCGGTACTGGCGAACGGTCCTCGGGATCTCCGCGGCCGTCGCCCTCGGTACCCAGGCGGCAGGGACCACGGTAACGGGGCTGTGGTTCCGCGACGTTACGGGCCTGAGCAAGCTCTCCGACCCGGAAACGGCCGACCTTCACGAGGTGCTGGACGCCTTCGGCAAGTCCCTGGGCAGTCTGACCGTCGCCTCACTGGCCGGGCTGGTCGGCTCGATCATCGCGAGCGCCATGCTGACGATCGTCGTCAGCCGCGCCGTGCTGGGCCGGCCCGCGTCGGTGGGCGACGCCTGGCGGGACGCCCGCCCCCGGCTGCTCGCCCTGACGGGGCTGTTCCTGCTGCTGCCCGTGCTCATCACCGCGGCCTTCGCGGTCTGCCTGGCCCCGGGGCTGGCGGTCGCCGCGGCTTCCGGCGCCGGACTTTCCGGTGATCTGAACGGTGGCGGTGCGGGCCTGCTGCTTCTCGGCGGGTTCGCCGGCATGGTGGCGGCGGCCTGGCTCTGGGTCCGCTACAGCCTTGCCGCGCCGGCGCTCATGCTCGAAAAGCAGGGTGTGATCACGGCTCTGCGTCGTTCGGCGAAGCTTGTACGGGGATCGGGCTGGCGGATCTTTGGAATACAGGTCCTGGCCGCCTTTATCGTTTTCATGATCGGTTCAATGGCTCAGATACCGACGAGCCTCATTGACGGCATCGTGACCGGTGAATCCACCATGGATCATTTGACGTGGACGTCTTTGATCATCAATGGCATGGGTGCGGTGATCGGCTCCGCGGTGGCACTTCCGATCACTGCCGGCGTGACCGCGCTGCTGTATATGGATCAGCGGATCCGTCGCGAGTCCCTTGATATAGAGCTCGCGCGTGCGGCGGGTATGTGACCGGGTAGTTCTGCTGTTCAGTTCTGCTGTTCAGTTCTGCTTCGGGCCGGCGTCCTGAGGATGCCGGCCCAGGCAGGGCGGGGCGGGGCGGGGCGGGGCGGGCAGAACCAACTTGGCCGTAAACGCAAGAAAGCCCCGGCAGGTATCCCCTGCCAGGGCTTTCTCCAAAAGAAGTTCGGCGGCGTCCTACTCTCCCACAGGGTCCCCCCTGCAGTACCATCGGCGCTGAAAGGCTTAGCTTCCGGGTT
>NZ_JAVRFI010000036.1:0-62672 GCF_031845785.1 Streptomyces hesseae
CTTGCACGGCCCCGAACTTCGGCCACGTCCACCGGGTTGACGATCACTTTCGGGCAACTTCCCGGGAGCCACTCCGACCTTCAGCCATCACTCAGCGTGCGCGGACCACAGAAGTTGAGCCAGAACCGGTTCTCGTGAACAAAGCCACCCGCGGCGGCCGCGTACGCGCGCAGGATCCCCTCCAGGTCACGCCCGATGGTGCGCCGCCCGGTCAGCAGTCGGGCAGCCGTCTCCTGCCGGGCCGTGAATGCGTGGTCGTAATGCCCCCCTTGGGATCTGTGCGAAGTCCACGCCCACACGCCGCAGAGGCCGCTGGAGTGTCTCGGTCAGAGCCTCGCGAAGCTTCTGGGCGGTCTGCGGGGTGTCGTCGATCGCCCAGAACACCCAGCCGGTCCAGCTGATGCTGCGGCCTGCTGTGGATAGGGCCGCAAGGCAGGCGGCCCTGTGGACGATCTCCGGCCGGATCCCGCCTGTCGTGGGGTCGGCCCACTGCGCGGTGGGGGCCAGCCACATCTGCCGGCGCCACCGCTCAAGCTGGTACGGGCTGACGGCGAATCCACATGCGGCGGCCTCGGCGACCAGTGCCCGCTCGACGGCGGATGGCGGTGTGCGGGTCATGGCCGGCTCCTTCAGTCCTGGTGTGCGGTGATGACGCCGTAAACAGCTGCCGCCGTGACGACTGCGCTCGCCCACGCCTGGCTCTGTGCGGCCAAGACCGAAGTGGCGATCACCACCAGCAGTCCCGGCAAGCCGGTCCCGTCGCCCAGCCTGGGCAGGTGCCTCTTCCTCACAGACGATTTCCTCTCACCCGGGGGTGCCCACCGGTGTCCCCGGCGGCACAGGCTGTCCATGCCAGCCGTCGCACGGCTGGCATGCCCATCCAGCCACGCCGTCGGCTGCGGGACGGGAAGAACCTCGCGGGGCACCCCTGGGGAGCAGCATTGGCACACCTGTGCGTAACCGCAAATGGCAACGGGGGCGCTGCTGCTGCCGTCGGCGACCCGGCGGCGACCGGAATGCTCCTGACCTTCCGCGGCCTGGGCGACGAGCCCGCGTGGGAGCGGCGATGCATCCCCCTGGACTGCAGCGGCAGCCTCGTCCCCCTCGCCGATCACCTCCGCATGCTGCGCGAGGAGATGATGCCGCGGGCGGTGGCTGCGGCGACGCCCGGCCCCGAAGGAGCCGACGTCACTGTGGGCGAGCTCGACGACGCCAGCGTCTGGCCGCCGGCGGACTGGGTGCACAACAGGACCTCGGCAAGATTTCATCAGCCTCTAGGACCCTTGAGCCCATGCGCTGTTCAGGGGAGAACACCCGCGGCACCCCACAGAGGGGCCCCTACTCGACGGTGAAGTCCTCGAACGCTAGTGTCACCCGCTCTGCCTGCAGAGCCGCCCCTGCAGTCGGTCCGGGGCGCACGTCGTTACCGGTACCGTCGGCTGTATGCGCATCCCTCTGTCCGAAGCGGTGGACCGCTACCAACGCGAGCCCCACGCCTACAGGAACGCATACGGCTGGTACCTCCGTTCGGTGCGTCGCTGCGGCACTGTGTCGCTCGGCGACCACAACATCCCCACTGTCAAAGTCGGACGGCAGTGGATGGTCGAGGAAGAGGACGTGGACCGAGCCTTGGCGGCATGGCGTGCACGCCTTGCCTGTGCGGCACAGATGACGGCCGACTACAAAGCCCGGGTTCTCCATCAAGGCGCTGTGCGCATCGAGGGCGGCGGCTACACCGTCCAGGGACGGTTTCACTTCGTCTGGAACGATATGTCGCGCGCTCTGCACAAGAGTGATGGAGCCTGGCTGTGTAACACGTGCTGGACCTTGGCGTCGAAAGAGCACGGCCGCGAGGAATGCCGTCGTTGCCGGGAGTGGAGTCCGTGCGGGAACGACTGCACGGTGACGCGGATTTTCTGCTCAACATGTAGGACTTCCCAGCCCAAGTGACATGCCTTCAACACCAAGGACGGATCTGGACTGGTAGGAGAAGTACACATTTGTCCGTAGCTGTCGCCATCTGCCGAACGAGCGGACAACGACAGCTACGCAGACGGTCACTTGTACCAGTAGAGGACCCCACGGTGGTGGGAGCAGGTCCCACTGAAGCGGGCGCTGTAGGAGTAGGTCTTGTCCTTGCACTGGGCGGTTGCTCCGCGTGGGTGTCGGCTGCTCGCTTTACACACACCCGTGGTGTGGTGAGCGCACTTCGCCGTGGCGGCTTGAGCTGCGGGCATCGTAGCTACGGATGTCAGCGCCATTCCCGCGATCAACAGTCCGACTGTGCTCGCGCGCGTCTTGGACAGCATGAGCGCCCCCTTGCTCTGTAGTTGGTGGGGCGATCATGGCTGGATCCAGCCTGTTCCGTGGCCGGTGCCTAGCTTCGGTTACGGGGTTGAGACACATGAGCCTGCGTGCAGGTTCCGCGTTCCGATGTCATATGGTGGGTCCGTGAGCTGTGCGTTCCACTGAATCCGCGCTCCGTGTCGCCTTGATCATTCCGGGTTTCGTGTCACTTCCCCGGGAGGGTGTCTTGGAAGCGAGCGACGGTTCTCCTTCAGCGCGGCCTCCAGTTCCTCTTTGGTCTCCTTCAGCGCCTCTCGCAGCCGATCACGCTCGGCCTCAGTCTCCCGCAGCCGAGTCATGTCCGCCTTGAGTCGGTCGCGCTCCGCGCGCAAGGTTCTGAGTTCGGCTGTGGCCAGTTCCAGGTCGGCTCTCAGCGATTCGGCTGAGGTGCCCGAGCCCGCCTCCACTTCGCGAACGGCCCTGCCTTGTTTCTCGATCGCCTCCTCGATGCGCTCGCGCAGTCCCTCGGCGTATGCCAGCCAGTTCGAGACCCGCGCAGTTCGAGCAAGTCCGAGGAAGGTGATCTTCTCTCCGGCAGTGACCATCTCGTCGAGGGTCTTGAGTACGCGGCCTTGTTTGATCTCGCTGTCGCGTTTTCTGGTCTCGCGCAGCACCTGGGGTGCCGGTAAGAAGCCTGTATCCAGCCGCAATCGGCGGGACCTCTACACAGTGCCGGGCGGTAGGTGCCGGTTCCGTTCAATCGACACAGACGCGCGCCATGGAGATGTTGGTGTGCCGTCTGGGTCCAGGCCATACGGCCACAGCCTGGTGAAAATTCCTGACCTTTCGGCCACGGGGAACATGCCGACGGTACCGTGGTCGGCGGCCTGCTGTGCCAGGGCTTCGGCCCCCTCCCGGTCCCCGGCCTCCTCACGCATCTCGGCCAGGCGGGTCAGGGCGTCGATGTTGCCGTGGTCGGCGGCCTGCCGGTAGAAAACTTCGGCCCCCGCCCGGTCCCCGGCCTTCTCACGCTTCAGAGCCAGGTGGAACAGGGCGTCGATGTTACCGTGGTCGGCGACATGCCTGTAGAGAGCCTCCGCACCGCCCTGGTCTCCGGCCTCCTTCCGCAGCTCGGCCAGGTAGAACAGGGCGTCGGTGCTGCCGTGATCGGCGACCTGCCGTGCCAGAGCCTCCGCACCGCCCTGGTCTCCGGCCCGCTCCCGCAGCGCGGCCAGGCGGAACAGGGCGTAGGTGCTGCCGTGATCGGCGACCTGCCATGCCAGAGCCTCCGCACCGCCCTGGTCTCCGGCCTCCTCCCGCAGCTCGGCCAGGTAGAACAGGGCGTCGGTGCTGCCGTGATCGGCGACCTGCCGTGCCAGGGCTTCGGCCCCCTCCCGGTCCCCGGCCTCCTCCCGCAGCGCGGCCAGGCTGGTCAGGGCGTCGGTGTTGCCGCGATCGGCGACCTGCCGGTAGAGAGCCTCCGCACCGCCCTGGTCTCCGGCCTCCTTCCGCAGCGCGGCCAGGTAGAACAGGGCTTCGGTGCTGCCGTGGTCGGCGGCCTGCTGTGCCAGGGCTTCGGCCCCCTCCCGGTCCCCGGCGTCCTTCCGCCGCATGGCCAGGTGGAACAGGGCGTTGGCGTTGCCGTGGTCGGCGGCCTGCCGGTAGAAGACTTCGGCCCCCGCCCGGTCCCCGGCCTCCTCCCACATCATGGCCAGGCTGGTCAGGGCGTCGGTGTTGCCGCGATCGGCGGCCTGCCGGTAGAAGACTTCGGCCCCCGCCCGGTCCCCGGCCTCCTTCCGAAGCATGGCCACGTAGTACAGGGCGTCGGTGCTGCCGTGGTCGGCGGCCTGCTGTGCCAGGGCTTCGGCCCCCGCCCGGTCCCCGGCCTCCTCCCGCAGCGCGGCCAGGCGGAACAGGGCTTCGGTGCTGCCGTGGTCGGCGGCCTGCTGTGCCAGGGCTTCGGCCCCCGCCCGGTCCCCGGCCTCCTCCCGCTTCAGGGCCAGGTAGGACAGGGCGTCGGTGCTGCCGTGGTCGGCGGCGCGTTCGCGGAGGGAATGGGCCCATTGCAGGCGTTGCCGGTTCTCGGCCTCACGGGTGAGGTTGTTGAGGATGTTGGGGTCGGTGAGGTGGGCGTGGGCGGCGTGCCAGAACGACGCGGGCGGGCACAGGCGCTTGCGGTGGGTGCGGCCGTGCTGTTCGAGGTAGTCGGCGAGCCGGAACACCGGTCCCGCGGCCGACTGAGCCGGGCTGTCAACGGCCTGCGGCGGGGCGGGAGGACGGCGGCGGGTGCGGGGCGTGGTGCGGCGCAGGGGGGCCTGTTTGCCGTGGACGAGGGCGGCGAGTTCAGCGAAGGCCTGCTCGGCCCAGTCGTCGGTGAGCTGGTCGTAGTCGGTGTCGGTGAGGTAGTCGGCGGCGGCGTCGGTAAGAAATTCCTGCGGGAGGTGGAGGCCGACACCGAGGCGGCGGGCGTCCATCGCCGCTTCCAGTACCGCTGCGGCGGCCGGGGTCGCGTGCCGGTAGCGGTTGAGGAGTTCAGGGGCACCGGCGTGGTCCTGGGTGAGCCGCCCGTCGGCGCCCGCGCGGCTGAGGGCATCGGCCCAAAGCCGGTCCCCATCCTCGGCAAGAGCGGTTGCGGCGGTGAGCGCGGGAGCGTCGAACGCTTCGGGGACGGTCAGCATGCGGCCGGCCAGCAACTCCCGCACTCGGCTGTGCGGATCCTCGGCACCCGGTGCAGGCAGGGCCGTGTACCGCGCGGCGTACTCGGGCCAGAGCGTGCCCAGCACCAGGACTGGCCCGCACTCCTCACTCATCAGCAACTGGTGCACGGCCGCCGCGATCTGCTCGCCCGCCGTGCGGTCGCCGAGGTAGTGCTGCGCCTCGTTGAGCCACACCACGGTGCGCGGCCAGACACGGGGCAGGTCCTCCAGGGCGTCCTGGGCTCGGGTGGGGTCGAAGGGATGCCACAGCCGCCATCCCTGCGCCGTGAGCGGCTGTACTGCTTCCCAGCACGCCCGTGTCTTGCCCGTCGACGAACTGCCCACCAGCACCACGGCCCGGCTATGGCCAGCTGCGGCCTCCTTCACCAGTTCGGCCAGGACCCGGTCGTGCTCGCGCCGTACATACCCGGGCATCGCCCTGGCCCCCGGCCTCCCGGGCCCGGGAACAGCGTTACCGGGCCCGGCCGGGTGGACCTCCAGGTCGTGCGGATCCCACTCACTGATCGGACGGCCCGGCACCGGCCGCATCCCACGTTCTGTGCCCTCGGCCGCGCTCCGCTGCAACTCCAGCAGCTCCCCCACCGGCAGTTGCAGCGCACGGGCCAGGGCCGCCACCGTCTGGGAAGAGGGGGCAGGCTTCCCCGGCGAGAGTGCCTCCGACACTGTCGTGCGTCCCAGCCCGGCACGCGTGGCGAGATCCGTCTGGTTCAACCGCATACAGGCCATCGCGGCCTTCAGCACCTTCCGCAGCTCGGTCAGCGCCGCGTCCTGGCCGTCGTGTTCGTCGTGCACGGTGCGCCCCCCAGGACCGTCGTGTTCGCCGGTGTTCATCTTCCTCCGGCGAACCCCGGCGAACACGGATCCCGCGACATTTGACCACGTCAACACCCCAACGCCTACCGGGAGATTGCCGTGATCGCTGTCGTCCTGCTCACCACCGCAGTCGTGACCGTCGTCGCGCTGCTTGCCGCCGCCGCCGCGGGCAAGCTCGCCCGCATGGAAAACGCCAGCTATCCCACGGCCCTCACGCGCGCCGCCACCACCTTCGCCGCGGTCATCACCCTCGCCGCCGTCGTAGCCAGCGCCCTCGCCGCCCTCCTCACCTGACGGCCAGCCCTACTCAGTCGCGCCCCCACCGTTTGCGGCTGCAGACAGAGTTCTTACCGGCACGTCCGCCGTGGGTTCAGTGCGACTGAGGTGCTTTCACCGGGAACCCACGGCGTTTTCGGCAGGCAGGCATGAAAGTGCGGTGGGTCCGTCGCCGCTGAAGCGGCAGGTCCTTCACCACTGGGCTCACTCGGCGCGCTGTCCGACACGGAGGACGCTCAGATAACGGCGTGATGCTCGGTCGCCCATCCGCGTGCGGATGCGCTCGGCTACTGCGTCGAGCAGGGGCTCACGGACGTCGCGGTCGAGCCTCCGGTACAGCGACAACGAGCGAAGATGATCGGCAAAGCCGTCTCCGTTGAACCATTGAACGGTCGGGTACCAGCGCACGATCGTTGGGCCGAACAGTCCTCCGGGATCGTCGACCAGGCCCCAGCCCTCATCGGTGGTGCGCACGTCGTCCTCCAGGGGAGGATGACCCCAGCCGGGGTTCCCGGGGCAGAACTGCTCGTGGAGATCGGCGGTCTCGGCGTATACCTCTGGCTCTCCCGGCCGGCGGACAACGACGTGGCCGAGCAGCGCCATCCAGCCTCCGGGATGGAGCACGTCGTGCGCCCGTTGCCAGCCGATCGACGGGTCGACCCAGTGCCACGACGACGCAGCCACGAGAGCATCGAAGCGTCGGCCGCGGTCGTCCCACTCCTCGAACGTCGACGTCTCGACTTCGACGTTGCGGAAAGATGCGATCCGTTGGCGAGCGAGTGCGGCCATGTCTGCGCCCGGCTCGATGGCGGTCACTGAGCATCCGAGTGCTGCCAGCGAGCGCGTCGCCTGACCGGTGCCGCAGCCCACCTCCAGCACCGACGAGCTGTCGTCCGCGCCGGTGACGGCGACAAGGTCCGCGAACAGCTCGTCGGGGTATCCCGGCCGGACCCGGTCGTAGAGCTCCGGCACCTCGTTGAACACCCGGCCGAGGTCGTGTGGATTCGGGCGCATCTTCGGAGCATCAGTCACGAGTGCACAAGCTATGAGGTTCGTCCACGGGGACGCCACTGGTTTAACGGCAGCTCCTCGACAGCAGCCGTGTCGGTCCTTTCTGTCTGCTCTGCCAGCGTCGTTCGGTCGCGGATCTCTTTGCGGGCGGCCGTCAAGAGCGCCCGCTCTCCCTTCCGACCGCATCTCGGTGGACTCCCGTCTGGTCGTCAAGCAGGTTCTGGGCGATGGCCGCGTAGCGGCTCGCGGCGGTGTGGGACAGGTTGAAGACCAGGGCGAGGTGCAGCGGGTCGGCGCCGACGGCCAGTGCTTCGTGCAGGACCCTGTCGCCGCGGATGCGTTCGAGGTAGACGCCCTGGTGCAGCAGGTGCCGCTTGAGGTATTCGGCACTGACAGGCCCGCTCCAAGAACCCGTGGCACAAGGTCGCGGAGAAGCAGCGCGCCGAGGCACAACAGTGAGCGTGCCGGTGCCCGGCCTGCCGGGCGGCGAGGAGCCTGCTGCGGCGGAATGCTTTCATGTCACGGTGACCTTCCGGGAGAGCGGCCCCGCCATCGAGGGGACCTGGGAGAACGGCACCGTGGCGTTGGGGAAGTTCACTTCGTTCGTGGGTTCGCACGGCGGCGTGGACGGGGTGACGATCACCCTGTGGGCGAAGGCCGGCGGGGACCGCGAGCGGCTGCGGACGTGGACGAAGGACCGGGGCCTGGTGATCCACCGAGAAGCCTGACCGTCGCCATAGCCACATCCGCAGCCGGTTGTTTCGAAGGCTCCACCCTGCGGGCGCGCCTACGAAAGCGGTGCTGCCGACCGGGCTACGCCTGCTGATCCCACAGCGAGCGCCGGACAGCGAGCAGGCGCGGCCGACGTGTCAGTGCTCGGTGGCAGGATCGATCCCGATATCCGCTCACGGATAAGGGGGAACGACGTGACGAGTACGTACCAGTGGCCACGCGGAGCGAGCAGCGAGGACTTCGCGGCTCTGGAACAGTGGCTCGCTGGGCACTGCTGGGAAGTCGACCCGACGGTGTTCATGGCCGGCGCCCGGGGCCCGGCGGTCCAGGTCCGCCGGATTGGCGCCGACTGGCGGTACGGAGAGCCGGGCCTGTTGATCCTGCCGGGCGAGACGGTGCAGTACGACGGCGCCCGGATGTGCATCGCGCCGCGTCCGATTGCGGCCAGCAAATCCGACGCCTAGCCCCGGGCGCGGCCGCGCGCCTTCTTCTCCCTCTTCCGCTCGCTCTTCGGCAGCTTGCTGTGGGGTGCGGGGAGGCAGGCGTCGCCCGGTCGAGGATCCGGCAGCCGGCAGCGTGGGCTGAGCTGGATTTCGTCGAGCAGCACGCGCCGAAGTACGGCCGGCCACCGCAGACGATTGAGGAGTACCGGGCGCAGCAGCTCCAGGGGTTAGGTGTCGGAGAAAAGACAGAACCCCGTGGATATCACGTCCACGGGGTTCTGTGCTGCTTGGACGGTGCGGCGATCAGCTCTGCTGGTTGCAGTCCTTGGCCATCAAGGCCTTCGCCTGGTCGCTGCCAGCGGGGATGAGCTGCACCTGGTCGATCGAATAGGCGAAGGTGTACCCGAGCGTGATCATGCTGTCCGACATCGAGATCGATCCGGATCCCGGGTCAGTGCCTGTCCGGTCGGAGCCGTTGACGTCGTCCCAGAGCACACTGGTCCGGCTGTCGTTGATCGTGCCGGTCGAGAGAACCTGGTACTGACCCTTGTCGGTCTTGCCCTCCTTGACGATCGAGCCGTGCTTGATGTCGCCGAGGGCCTTCGTGGTCAGCTGGCACTGCTGGTCGCCAGCGGTGACGTTGATGTACGTGATCTTGTGGCCGTCGATGGCGGCGATGCCGCCGCGCGCCCCGTCGGTGATGGAGATGTAGGCACCGTCGAAGCTGGAGGCCTGGCTGCTGCTGGGGCTCTGCGAGGAAGCGGCATCGCTCCTCCCGCTGCAGGCGGTGAGTATGAGAGCACCTGCGGCCAGGGCCGCGGCGGACACGGCGGTCCTGGGCCGCGTCGCACGTGCGGTCCTGGTGGGGTTCATGGTGTTCTTCCTTCGTTCGTTCTGGACAGTCGGTTTGGTTCAGCTCTGCGGAGGTTGGACCGGCGGCGTGCTCGGCATCGGCGGAACGGCAGAGGCCTGATGCGGCGGCAGCAGGATGAGGACTGCAGCAGCCAGTATCACGACCGACAGCAGCGCCAGGAGCACCACGCCCGCCCCGACGGAGGCGTAACGGGTGCCGCTGACGAAGCCCATGGTCCCGAATCCGTCGATCATGCCGATCAGGCTGGCGACAATGCCCACGACTCCGGCGGTAATGCGGGACCAGTTCGCCTTGCGGATGACTGCCACGGCAGAGGCAGCGATGGCCACGAGCATGATGAAGAGCAGGAAGCCACCCTCACCTCCGGTCTCGTCGCTGAAGTAGTTCACCGAGAAGCCCACGGCTGAAGCGACCGGCATGAACAGCGAGATGATCGCCAAGAACGCCGCGGCGGGAAGGGTGAAGGTGGCCAGCCCACTCAGCTTGGCCAATTCCGGACGCGAGGTACTCTGCCGCATCGAGCGTGCGGCGCCCTGTGCGGCGGAGGCAACCCGGTTACTGAGGAACTTCTTGGCTCCAGAGTTCTCGACGGCCGACGCGACCTTGGTGTTGAAGAAGCCCCGGGAACCGTTGACGATCTGCTTGGCTCCGTCGGCCATCTTTTGCATCGACGGATCACGGGGCCAGCGCTCGGGAGCGATCAGTCCGGCATGGACAGCGGCCTGGTACTCGGACATCGTCGGCTCGCGGTGATGCGCCTGCTGAAACCCGGCGGCCCACTGCTCGGCCATGACAACGGGCGGAACCTGCGGTCGCGGCGGCACGGCCTGTGAAGCTGTTACATGGCCCTGCGTCGGCTGCTCGGGTAACCGAGGCTGATCCTCGGTCATGATCGCCCCCGTTTCCTCTCGTTCAGTCCTGCGTGTCGAGGTGGTGCCCTCTTCACAGGGACCTGCGTCTCGGCTCCACAGTTCCACACTGCATCCCCGAGACCCGGATCCCGACCACGCCCGGAAGCCGAAGCTGGCCTCCTTGAGGGCCACCCGACCGATTTCCGAGCTTTCTTCTTGTACATCAGCACTTGCGAAAACATTCACAAACGCCCTGTCAGTATTACTGGTTGATGTACCGGATGTGCCACCTTGACGACAGAAGACCAGTCAAAGTCTCCTATGGGTAGTCGACTTTGACTGGACAGGACTCGACTGTCAGATGTCTTCTCGGAGGTTGTCGAGTCGATGCTCAGTCAGCGCCAGTGCGACTTCGGACTGGTTGAGTGCGTGCTCGCCGTCCTGGATGCGTCGCTGAAGGCGCTGCACCGGTGGGGCGTCTGCTTCCTGGAGCGCCAGATCACCGAGCTCGCGCAGCTCCGCGTACGCACCCTGCAGCTGCTCCTCGTGGTGCGCCGACCGGACCCTGAGGCGGGCGACCCGCTCTTTCCACCAGCCCACCCGCGACTCGCGGTCGAGCGTGGTCTTCCCCTCGAGCCAGGCGCGGAGTTCGACCTGGTCGATGTCGCCGGGGAGACCGGTGGCGAGGGGCCCCTCGGGTTCCGGCATGTCAATGGGAATGTGCGACAGCAGCACCGCGGGGGTCGTGTCAAGCACATAGGCAATGGCGACGAGATCGTCGACGGTCACAGGGCGAGCACATCGCTCCATCTCCGCGAGGGCGTCGGCCGAGATCGGGTAATCGAGCATCAAGAGCACGTAGGCCAGCTCATCGATGGTCAGCTCGCACAGCTGGCGGTAGTGGGTGATGGCGTCGGAAACAGCAAGGGACGTGGGAAGGGACGACGGCATGCATCGATCATAGGAGGACCTGGAGGAGATCCTCGCCCGGTGGGGAACGGCCCTGGATGCCGCCGCCCAGCATGGCGTCGACTCCCTCCACCTCCCTCCACCTCCCGCGGGCGCAGATCGACACCGCCTTCCTGACCGTCCGCCAGGAAGTCCACCCGGACGAATTCGACGAGCTACGTGAGCTCGTGCAGTGGCTCGACGTGCGCACCATCACCTTTGGCGCGATCGGCTACCTGCGGCTCCTCGAGGCGGAGGTCCCCGACGTCCTCGTCGCCGATCCCGCCGCCAAGACCGCGCAACGCCTGACGCTGCCGTCAGCACGTTCAGAAGAGGAGCAGCTCATTCCCGATCCCTGGAGCTGAAGGGGTATACCGTCCTGCTAGCGCGTCAGCCGCCGCAATGGCACCCTCGCCGGCTGGCAGGTCCGCGAATGGGAGGACGAGACGGCCGCACCACCGGCGTAGCAGCAACGCCTAACCAGGCCGGTTAAGCCGGACGGAGTCCGGTGTCCGCTCCCCTGCCACGCCCGTTGGTGGTGTGGACCTCGGCGCCCGGGGCCAGCAGCAGGCCGGCCGTGGTGAGGAAGTCGGTGAGGTCGATCCAGCTGCCGTTGGTTCCGTCGTCCCAGCTGGTCCACAGACTCGACTCCTCGCCGTCCCAGGTGTCGACGTCCTCGCTCGGATGCTGCTCGACGCTCCCCTCGCCGTGCCGGTACCGCAGGTACAGGTACTGACCCGTGGTCGTCCAGGCATCCCACTGTGATGGGCAACCCCCGGAGGTCTGCACCACCCGCGCGAGGCTCACATCCTCGTGCAGGTGGGCCTCGACAGCGCCCAGATGCTGGTCGTGGGCGATGAGGAGGTCGTCCACGAGGCCGAGCAGGCGGATGCTGCCGCTGGGGAACTGGAGCGTGAGGCCGGCCGTGAAGCCGACATGGCCGTCGTTGTAGTCGATCTGCCGAACCGAGCGGATCGTCTGTCCGACGAACCGGGTCACCGGAACATCCGGCGAATCGTCGGTCACGGAGAGGCTTCCGTACTCCCCCATCGAGTACGGTCCATGCGGCTGACCGGCTCGCAGGGACAAGCCGGTCGAGGGCGTGTGGAACAGCACCGGGCCCAGACTCTCCAGGTGAAGCCACAGGTGCACCAGTGACGGATCGTCGTCAGCGTAGTGATGCCAAGCTGTGGTCACTTTCAGCAGTCGCCTTCCGATCAGGTCGGCGGCAAACAGCTCCTCATCGTCGATCACCTGCCGATGCTCGCACGGCCTCACCAAGAGGACACGCGAATTCCTGACCGGCTGCTCTCGCCTCCCCTGACCGACAGCCAGTGCGTGCACTGCCAGCAGCCCCTCGACGCGGCCGTGACCGTGGCCGTACGCACCGACGGAGCCTTCCACCACGCCGTCTGTACCCACGCCACGTGCGGGCCCTCCGAATTCGGCCCGCTACCTGCAGGCCAGCCGGCACCCGTGCCCGCCGACGGATACGACATGGCGATGACCGCCGCCGCCGTCGACCACGGCGGCGCCGACCTGCCCGTACTAGGGTCCGTCTTCAAAAGATCCTTTGCGTGTTGGATCACGGTGTCGTGATACGTCGCCACGAACTATCGGACGCGGAGTGGGAGTTGTTGGCCCCGCTCATACCGAGTGCGGTCAGGGGTCGGCCTCGGGTGGAGGATCGCCGGGTCATCAACGGGATGGTCTACAAGATCCGGACCGGGGTTTCCTGGCGTGACCTGCCGGAACGCTACGGTCCGTGGAAGACGGTCTACACCCGCTTCCGCCGCTATGCCATCGACGGGGTGTTCACCCGGGCCCTGCAGCAGATCCAGGCTCGGGCCGACGCCGCCGGCGACATCGACTGGCTGGTCCAGATCGACTCCACCATCGTCCGCGCCCACCAACATGCCGCCGCCACCGGCCGAAAAGGGGGAAGCACCGGACGGACGAACCGGACGATCACGCCCTCGGTCGATCCCGAGGAGGCCTGACCACCAAAATCCACCTCGCCTGCTCCGGCCGAGGCCGACCCCTGGCCGTGCTGCTGACTCCCGGTCAACGACACGACGGCATCTGCGCGCGCCCCCTGCTCGAACGGATCCGAGTACCCCGCACCGGCCCGGGCCGGCCCCGCTGCCGACAAGGCCTACAGCTCACACGGGTTCCGCGCCTACCTGCGCAAACGCGGAATCGGATCCACCATCCCGGAGAAGAACGACCAGAAACGGCACCGCCACAACCGAGGCCGGCGAGGCGGCCGACCGACGGGCTTCGACAGCGAGATCTACCGCCGCCGCAACACGGTCGAAACGCTGCTTCAACCAGCTGAAAGGCTTCCGAGGCATCGCCACCCGCTACGAGAAGACCGCCACCTCCTATGAAGCCGCGGTCACACTCGCATCGCTCCTGCTCTGGGCAAGATCGATTTGAAGTCGGACCCTAGTGAGCCTCACTGTTCTGGGGGAGGCCTTTCGGGCAGCCGCCGGCACCGCCCCGGGCGTGTCACTACCCAAAGTAGCCATCATTTGCCCTATGTCGTCTATCGTAATTTTCGTTCGTGTGCATCGGAATGGCTGGTGGCGGGGGCAGACACGACAGAGCCAGGGAGTGCTGGTGCTGGAAGGCCAAAAGCTGGAAGACGGCGTTACCTACGGACCGCCTGCGGAAATGGCAGGCGCTGACATGAGTGCTCGGATCGTCCAGCGCTACGGCCCGCTTGAACTCGTCTTCTCTTCCCCTGGGTGGGTGTGGCTGGCGTGGTGGGACAAGAAGTCGGGCGCCGCCAAGGACGGGTCGTTCTGGGCTCCGTGGCGCCATACAGTCGGCGACTGGTACCTGGGGTCGATCGGCAAGAAGGGCTACGCCGCCCCGCTGACTGGCCTGATGGTGAGGGAGGTCGACAAGGCCAACGAGATCCTGAAGCCCCCACTGCGCTTCGAATGCATCTGGACTGACCGAGGCACGGGGTCAACCTTGGACGGGTCCGTGTGGCGGCCAATCCCGCCGCCCGGGTACGTCGCGTTGGGTGACGTCTTCACAAAGGGTCACCAGGCGCCCCAGGAACACCACTTCGCATGCGTCCGCAAGACCTTCGAAGGTCGAGAGCTGGTACGCAGGGCGGAGATCGGCAACGAGATCTGGAACGACAGGAAGAGCGGCGGAAAGTACGGCGACGTATCGGTCTGGGAGATCATCACGCCTCCATACCCGGATGGGAGCGAGGAGCGCCTGCTGGTCGCCCCGGGGACGCTGACCGCCGTCCCCAACTACGACAGGCCAGGGCCGACGGACGTCACGTGGGTGCTGGACCTGCCAGCAGTAGTCGAGACGCTCAGCGGCCCCGACGTCCCCAAGATGAACTCGTACGACAAGCCCGTCGACCTCATCGCGAAGCCCGACCGCAGGGTCACCGTCCCCTACACGATGGTCAAGGACGACAGCTGGCCGGAGAAGGACAGAATCCTCAAGACCCCCTTCTACAAGATCGAACGCAGGCGCTGGTTCAAGACGGTGATGCACCGCGACAACCGGAACGGATCCAACCCCGCTGAGATCGGGCACAGGGTCGACAGTGGGGTCACCACCGAGAGGAGCAAGGAGTTCAGTCTCAAGACCGGCATCACCGTCGGCTACGAAGCCGGCGTCCAAGCCCCGGGCGGTATCGCCTCGATGAAGTCCCACGTCAGCCTCTCCCTCGAGCTCGGCTATTCGACGCGGACCAGCGTGTCCATCCTCAAGTCGGAGAGCAAGGAGCAGAAACTCGTCATTCCCGCAGGGAAGGCGGGAGCCCTGTGGGCCCAAGCCCACGAGCTCATCCCATTGCGAGCCAACGGTGATCCGATCCCCGGGGCCAGCGATCCCCTCAGCTTCTCCATCGACTCCTACGTCACTGGCGAGTACCCGCCAAAGGCCGGTGTGCGCCACCTCGCCGACGGCACTGACGTCACCGCGGCCACCCTGCCTGCGGCCGACCCTGAGACTGGGTGACCGTCCCGGGCAGCGGCCTGGGTCTGGCGACAATCGGCATCACACCCAGGCCGCTGCCATGAGCACCAGAACGACTAGGAACTGTCCGGCCGATCATGTGACTACTCCCTGTTCAGGTCGTTGATGTGGTCATGGGGCGGGGTGATCTGAGTGATGCGGAGTGGGAACGGTTGCGGCCGTTCCTGCCGGTCAGCAACAGGCGTTGTGGCCGGTGGCGGGACCGCCGGCAGGTGATCGACGGGATTCTGCACCGCGTGCGGACCGGCGTGTAGTGGCGCGACCTGCCCGAACGGTTCGGGCCCTGGAAGACGGTTTACGAACGGCACCGGCTGTGGTCGGCCGACGGGACGTGGGAGCGTCTGCTTCAGCAGGTCCAGGCCGCGGCCGACGCCGCAGGCGAGATCGACTGGGACGTTTCCGTCGACTCCACTATCGTGCGGGCGCATCAGCACGCGGCCGGCGCCCGCACCGACCCGCCGCCGGTACCCGCCTTAAAGGAGGCCGAACCGTCAGAACACCAGGGCGAAACCGCGTGGCAGAGCCTTCACGCCCGCCTGGTGGAGGTGGTGCTGGAGGTGAGGGCCTGGGCCGCTCGCGCGGCGGCTTCACCACCAAGCTCCACCTGAGTGCAGATGGCCGCTGCCGCCCACTGTCCCTGATCGTCGCGCCAGGTCAGCGGGCTGACTGCACGCAGTTCAAGCCGGTTCTGGAGAAGATCCGGGTCCCAAAGATTGGGCTGGGCAGGCCCCGCAAGAAGCCCGACAGCGTCGCCGCTGACAAGGCCTACAGCAACCGACCCTGCCGCGAGTACCTGCGACGCCGGGGCATCCGGCACACCATCCCGGAGAAGACCGACAGCCAGGCCGCCCGGCTCCGCAAAGGCTCACACGGCGGCCGGCCACCCGGCTTCGACGAAGAGCGGTACAAGAAACGCAACACCGTCGAACGGGCCATCAACCGGCTCAAGCAGCATCGAGCCGTGGCCACCCGCTACGACAAGCGCCGGTACGTCTACCTCGGCACCGCAACCGTCGCAGCCCTCACAATCTGGCTCCGCACGTGATCGCCCGGACAAGTCCTAGCTAATAGCTAGCTGTGCTGTACGACGGGGTCAGCGCCCTCATGCTCGGCGGGCGTCGCGTGCTGGACCGCCACCTGCTCCAGCACCGCGTACAGCGCCTGAGCACGCTGGCTGCGCGGGCTGCCGAAAGTCTTCCGGCCGGTGGTGAGCAGTAGGAGCCAGTGTGCGCCGGTCATCCGCATCCCGGCGGCGGCCCTCACCGCGGACAGCAGATGCCGGTTCTCCCGGGCCGCCAGCGGCCCTCGTGCGGGCGACACCAGCTCCTGCGCGGGCCTCCGGAAGTGTTCTCCACCGTTTGGAACTCTCATGAGATGCCGCTGGCCTGCTGTGGCGGGTTCGTCGGCTGTCGTGATGGCCAGCGAGGGCGGGCGGGCTGAGAGCGGGTCTCTCATCGCGGAGTTCACCCCTGGGGGTGGCGATCGGTCCGGGGCTGTGACGGGAAGGCGACGACGGTGCTCGCCTCGTCCTCGGTCCGCAGCATCTGGTTGTCGTGGTGGAGCGAGGCGATGACCGTCGTGGCGGCGGTCAGCCGCTGGTTGAGTTCGGTGATCTCCTTCTTGGCTGCGGCGAGTTGTCGGCGGAGGTCGTTGATGTCGGCGTCCCGGCGGGCCTCGCCGGGGGTGAGGCTGCCGTGGGTGTCGATGTGTGCGTCCCAGTCGGCCAGGACGGACTTCGCGCGGAACATCGTGGCGGGGCTGACGCCCGCTTCCAGGGCGAGGTTGTTCTTCGTGAGCCGGCCGTCGCTGTGCTGCGGCTTGCCCGCCAGGAGCCGGTCCATGGCCGCGCGGAGCTTGTGCTCGGTCTTGATCGAGACGCTCGTGTCGGTCATCGTCCGGCCTTCCGCAGAACGGCCTGTGCTTCGGATCGCTGCTGTTCGAGGGCCGCGCGATGGCCGGGGGCCAGGCGGCGGGTTTCCAGGAGTCTGGTGAGGGACCGTTCCTCGCTGTCCCAGATCTCGACGTGCTGGGGGCCGATCATGCTGTTGCCGCAGCGGCCCGGGCGGCAGCGGTCTGGCAGGGGACCGGTGTGGCCGGGTGGGATCACGGTGTTCTCCAGGCAGACAGCGCCGGCCGGGTTGGCGGCGTCGAACAGGCAGTTGTTCAGGGTTCCGAAGCGGATGGAGACGCGGGCCTGCTTCAGCAGGGCGTGTTCGACCGTCGCGTCACCGCCCTGGGCGGCGACGGTGTCGCGGATCTTGTCGAAGGTCCTGGTCAGCTGCTCGGCGCCGGGGCCGAAGCCGATCGGCTCGTTCGCCTTGTGGGCGTCGAACAGGTCCCGCAGGCCGCGGAACCGGGCGGCTTCGATCGCCGCGTCCAGGTGCTTGGCCCAGGACGCCGCGGAGGCGGCATAGCCCTGGGTGGCGCGGTTGGCCAGGGCTCGTGAGGCGACGTGCTTGAGCTGGATGCCCAGGGCGATCTCGGAGCCGGGGAACTGGTCGGTCAGCATGGCCATGGTCCGGCGGAACATGTGCGGGGCGACCCGCTCGGAGGGGATGGGCTCCAGGCCGTTGACGTCGGTCCTGGCGTTCACGTGCTCGACGAACGCCTTGATCCCTTCGTTCGCCGTGAATCGCTCCGCGTTCCGGGCCTCGCCGGCGATGCCGGTGAACAGCCGCTCGTGGTGCGGGGTGATCGCCTCGGCCAGTGCGAGGGCTCGGGCGACGGGTTCGATGATCCACCAGTGCTTGCGGGGGAAGTCCTCCTCGCCCTTGACCTCCGTCGAGACCACGGCGGGCGCCCCGAAGCGCTCGACCACCGAGCCCTTGACGATCTCCTGGACCTCGGAGTCGCGCATCATGCTCAGCGCGGTGACGAAGATGTAGCAGGCGATCCGGAGGATCTCGATCTCCCGGTTCAGACTGCGGGATGTCAGTCCGCGGCTCCAGCCGCCAGTAGAGCCATCCATGCGCCTGACCTGCGCATACTCCGGGAGGACGCTGGCGCTCGCGCACTGGCCCCGGTCGACGGCCTCCCTTACGATCTCTCGCAGGCCGCGGTGCTCGTTGAAGATGCGGGCCCGCTTGTCGATGCCGATCAGGAACGACAGCAGGCCCCAGTGGACCTGGCCCGCGTCCGTGATCCGCGGCGGCAGGTGCTCGTCGTGCAGAGGGACGAGGTTGTTCGGGTCGGCCAGCCAGGCCCGCAGCCGGGCCTCCGCGCCCGCTGACGACCGCTTCGCCTCCGCCTGGAGCTGGCGCCAGCGCTCCTGGGCTCGCAGGATGTCCGGAGCGAAGGTGTCGATATAGGTCCAGGCGGCCCGGACCAGCGGGAACCACACCTCCGGAGGGATCACTGGGGTCGACAGCGTCCGGCTGTCGCTCGGTGACATCCCCAAGGCCGCCCGCGAGGACATGCCGAGCCAGGGGTCTCGGGGCAGGCCGCCGCTGGTCAGCAGCGGCCCGTAGCGGTGGAGCTCACGGATGGCCGTCATGTGGCCGACCACGGTGGAGACGGCCCTGCCCTCTTTCAGGCCGGCGACGCGGACGTGCATCTGATGCTCGGGCCAGGCCCCCAGATCCTGCGGCAGTCCCCGCTCCTCGGCCCATGCGGCCAGCGCCCGCAAGGGTCCGAGCCTCTGGATGACCGTCTTCGGCTGGACCGGACGGCGCCGCGTGGTGATCCCGGCGGCCAGCACCTTGGGGTGCCGCGGGTTCAGCAGGATCATGGCCAGCTCGCGGGCCCGAAGGTTCCAGACGTCGGTGAAGGCGTCGAACTTCAGCTTCCACTCGGCCGGGTGCAGGTTCGCCGGACGCCGCAGGACTCCGTTCAAGTTCCACTCGTCGCGCTGCCCGAACACGGGGCTGACCGCGTCCGGCAGCAGGGTGTGTGAGGCCAGGACCGGTTCCTCGGCGCCGAAGACCGTATCGGCCGACAGCTGGGGGGCGATGCGGTTCATGCGTCGAACTCCGCGCGTGCGGTGAGGGGAAGCTGCAAGGTGGCAGCGCCTTCGTCGATGTGCCGGCGGGCGGCGGCGGTCTCCGCCTCGGTCCGTTCCGCGAGGACCGCCGCGAGGTTGTTCGCGGTCTGGCCCCAGAGGGTGTGGAAGTGGACCGGGCTCAGCCGGGTGCGCAACCGGTCCAGGTGATCCGCGAACAGCAGGAGCTGGGGCAGGTGGGAGGGCAGAATCCAGGCATTGCGGCATTCCAGGCAGCGCAACGGCGCGACCGTGCAGAGATCACCGGGGCGGGAGAACGGCGAGTCGAACGGGTCGCGGCAGCTGGTGACGCCCATCTCCATCGCGCCGCTTCGCAGGTCCTCGACCTGCTCGGCACTCAGCCCCAGCTCCGCCAGGGCCGGTGCGGCTTCCTCCAGCGCTGCCTCGGCCGCGGCGTCCAGGACAACCGGGCCGGTGGTGGCCTTGTCGAACCAGGACTGCTGGGCGGTGGTGATCACCTGTCCGGAGATCATCCGCAGGGTGGTGCCCTGTGCGTAGTGGCCGCGGAACGTCTCCTCGTGGTGGTCATCAGCGATGTCCGTGATCCGGCCGCCGAAGGCGACGGCCTTCTCCACCTTCACCGACTTCCTCAGCCGCCGGATGTCGATCCGGCCCTCCAGGTCGAGCCCCATCTCCTTGACCCACCGTCCGAACAGCCGCAGCCGGCCCCGGCCGACGGTGAACTCGAAGGCCGGAAGCAGCGTCCCTTGCAGGAACAGCGGCGCCGGACGTTCGCTGTAGAGGTCGCGCAACGGTGCGGTCACATCCATCAGCTGCCGGACGATCGCCGACACCTCCAGGCGGGGCCGGTCCGCGTACTCGTGAACGTGCTCAACCGCGCGCATCGCGTCGATGCGGGTGAAGGCCCGGCGGTGAATTCTGCGCGCCCTGTTCTTGATCATGGTCAGCCGGACCCCGCCCTCGGTGAACTCCACCGCGTCCTCGGTCAGCCCGGTGACCTCCTCGGGGGAATGGCCGGTGGCGGCGACCAGCAGCACCCGGAACGCGTGCATGTCCCGCCCGTTGGGATAGAGCTGGTTGAGCAGGCCGCAGACCAGGAAGTATCCGCGCATCCCGCAGCTTTTCCCCTCGGTGCGGACTTTGTCGGGGATCAGCGCCGCCAGCTCCGGCGCCAGCGGGAACGGGACCGTCTTGGCCATCTCCCAAGGGGACACGGCCCTGTGGGCCAGGGCCCAGAGCAGATCCGGCATCCGCGACCAGCCGTGCTCGGCCGGGTGCCCGCCGGCCTCGGCCATCTCCCACCCGGCCTTCAGCCGCCTGCGGAGCCGGGCGACGTCGTCCCAGGCCGCCTTGACCAACGCGGTCTTGTCCTTGCGGGAGAACTCGTCCAGCTCCTGGGTGACGCCCCAGGCCAGGCTGTGGTCCTGGCCTGCAATCCGTGCCAGCCGCGGAGCCAGTTCCCGGTCGGGGTGCCGCTGGCGCCGGTTGATCAGGATGCGGATGTTCGCCGCGAGTTCCCCGGGCCGTGTCGACCCGCGCGGCCACTGGGCCGGCAGCGACTGTTCCCAGGCCAGCAGCACCATGGACAGATCCGGGTCCGTCCTGGCCAGGGACGCCTCCCGCGCCCGGCCGACCAGCTGCTCGTCGACGAACGCGCAGAACAGCCGCAGCCCGTGGCGGTGGCTGTTGGCCGTGCCCGTCCTGCGGCTCATCACCTCGATGTATTCGACCCACTCGTCCGCCAGCTCGGCCGCCAGCGTCCGGCAGGCGAACTGCGACGGGTCGAAGTGCAGGACCCGCTTCTTGCCCCTGGCGTCCGGCGTGAGGACCTGCCGGACGCCGATCCTCACCGGCCCCAGGTCGGGGTCCTCGTGCCGGAAGTCCCGGCGGCGTTCACCGCGTCGCGGCATGACCGGCCTCCTCGACCCGCAAGGCCCGAAGCGCGATGTCCGCGTAGGTGTCCCCGTCGCCGGCCGCCCACTGGGCGAACGCGGCGTCGACGTAGGACATCGTGTCCTCCAGGTAGCGCAGGTACTCGTAGGTCACGGCTGGGCTCGCGTGGCCGAGCCGGCGGCTGACGATCAGCAGCGGGTTGAAGGCGATGTGCTCGGCGAGCGTCGCCGTGCCAACTCTCGACGCCGTGTGCTCGCGCTCGGCCGCCCGCCGCATCAGGAAGTCCAGAAGCCGCAGGGCGAACGTGTGCCTCAGATCGTGGAACCGCCAGCGCTTCTGGGGGAGCTGAGGGGCCCGCTCGTCGCCGCGGACCGCCGTCATGCGGTCCCATGCCTGGTAGCGGACGCGGTCCCAGGACGACGAGGTGAGCATCAGGCTGCCGTGGCCGATGAACACCGCCAGCGGCTCCAGCCCGCCCGGCCCCTCATGGACCGTGATCCGCCGCAACCTCGGCGGCATCGCCGACCAGGCGAACTCGCGGTCCCGGCCCTGCCAGCGTCCCCGCAACCGGCGGCGTGCGTAGTCGATCTCGACGACGACGAACAGGTCCCGGTGGCGACGCTCCAGCGTGCGGGCCATGGACTCGGCCATCTCCGGCCGCTCGACCAGCACGAACCGGTCCACCGAGGTCAGCGCGTCCGGCGGCACGTAGGCAACCCGGTGCTTCTTGTATTTCGCGCACGCCTGGAGGTCGAACTCCGTCCCCTCGCCGGGCCGCCGCGTCCCGACCGCAAGCTCCGGCAGCAGCGTCGTGGACCACTCCTGCGGTCGCATCCCCGACGTCAGCGCCAGGTCGGCCGCCGCCCGGCTCCGGTTCGGCGCCTGGCCCCGGAAGGCCCGGTCCACCTCGCCGTCGAGTGTCTGCCCGCCCAGCCCGACGTCCCGGAAGAACACGTACTGCCTCAGCGTCAGGTGCCGGATGTCCATGTCCCGGCTCATCCCGGTGGACAGCGGGTTCGTCGAGCCGACCGCCCGCAGCGGCGACGCCCGGCGCAGGCCCTGCCCGACCATCCAGTCCAGCAGCGTGTTGATCACCGACGCCTCGCGGTCCCAGACCGTCCCGCCCACCGGCGCGTCCTGCAACTCGATCCGCGACCGCCGGTAGGCCACCAGATCGGACTCCGCCGCCGTGCCCAGGTCCCGGCCCCGCTCCGCCAGGAACTCCATCAGCCGCAGCACGATGTAGGCGTAGTGCCGCAGCGTGTCCTCCGGGTCCCGCCCCATGTAGGCCAGGTGGCGGAACCAGGAACAGGCCGGCTCGACCGGCCGCATCTGATCGTCCACGAACACCGGCAGACGATCCGGCAAGGCCCGGAAGTCCAGCCGCCGTACGGCTTCCTCCCCGACCCTGCCGAACAGCCCAGGCCGTTCCTGTACGCGGGCCCGGCTGACGAAGAACAGATCCACTACCCCTCCGGCTGAGAGAATCCACAACCGTCGGAGGTAACGAGAAGGCCCGCACACAGTGCTGGGCGGCCCCTGCGGGGCCGCCCCTCAGTGAGAGTGCATGGAACTACCGGGAGAAGAGCTGCTGGCGCAGATGCAGCGGTACCGTCTCCCACGCCGGGTCGGCCGCCCCGGGCAGCAGTCGGCCCTGGGCAGCCCCGGACTCGGCCAGCAGTGCTGTGGCGGGGCCCGGAAGCGCGCGTTCGTGCTCCTGATCCATCCCAGGTTCGGGTGGGGAGGGGGACTGGTCGACCGGGGCGTCGGTGCACGTGTGGTTGGCCAGCGGCCCGACATACGCGCACCCTGAGCAGCGCACCCAGCCCGCCTCCCGGACAGCCGCCTCGACCACCGAGCGCTCCGGGCCGAAACCCGCCGAGACCAGCTGGTGCGGCAGGCGCAATTCCTCCACAGCGCGCAGGGCGGCGGCCGCGGTGACGTCGTGGCCCTGAACGAACCACCTGCCCATCTCCGCGTTCTCGCCGCACCCGCAAAAACAGCCCCGTTCCCTCTTCTCCGTCACGACCCGGGACCTTAACCGCTTCAGCAGCCCCGGACCGGTCAAGCCACGCCAACTCGCCCCTGGTCTGTTCGCCATGTTGGGCGAGCCGTTCGCCATTCGTGAGATCTCCCCGCCTCACGGGCACGTCAACGGAGTAGGAGTCCGGGCTCGGGGCACAGTGGCGGCCCTGGACTGGCAAGCTGACGGAACGTTCCCGGTGGTCGAGTTCACGCCCTCGGGTGGCACGCCGAGGAGATTTCGGGACTCCTCGGGTTCCGATCCGTCGTCGTACGAGGTGGGCGAGCAGGTCGAGGTGCTCTATCGTGCGGATTCCCCTGGGGACGCACGGATCAATGGGTTCCTCTCGCTGTGGTTGGGGCCTGTGATCGTGGGTGGGATCGGGCTGTTGTTCACAGGGGCCGGCACCGTCATGGCGTTGGTGTCCCGGCGGCTTCCTTGTGGCAGGACGGGTCGGCCGGTCACGGGCTCGTCGTGAGTGCCGGTTGTCAATGCAAGTGCGTACGGTGCCTGCCATGGACTCCGGCGGGGACTGCCGAGGGGCGCGGTGAAGCACATGCTCGCCAGGAAGCGGTGACCGCGGGCGGGAGCCCTGCGATGCGACGGCAAAGCCGGGGCTATCGCCGAGGACAGCACACCGACGATGACCAGCGGCGCCACCCCGCCTGGATCATCCCCTCCCGAACCAGGTCCTTTGAGTATCCGCTCTGAGTACCTGCACTCAGGCCCGATCAGCCTCGGGACGGAAAGCTGAAAGGCATGACGAGCCTGACGCCGACGCCCCCGCAGCCGTTCCACACGCCCCACCCGGCTTACGCGCCCCGCCCGACCCCGCCGTGGCGCGCGAAGGGCACCATGATGGCCGTCGGCCTCACGGCCCTGGTCGTGCTGCTGGCCGGCGTCGGGACGCTCGCCTGGTGGCTGACGCGTGATGTGGACGACTCGCCACTGGCCGGCCGACCCCGGGTGAACAACACCGCGGCGGGCCTGTCCTACGCCATACCGGCGGGCTGGGAGCATGATGCCGCCAAGGATGCCAAGCTGATGAGTGCCTTCACCTCGCAGATGGTCAAGAAGCCGGGCGCCGGAGCGGAAGAAGACGCGCTTGGCGCTGTCGTCATGGCTGGGCGGTCCCGGCAGGTGGTCCCGGCCTCCGGCCTGCGGCAGCAGACCGAGCACGCGGCCCGTTCGAACGCCGAGTTCTTCTTCCCCGACCGGCCCGCGACGCTCGAGGACTCCCATCCGGCGAAGGTCGGCGACCAGCCGGCACACAGCGTCACGCTCAAAATCAGCGGCCCCAAGGGCAGCACCGACCACCTGAGGATGACGGTCACCACCATCGACAACCGCCGCACCTCGTTCGTCATGGGCCTCTACGGCGATACCCCCACCGCCACGACCGGCAAAGAGGTCGACGCGGTCCTGCGCAGCACCGCTGCCCGATGACACGCGAAGGGCCGTACACCGCCCTTGCCGCGCCCGGCCAGTGGCCCGGGGACGCGTCTGTCTCAGATGCCAGACCGGCCTGGAGGGCGACTGGCTGCCCCTCGACTCAGGCGAGAGGGTTCAATGTGGACATGGAGATTTCCCTCTGGGACAAGCTTTCGGACGAAGCACGCGCCGAGGTAGATGAGCTGATCAACAGTGGCCGGACCATCCAAGCGATCGCGTCGATGCGGGAGCACACCGGCCCACCGGTACCCGAGCTCCGGGAGTGTGTTGATCTCCTGGCTGACCGCCAGGCTGTGCTGTTCGGACCGGTCTGAGCAGTGGCGGCCCCACAACAATCGGCCGCCGTGGGCTGCCGGGCGCTGGCTGGTGCGGTAGGGGGCGATCCTCTGCCTTGTGCGGTGACGGCTGCGTACACTGGGGCGTTCCGCGCGGATGCGGTTGTGCCCTCTCCCCACCACTTTTGGGGAGAGGGCACTTCCGCGCTGGGGTCAGCTGATGCGTTCGGCGTGGATCTCGCCGACGAACGCGGCCCAGGCCGAGGCCGAGAACATGATGTTCGGGCCGGTGGTGCGCTTGCTGTCGCGGATGGGGACCGTGCCGGGCAGGTCGTCGGAGACCTCGACGCACTCGGTTCCGTTGCCGCTGTAGGTGGACTTGCGCCAGGTCAGTTCAGTGGTGCTCGCAGTGTGCATGGTGCTCCTCACGTGCCTTGCGGATCAGATCAGTTGATGCCTGTGGCGACAGGACATCGAGATCCAGATGGTCGTAGAAGGACCTGTATACCTCCACTTCCCTCGGCGTCTCCAAGAAAGCGCCGTTGAGGCCGCTCTCCCAGTACACTGACTCGTTTTTACCCGGTCGGGACAGCAGCAGGAGCGCTCCGATGGAGATCACTCCGCCGGGCATGCCTCTGTCGTACGGCAGGACGCGGAACGTGATGCGGGGCCGTGTGGCGAGCTCTAGCAGGCGGGTCAGCTGGGCGCACATCACCTCGTGGCTGCCCACGACTCGATAGAGCGCTGACTCGTCCATGATGCTCCAGAACCACACAGGGTCATCGCGGTCGAGGATGACCTTGCGCTCCATTCGCGCCTCGACCTTGTCTTCGATGTCGCCGCCGAAAAGCGGCGCGGCGGATGTGATGATCGCGCGTGCGTAGTCCTCGGTCTGGGTCACGCCGGGGATGATGTTCGCGAAGTGCTGGATGCGGGTGGCCTCGGCCTCTGCCGCCAGGTAGGCATACGACCAGATCGGATACGTGGCCTGCGTGTGGAGGTCCTTGCGGACGTGGTGCCACATCGCGGCCAGCTCGCCGTTCCCGCCCACGGCGTTGTCGAGGAGCTGGCCGGCCTCTGGGCTGGGGACTTCGTTGCCGAGTTCGATCCCGGCGATCATGCCTTGTGAGAGCGGGATCAGCGCCCCCAGCTGGGCTTGCGTGAGCTTCGCGGCTTTGCGGCGGTCGCGGAGCATCTTCCCGGCGAGTGACGCGAGGTTCCGTAACGGGTCAAGTTCCTTGGCGGCGGGCACAGTTGACCTCCTCGGTGTATTGGCGCGTCAACTGATATACGGCCTGGAACGTCGATACCGCAAGCATGGTGTTCTCGCTCATGGCGGCTCTACGGTGAATGACCTGGCCGGGTCCTTGAACGCTCCGACCGCCGGGGCCCGGCCTGTCCAGCGCGTGGTGGGCCGTCGTCCCCCGAGGCGATGAGAACCGCGGCCCACCATGCCGCCAAGAACTCTCACCCCTTCGTGGAGACACCCGTGACCGTGTTCCCTGGCACCGCCATGACCGGACTCCCGGCCCGCTCCGAAGGCCCGCCGGAGCGCCGGACCCTTCAGCAGAAGCTGCACGCCAGTGCGAAGGCCGCGTCCGACGAGCCGTCGCGGGACTGCCCCGGGGCGGCGTTCGTCAAGGCGCACGGTGACCCGGCGCACTGGCCCGGGGAAACGTGCGACGCCTACCTCGATCTCGTGCACGCCGAGGGCCTGCGGTGACCGCCCCGGTTCACGAGCGCGCCGCGTTCGATGAGGCGACGATCCGGGCGGTGATCTGCCGGGCGCTGGACAGCCTGCCGCTGGCCGTGTCCGTGGACAACATCACCTCATCGCTGGCCTGGCACACCGAGCAGCAGCTCCTTCCCGCCGTCGCGGCGAAGGACTGGGCCGCGCACGGGCAGCACGAGCTCGTGGCCCTGATCACGGGCGAGGTCCGTAAGAGGCTCGGCGCACGCCCCGCTCCCGGCGCGAGCGCCGCCGCGCGGGCCGTGTACTGCCAGGAGCTCGCCCGGACCTGCCGCGCGTTCCTCGCCCTCGCGCTCGCCGAACCCGGCGACGAGCAGCGACTGCGAGAGGCGCAGTTATGAGCGGCCGGCACGTGGACGAGCCGATCGACGACAGAGATCCGGTCCGCAAGGTCCTGCTCCTCCTCGCCGGTGCTCTGATCGCCCCCGTCGCCATCCTGTTCCACGGCCACGCGGGCACCGTCCTGTCCGGCGACGGCGCCTCGGCCCGGCCGGTTGTGGCGATGCCGGACGTCAATCCGGAGGAGTAGGAAGCGCCTTTGGGCCCTGCGGCGGCCAGTACGCTGCTCTACTCGAACCAGCGGAAGGGAACCGAAGTTGGCGCTCGCCCGATGCCCCGCTCCCGCGTCAGTACCAGTGAGTGAATCCTGGGAAATCCTGGCGGATGGCCTGCATTACCAGCGGATCTACCTGCACTTGGACCAGTGGAGGAATGCCGCGGATCTCGATGCCGCGGCCTGCGGACTCCCCGAAAGCCTGATCCCCCGCGAACTCGTGACCCGCCCGGCCCCGCCGCCCGCGCACGCGGTGCCCGTGGCCGAGGATGCGGGCTTGTCCACCTGGTTGTCGGCGCCGCAGCAGCTCGGACTCGATGGCCCCGGCAGCGGGGCTCTCGCGCCGCCCGCCCGGGGCATCGCCCGCACGCTGACGGCCGGCATCGGAGACAAGGCCACCGAGGATGCCGTGGAGGCCGTGTGTGCCGCTGCCGCCTGGTGGGTCGGTGTCCTGGCCATCATCCGTCACAAGCGAGGAGCCAAGGCCGCTCCCGCACCGCTCGGGGACGATGGCGCTCCCGTCAACGTGATCGAGGAGGCGGCGAAGGCCGTCGCACTGGGCGTGGCGACCCGCATCCTGCGGGCCCGGCTCAGGAGCGCCGGCGCCTCGGAGGCGGGCCTGCGGATGGCCTACTGCCGGGCCGTCACCGAGGGCATCATCGTGGAGCCGAAGATGCCGGGCCTGCTCGCCGCTCTCGGTGACCTTCGCCTCTTCGACCTGGTCAGCACCTCGCTTCCGTGGCGGGGACGGTTCACCAAGTACGCGGGCGGTACCGGAGCGGGGCAGGTGGAATAAGTGAACGTGTTCCCCTTCATCGTGGTCGAGGGTCTGGACGGCAGCGGGAAGACGACCCTGCGCAAGGGATTGTTCCGCCTGTTCGAGCACCTATATGGCGTCACGCCGCTGGCCGTGCTGACAACGAACTGGCTCGCCCCCGAGGCCGCCCCGGATCTGGTGGAAGGAAAGTACCGGCCGGCGCCCGAGAACCGGGACCGGTACCTGGCCGCGCTGCGCGCCGACAAGCAAGCGTCGGTGACGCGCCTGATCGTCCCGTCTCTTGCGGCCCGGCCGGTGATCGCGGACCGGTGGCTGATCAGTGAACTCGCGTTCTTCGCCGTCAAGCACGACCAGCCGCCGATGGAGACGTACGCGAAACTCGCGGACGCCATCGATGTGACCCCGAGCCTGACGATCGTCCTGGAGACGGCGACCGAGCAGTCCATGGCCCGAGCGGCCGGGCGGACCGGTGGCGAGGACGTGCGTAAGGACTGGGACGTGATCGACGTCCAGGCGAGGGTGCGGGAGGCGATCGCGGAGATCCTGTCCTGCCCGTCCGCGTTCCCGAAGATCGGGCCGACGGCGCGCATCGACGCCTCGCAGGAGAGGGCCGCGGTGCTGAGGGACGCCTGGGATGCCCTGGCTGGACACAACCTGACCCCTGCTCTGCCCATGGAGGAAGTGTGACCACGGTGATAGGCAAGCGGCCGTCCGACCGCCTGCACGGCGCCCTTGAGAAGGCACAGCAGACCGGGCTGCCCGTGCAGGCGATCGGAGCCGCGAACGCCATGGCGGCCCGTATCGCCGCTGACTCCCGCTTCGATGCCTTGTGGGTGTCCGGCCTGGAGGTGTCCACCGCGTTCGGCCTGCCCGACGAGAACGTCCTCGGCTCCCGCGACCTCGCCGACGTGGTGATGTCCTTGCGCCGGGTATGCGACCTGCCGGTGGTCGTGGACATCGACAACGCCGGAGGATCGGCCGCAACGGCCCGCCGCTACGCCTTCGACCTCACGGCGGCCGGCGCGGCGGCCGTCTGCCTGGAGGACAGCGTCTACCCAAAATGCAACTCGTTCTCCGAACACCGCGCGCAGGGCCTGGCCGACGCCGACCTCGCCTGCGCGCAGATCAAGGAGATCAAGGCGGCCTCCGCCGGGAACGTCCTGCTCATCGCCCGCACGGAGACGCTGATCTGCGGCGGAACTCTCGACGAGGCGCTGCACCGGGCGGAGGCGTACCAGGCGGCCGGAGCGGACGCCGTCCTGGTCCACTCGAAGGACACCACCGGTGATCAGGCCATGGCGACGGCGCATCGGTGGAACGGGGTGCCGCTGGTCACGGTCCCCACCGCCTTCCCGCACATCAGCCAGGCCGTACTCGGCGAGGCCGGGTTCGCCATGGCCATCTACGCCAACCAGCTGTCCCGCGCGGCCATGACGGCCATGCGCAGCGCGGCGGACTCCTTCCGCACCACGGGCATGTTCCGCGCTGATGCCCTCGCCGACGTGCAGGACCTGCTCCGCGTCGCCGACCCCGACGCCCTCGCGTGTCTGTAGACCGTCCGCTATCCGCGACCGCCTTAGGAGGACGAGCATGACCGCTCTGCCGAACATCAGCGTGTCCGTGAAAGCCGCGATCGTTCACGAGGGGAAGATCCTGCTGTTGTCGTACGACAACAGGAGCAGCGGCGGGTCGTTCCACTACAACCTGCCGGGAGGCAAGGCTAGGGAAGGGGAGTCGTTGCGGGACGCCGTGAGCCGCAAGGTTCGCGAGGAGACCGGGCTGGAGGTCCGTACCGTGCGCGAGATGTTCGTCGTGGAGTACGTGCCCGGCGAGTACGGCCGCAACCTGGGGCCGCAGCACAAGACGCAGCACAATTTCCTCGCCGAGATCACCGACGGCCGCACCGAACCCCGTATGTCCGAGCCGGCCGACCCCATGCAGGTGGGATTCGAATGGGTCTGGCTGGAGGAGATCACCACCCTGCACATCCTTCCCCGGGTCGGCCAGCACATCCTCAACGCCCTCAAGGACGACCGCGACGTGCTGGTGGACCGATGGTGAACCGCACCGTCCTCACCGCCCGGGGAGCCGCCGATACGGCCCAGCTCGCCCGCGCGCTCCCCGGGCACGCCGTGCGCGAGTTCACGGACCTGCGCGACGTCCCGCCCGAGGCTGCCAAGACAGCCGAGGTGATCGTGCTGCGCTCCGGGCTTCGGCTCGGAAGGTCCGAACTCGGCGCCCTGCCGTCGCTGCGCCACGTCATCCGTGCCGGTTCGGGGCTGGACGGAATCGATACGGGCCTTCTCGCCGAACGCGGGATCAGCGTTCACCGGAACCCCGGGGCATCCGCCCCGGCCGTCGGAGAATGGTGCCTTACGGCGCTGCTGTCCCTGGCCCGCCGTATCCCGCTCGGCGCGCGAGGCATCGACCGCGGCGAACACCTCAAAGCCGCGTGCATGTCGTCTGTGCCCGTCTCGACGATGAACGTCGCCGTGTGGGGCGCCGGCCCCGTCGGCAGGGCCTGCGCCGACGCTCTCGCACCTCACGTGGCACACACCGTCTTCGCGGCCCGGCCGAGCATCGGCCAAGACCTCGCGCAGATGCCCGCCGAAGACCTGCCGGGCTGGGCGGACGCCCACGTTGTGGCCGTTCCCCACACCATAGCGAACACGGCCCTGGTCAGCACGGACTTCCTTCGCGACTCGGCGGCCCGGAAACCTCTGCTGATCGTCGTGGGACGGCTGGCCACCGTGGACATCACAGCCTGCCTGCGAGCACTCGACACCGGGCTCCTGTCCGGCCTCGCCGTGGACCCGGTCGAAGCATCTGACATCCACCACTTCCCCAGCGGCCCCAAGCCGGTGAACCTGCTGGTGACCCCCCACATCGGGGCGCAGCGCGGCGACGTACGGGAGCGGCTGGACGCCTGGGTCACCGAAACGGCGCGGGCCCTGCTGACCGGGAAGGGGCCGGGATGAACCGGTGGTACGAGCAGCGGCTGCGCACCGCCCGCGTGGTGGCCGAGCAGCTGCGGCAGGAGCACCCGGGCGCGCAGGTCTGGCTGGAGGGTCCCGTCGGGTATGGGGTCGCCCACGCGCGCAGCGACATCGATCTGCGGATCGTCGTCCCGGCAGGGCCCGCTCCGGCGGTGCGGTCCCGGATGGCCGACGGGGTACGTGTTGATCTGGTCTCGTCCACGGCCGCCGACATGGACACGCTCCGCGCCGAGCTGGGCGCCTTCCACATGGTGGCCACCGATCTCGGGCGGTTCCGTGCCATCAGGCGGCAGCTTCCCGCGCTGACGGCGTTGCGGACAGCTCGAGTGATGGACGGCGGCGAGGAGGCACCGGCCCTTGGCGCGGCTGAACGTGACGTCTACCAGAAGTGGGCTCTGGCGGACCGGGTGCATCGTGCGATCAGCCTGGTGGAAGACCTCGACGGGCTGAGCTCGGCTGGCCTGTACGACAGCGCCGGCATGGTGTTGTGGCAGCTGTCGGTCACGGTCATGCAGGCCGAGAACGCGGCGGCCGGTCTCCCGCTGCTCGGCGACAAGTGGACCCCCGTGCTCGCGGGCAAGCACACGGCGCTTCCTTCACCGCTCTGGGAGAAGGCCGAGGGTTCGTCTCCGTGTCCGGACTGGTTCCGGCAGGCCCGGGTGCGGCTGCTGAACGCCCTGCTGGTCGCGTGGCCCGCCGCCGGCAGCCCGGACGCCCAGGTGGACCCGGCATGGGGGCGGTTCGGGTGGCTGCCCCAGAGGTACAGCGACGACTGGTCCCTCCAGTACGCCGACACCCGTATCGCCCTCACGACCGGCCAGTTCCTGGCCTGGGCCGCCCAGGTGGCCAGTTGAGCAAACCCGGATAGAAGCCCCTCCGATGGGGCCGGACGGGAGAAACCCAGTGAACGTCACCCTTGACCCGAGGCATCAGGTTTCCGATCTGTACCGGGCCCTGGACGACTCGCCCGAGACCGACGCCGTGTCGGTGATCGTGAAGGTACGCGGCGAAACCTGCGACATCGATTGCCTCCACTGCTACGAGAAGCGCAAGGAATCCCCGGGAGGGGCCCGGATCAGCGCGGACCAGCTCCGCCTGCTTCCCGGCCTGTTCCCCGGGCGCCCCATCGCTGTGGGGCTGCACGGCGGTGAACCCCTGACGGCGGGCAAGGACCACATGGCCGGCCTGCTGCGGGAACTCGCGGGCATGCCCCAGGTGGTCCGCGTGACGATGCAGACCAACGGCGTCAGCCTGGACGGAGAATGGCTCGACCTGTTCGACGCGCTGTATCCCGAGCTGAGGATCGGGATCTCCCTGGACGGCGACGCAGAGGGCAACCGGTGGCGCGTCGGATACGACGGCAAGCCCACCTATCCAGCCGTGATAGCCGCGCTGGGGCTCCTGTCCGACCGGGGTCGTCAGGCAGGGATCATCACCACCGTTACCCCTGCCGTCCTCGGGCGCCCGGCCGAAGTCCTCGACCACCTGGCCGGCTTCGCCGCCGTCCGCTCGGTCAGCTTCGTCCCCTGCTTCGACACCACCATCACCCGCCCGACCGCTTCCAGCACGAAGCGCACACCGACCAGCCGCATCATGCAGATCCAGGCCCTGAACACGGAGAACGGTCCGGCCTGGTCGATCACCCCCGATGAGTACGCCGAGTTCGTCATCGGCGCCACCGCGCACTGGATACGCGCCGGCCACTTCCGGAAGATCAGCCTGTCCCCGGCCGTGCCGACCATCCGCCGCCTCCGCGGCCTGGACACCTCCTTCTGTCACTTCAGCGCGACGAAGTGCGACCACGTCTTCACCCTGTACCCCTCGGGCCGCATGGGCAGCTGCGACGAGCTTCCGTGGCCGCAAGCACAGCTTGCGGTCCTGGACAAGGACACCACCACGGCCCGGATCACCGCCGCCCAGAAGGGCTCGAACCTCCTCGGCCAGGGTAAGTCGCTCATGAACAAGTGCGTCACCTGCGACTACCGGTCAACGTGCGGCGGTGGATGCATCGCCACCCGTTGGCGCATGAACCTCGGCGGCGACCACGACGCCTACTGCGCCTATCGCATGCGGATCATCGACGCCACCGCCGCGCTCCTCGCCGACCCCGCGCACCCGGAAGGCGCCTGGTGCCAGACCCTGCGATGGCGGCCCCGCAGCCCCAACAGCATGCGGGACATCCCCGCGTTCCTCGCCACCTGGGACGCCCCCGAGGCCCCCCGACACCGGGCCGAGCTGCACACCAGCGCCTACGGCAACATCAACACCAAAGGCCTCCCCGGCGTCCACGCCGCCGACGACCTCGACCCCGCGCACCCGCAGTGGGCGGACGCCATCGAATCGGGCGTCAAACCCCTGATCGACGTCATCACCGGCCACTGGGGCCTGGCCACCTACGACAGCTGCGAAGGCCACCAATACGACAGCCCCGCCACGAGGAACACGCGGCGGCGGCTGGGCATCCTTCCTCGCAATCCCGGCGAGTACGCGGCGGCTGCCGGCGCCTTGTGCCGTACCGCTGAGAAGGTCACCCCGCGCCTTCCCGAGCCGGTGCGCCTGATCATCGCGCGCAGCAACCTGACGTGCGAGACCACCGGCCTCATCACACCGGTACTCGATACCTACCTCGCACCCGCCCCGGCCGCCTCCTGGCCTTCCTACTTCGCGGCGCTGGGCGCCGCCACCGACCTGCTCCGGGACGCCCTCGCGAGCGAGGAACCGTCCCCTGGAGCGTCCTGCCGTTGCCCGGTCCCTCCCGGCAACGGCACCCCCGAACCGCCGGAGACGAAGAACACCTGACCGTCCCCGGCCCACCGGGCGCCGTTCGACCAGCGTCCGGCCGATCACCATCACAGAAGGGAAAAGACAGTGAACACCACCACGTGGGCGGCCGACTTCCTCGCCGCCGTACAGGACCTGCACACCGATGGTGAAGAGGTCCGCTTCACCATCCACACCTCCGAGGAAGGCGCCGACTACTGGCCGGCCGGACAGAGCGACGTCCGTTCCTGACCCGCCACTACCACCTGCCGTGATCCGGCAGGGACGCACCAGGGGACCGGGCCAGAACCGGCCCGGTCCCACCTCCGCACCCCCGCAAGGAGCCCCGTGGACCTCAGCGCACTCTTTCGCCTGCCTGCAACGGAACAGCTCCACCACCGCAAGGCCCTCCACATCCACACGACACTGGGCGCCAGCACCCCCGCCCTCCCCGCCGCGCATCCCGCCGCCCGGTACGCCCTCGCCCATCACGCCCTGGAAGGCGCGGAACGTGCCGCCCGCGACGAAGACGCCGACACCTTCAGGTGGTACGCGCAGCACCTGGACGTCAACGCCGCCTCGCTCACCGAGGAACCCTGCATGTTCCCGGTCGTGCTGGCCCCGCCGCCGAACCAGGTACAGGAATCGCCTACCTCGCATGCTCCGACCTACGTCATCGGCCCCAGCACCACGCCGGCTCCGGACCGTCTTCGGCAGATGACCCGTGTCGCCTACGACCACGCCGCCGAGAGCGGGTTCGGCGCTCTGCTCTCCGCCCACGCTGTCGTGGTGTGTCTGCTGAGCCACCGGCCCCTGACGGGAATCCTGCGAAGCTGGACCACGAGCCGACTGCCCGGAACGGTGTTCATCGACTACACCGACCACCCGGCCGTACTGGCTCGCGACCTCATCCATGAGTCCGGCCACAACTGGCTCAACGACGCTCTGGCCGCAACCGGGATCGAACTCAACGGCGAGGAAGAGTTCTTCTCGCCCTGGAAGAACACCCTTCGCCCCGCCTTCGGGTTTCTGCATGCGTGCTGGGCGTTCCCCCTGATGATGATCTACGCCGCCCGCGTACTCGACAACGCCCGAACCGCACCGGAGATACGCCGCTTCCTCGCCGCCTACCTTGACTATCAACGAGCCCGCCTCACAACCACAGGCGAAAGCCACGCGCGAGCGCTCAATCTCGTCACCGACGCCGAGCTACGACACCGGCTGAGGTCAGCACACCAAGAAGCATCCGCCCTCTAAGTAGCCGTTGCTCTATCGATCTTGGTGATCGTGGGTTCGAGTGTGCCGACTCGGTCGGGTGATCTTTCGGTCGGCAGGGCATGAAAGTGGGGCCTCCCGCACAGCTCGTGGGTGTCGAATCCAGCCGAGCAACAGGAGGCCCCCGGTGCCGCAGTCTTCCGGCTCCGTGACGTTGCCGTCCAACTCTGCACCCCTGTCGCGTGATTGTCTCGCTCACCGGTTCGGGAACGCCGGGGACCGGCCGCACAGGCGTCCGAGGTACCCCTCGGACATGACCGACGCGGAATGGGCGGTCGTGCGCGACGCGATGCCCGTACCCGCCTGGCTGGAAGGCCGCGGCGGGCAGCCGGAGGGCTACTGCCACCGGCAGCTGGTCGACGCCCTGCGCTACCTGGTCGCGGGCAGCATCGCCTGGAGGGCAATGCCCGCGGACCTCTTGTCGGTGTTCGCGGTGTAGGCGAGTTCGGCGGCGGGCTGGTACACGTCCCCGTCCGGGCCGGTGGGGTGCTCGGGAGCGGGGATGAGGTCGAGTGGTCCGCAGCCCTCGCTGCGGGCGAGGGCCTCGGCGACGAAGGCAGTGTGCACGCGGCCGAGGCCGAGCAGGTGGCCGCGCCCGTAGCGCAGGGCGGCCTGCTCGGCGGGTGCCGCAGGCATCGGCTTCGGCGAGCCAGTCGGCGGCGACTCTCCGGGCCACGTGGGTCGGGTCATGGCGGCCTCCTTCGCCGAACGGTCCCGCCGCCGCTCGTCCGGGGCCCTGCGGAACTTCGCGATCAGCACCATCCACCGAGCCGGACACCGCAGCATCGCCGCCGCCCTCCGGCACCTCTCCTACCAGACCCGCATCCGACCACTCGACCTCATTGGCCTGCCCTGATCAGCCAACTACGAGATCACACGACTTTGCAACAGCCCTGGCCGCTGGTAGGGCCGAGATCCCGTCCCCAGCCAGGGATGCTCCGTATCGCCGGGCACCGCGCCCCGGCGGCTTTCTTTGACGCAGGCCCCGCCCCGGCGCGCGCCGGGGCGGGGCCTGCGTATTCTGGAAGAAGTGGGCGGGATCCCTCCTCCCAAGCAGACGGCGCCGAGCTGCCGATGGCGCTCAGCTGTCACACCGGGTGGTGTCTGTTGTGGCTGTTTCCAGTACTTCCACTCTGTCCGCCATGCAGGCCATTCATTCGCCGCGGGCCGGGGATGCCGCCGAAGTGGCGAGAGCCACCTCAGACCGGGACGGTGGCGGTGGGACCTTCTTCTTCGACACCACACACATCACCGGGGCTACGGTCGCTTCGGCCCAGATCACGGAGGCTGGCTTCGACCCGGCTGCCCCCGGGCCGATCGTCATCACGGCCCCTGGCCATCACTTCGTCAGCGGCCAGGTCGTGCTCGTCGAAGGGGTTCGCGGGAACACCAATGCCAACGGTCAGTGGATGATCGCGGTCGACCCGCATAGTCCGGATTCCTTCACGTTGATCGGTTCCAGGGGCAATCGCCCGTACGAGGGCGGCGGCAGGGCTGTGAGCGTCACCGTGACCACCTTCGGGCCACACGGGCTCGCGCCGGGCGGGCGTGCGGTGGTCGACGGGGTGAACGGAAAGGACGGGTTTTCGCTGGACGGTCGGTATCTGCCCGTCGGGGTAACGGCGCCGAACACGTTCACTCTCGCCGTTGCTCCAATCGGCCTCTACTCGAGCGGAGGTTCGGTGGGCGACGAAGGCCTGTCGTTCCCCTGTAGCCGCGCGTCGGGCGCGTCGGGGCGCTGGGTACGGCGGCGTGACGTCGCGGAGCTCAGCGTTGCGTGGTTCGGCGCGGTCGGTAACGGCGCCGCCGATGACACCGAGCCGCTCCTTGCCACGATTCGCGCGACCAGAGCGGTCACCGGTGGTCATGGTGTCTATCTTCCGGGTGGGAATTTCAGGATCACCGCCGAGATCATCACCGGGGTGTCGGACTTTGGGATTTCGATCCGCGGCGCAGGAACGGCGCAACCCGTATTCGGTGGCACCCAGATCACCGCGAGCGGGACCGGCATGCGGTCAGTCCTCTCGATCGGCGCAGGCTGGGTGACGCTCAAGGGCATCAGCCTCAACGGGGCCGGCGTCGCCGATCACGGGCTTCATCTACAAGGCGCGGCGGGGTTGCATCTTGACGATGTGTTCGTCGGCGAAACAGTCAAGGACGGCTATCGGGTGGTGGGAGGTTTTGCCGACGATGGGACGCTCGCGAACAACGACAACATCTATGCGCGAGAGGTGTCGGCCGTGCGGTGCGGAACGATGTTCTGCTCGCCGTCGGTCGCCGACCGGTACTCGAACCTCCGGCTCACGACGCCGGTCGGTGGAGCGGTGTCTTGTCAGGCCGGCGATGTCAAGGTCACCGGAGCCGGGACGGACTTCACGTCGATCCCGGCCCGGCCGGGAGACTTCATCGTCATCGGCGATCACATGGACGACGGCACCCTCGAAAGACTGGAGATCGTCAGCATTGACGGCCCGGACCGGATGACGGTTCAAGCACTCCACCCGCCAGCGCGGACGCTGCCGAACCAGCCGTTTGCCATCGGGGTCGGCGACGGCTGGAGCGACGCACTCGAAGGGGCGGGCGAGGACCTCACGACCCAACTCGACTGCAGCCGGACGCGCATGGACACCGGAAAGTTCACGTCGTGTGCCGGTAGCGGCATTGTGAGCCGCGCCCGATACGGCCCGCTGCTGGAGAACCAGGAGTTCTTCGGGTGTGGATTCGCTGGCATCGTGATCGGCACACTGTCGCCACGGAACGGCTTGGGGTTCAACACGGTGATCTCGCACCCGTACTTCGAAGCCACCCCCTTCCTCGGCGGATGCGTCTTCATCGGCCAGGCCCGAGGCATCACGATCGACCAGCCGATGTGGTTCGGCCACCCCGACCATCGACGTCTGGTCTTGAACGAGGTCTCCGACCGCAACTCCGGGATCATTGGTTGCCTGGCTGACTTCGTGACGGCTGGCGGCGCTACCGGACTGCAACCGGTCGGTTTTACGACCACGAGCGGCATCGACGCCGTACACGGCAACAATTTCACGAACCGAGGCACCTTCACGATGCCCAGTTCAGGGGCGGCGGTGATCATCGATCGAAGTCCTTGGACCACACCGATTCCGGTGGCCGGGCGGAACCTTAGCTTCGTGGCGGATCGGGGCAGCATCGACTCGGCGGCGGACATCACCGCCATGCCCACATTCCTGGCGGGCGCCGATGGACAAGAGATCGCGGTCTGCAACGTCAGCGAACATCCGCTGACGTTCCACGACTGCAGACTCGCCCCTGCCGGCACACTGGGTACCGGCCTCGTCCTCGACTGCGAGCCGGGCGGAAGTGTTTCCCTGCCGCGGGGGCGGATCCTGACCCTCTACTTCTCCTTGGTCAACTCCATGGGCGGGCGGTGGACCCAACGAGGTGCCGTCTCCACCTCCACCCCCGTCATCTCCTCCCTCGATCCGGGAATCGCCCACGTGGCCGGGGGCGACTCAATCACGGTCACGGGGAAGAACCTCGATGAAGCGATTCAGGTCTACATCGGCTCCCTCGCCAACGTCCGCGGGACGATCACCGCGAAGACGTTCGCCTCGCTCACATTCATTACGCCGCCGCTGCCCGCCGGCACCTACAACGTGCTGGTGCTGACCGGACACGGGGCGAGCAACGTGCTGCCGATCAAGACCGTGAGCTGACTACTCGCCATCGTCGGGCCGAGCGATTGCGGGTCTGTACGGTCTTCGGCTCAGTCCCGTAATCGGAGGTAACGAAGGGTGACGGTCGCCTTAGAAGATGTCCCACCGTGCGTGGCGGTCGCCTCGTCGAAGGGATTGCAGCCGGTGGTTGAGCTGGTGCTGGGCCGCCCGGTCGCCTTGGGCGGCTCGTCGGACGAAGGAGCCCAGGGTATGAAGGTCGCGGATCTTGATCAGGGTGAGGAGTCCTGGCCAGGAGCGGGGGTCGTGTCCGTAGGCACTGGCGAATGAGTCGATCTCGCGCGGTGTGCGGCCGAATCGGATCCCCTGGAAGGTGTTGGCCAGGTCGAGTTCGCGGGGGCCCTGTGCGGCTTCGTCCCAGTCGCCCAGGCGTACTGACGTGCCGTCCCAGACGGTATTGCCCGGGTAGGCGTCGCCGTGCACCAGTCCCACGCCGAGCGGGGAGGAAAGGCTGCTGAATTCGGCGGTGAGAGCGTTGATTTGCTCGAGGAGCCACGAAACCGTCTCCGGTGGCAGGATGCCGTTCCCGCCGGCAATGTCCTTCAGGGATTCCAGCGGCCGGTAGGCAGGCAGTTCGATAGGTGGGCTCGGCAGTGAGTGCAGGTCCTTGAGGAGGGCGCCCAGGTGCCCGGCTGTGGGCACGGTGCCCGGTTGGGGGTAGTGCCTCCAGAAGGTGATGGCGTAGGGGCCGTGGAGGAGAGGCTGGCTGATGTCGAGGGGCTCGACGGTGGGGAACTGGTGGGTCATGAGCCAGCGGGTGAGCTGGATTGACGTTGTGATGGCGTGTGCCTTCGAGGCGGGGCTGAGCCGTGCGACGACCTGGGGGCGGGGCAGGAGGTAGACCCCCGTCGCGTGGCGGCGCAGGGGCGTGATGCCGTCGGCCTTGATGCCGATGTCGCGGCACGCGGTGCGGAGGACGTCCTCGGCCGCTATGGGTGTCGTGGTCATCGTGGTCAGGGTAGGGGTGGGGTGGGGCTGGCGGTACAGGCGTGGGTGAGTTCCAGAAGCCGGCGGGCCGCAGGCCTGGCGAGGGCGGCGGGTTCGTTGAGCATGGCCTTGATGCGGAGGAGTCCGGTGCCGAGCTGGCGGATTCTCAGCGCGGGTGGCAGTGAGGCCACGTGGTCCAGTGCCTGGGTGGCTGCCTCGAGGTCGTCCTGGGCCACTTGGGAGACGATGATGTCCACGCGCGCCAGTGCTTCGTCGCCGTAGGAGCGCTGTTCCTTGGGGCCGCTGGCGTACAGCTGGACCGCGTTCCGGGCGTGCTGCTCGGCGTGCTGGTGCTGGTCGAGGAGGCTGTAGGTGCTGCCGGTGTAGTACTCCGTTTTGGCGAGGGGGAAGCTGAGCAGGCCGCCGAAGGCGGTGATCTCGTCGAAGGCCGGGCGCGCTTCGCGGGCTCGGCGCATGCGGTCGAGGGCGGCGAGCGCGCGCTGGCTGTCGCCCAGGCGGGCTGCTGCTCGGGCCTCGATGGCGTGGATGCGGACACGGGATTCCCCGGCCGGCGCGAGGGCGGCGGCGGCTTCGGCGTGGCGCAGGGCGTGGTGGGGCTGGGGTGACCATTCGGCCAGGAGCGCGCGGGTTCCTGTGATCCAGGCGCGCAGTGCGCGGTGGTCGGCGTGGGTGGCGCAGGCCCACGCGGTGCGCAGCTGGGCCATGGCGGATCGTTCGTCGCCGAGGTTCTGGGACGCGTGTGCCATGAGCAGGCAGGTGGTGCCGGTGAGTACGAAGAGTTGTTGAGTGTGGTGGGGGGTCTGGTGGCCGCGCAGGAGGCGGAAGAGGCGGTCGCGCAGGGCGACGAGGTCGGTGAAGACGTGGGTGAGTGGTGCGTGGACGTAGTCGGTGGCGATGCGGCTGACGTCGAGTGCGAGGTATTCCAGCGTGTCGTCGTCGCAGTTGCTGGGGGTGATCAGTTCGGTGAAAGCGAGAGAGTCTTCGGCTGCCTGGGTGGCCAGGGCGCGGAGTTCCGTGCTGTGCTCGAGGCTGTCCTTCTCCGGGTCCTGATCGCTGCACGCGGTGCGGTTTTTCTTCTCCTGCGGGGAATCCGGGATTAAGTCGGCCGGAACACCAAGCGACTTCAGCACATCGGCTTCCCTGGCTGGAGGGAGTCGGCGTTTTCTGGATTCGATGCGGGAAAGGTATGCCTGATCGATGGTGATCATTTCGGCGAGGTCCACCTGGGAGAGCCCGCTGAGTTTGCGCACGGTCCTCAGTAGCGCGCCGTGGTCCCGCTTGGCGAGGGCTTCACGGACGTCCTGATTGCTCCATACCGCTGGCGGCAACTGTGGTACTGGCGGCTCGGCATCACCGATATGTGCGGTGCCTTTACACGCATCGCACAGTGCTCCGTGGCTGTATTTGCCTAACCGGGTGGGGCAGTTCCGGCATTTTCGGACGGCGGTCATCATTCTCCCGGGGTGCGTTCCTGCCCAGCTTCTCTACCATACCCATCTGCTATGACTGATATGACTGTCGTCATATGACAGGTTTCCGTCATATGACATGCCTGTCATATGCGTTCATGCTGTGGGATGCGCTATCTCTGTCTGCGCGTTGGCCTTCGCAGAAATGTGAATGTGCCGGTTGCGCTATCGATGGAGGAGGTGCCGTGGTGGAATCGGTCGTCGCGAGGCTGGCTGCCTGGCACGGCACGACTCATCTCCCGGGAAGTACAGCCCGCACCCTGTTCCCCAGCCAGCCGGCCGAGACCGTGACCTTTCCCTTGCCCGTGGGCAACGCTGGGGTGTCACCTGCGTCGGCCGGAGCACGGGAGCCCTGGGCCGAGTCGCTGGATTCGCTCCCGGGAACTCCGAACGCTGACGCCCCGGCTCGCCGCCGCGCGCAGCGCGTGGCCGGTGCCTTCTTCGCGGGCATTGGTGCCCTCCCCGCCGCCCAGTCGCAAGGATGAGGTTCCGTTATGAGCAGCTTCGCCATGGTTCAGGCTCGTCTGGACCTCTGCATGCAGTCCGTGGCCGGTCTCCAGGGTGTGCTCGTGGCGGGCTTGGACGGTTTTCCGGGCTGTGAGAGCGGCTTCGCGTCGCCGTCCGCTGCCGTCGACGCACACGACCACAAGGCGCGGTCCGCGGCCGCGGACCATCGCGCTGCTGCGGTGAGTGTTCTGGCCGCCGCGGCGTCGCAGGTGGCCCAGCGCCACGGTGCTGCTGAAGCCGGCCGCATCTGTATCGAGACCGAGCGCGGGTTCGTCCTGGTGTGCAAGGCCGGGGAGCAGCATGTGGTCGGGCTCTATGCCGGTCGCGAGGCCCGTCTTGAGGAGCTCGGGTTCACGTTGTCCTCCTTGGCGGGGCAGGTCGGGGAGGTGCTGGCGGTGAAGCGTCCGAAGGCCTCACCGGACGCGGCGAGCGCGAAGGGCAGTGGCTCGCCGCGCCCGTGTGCTGCCGGCTGAGCAGCGAGGTTCCTGCCCATGCGGCGGGCCCGCCCCTGCCGCTCTCCCAGACACTCTCACCCGCGCCCTGGAGCCGCCGCATGTCCGCTGTCAGCAAGATCGTCTTGTTCGATCTCGATGCCACGCTGACCTGTCACCGCACTGCTTTCGCCCAGTGGGCGCAGGGCTTCGCCGAGGAGTCGGGGGTGCCTGTGCACTGGCTGATGGAGACTGAGGAGCGGTGGGCGGGGCGGCGGGCCGCCTTCTTCGACGAGGTGCAGCGCACCTTCGGTATCGGCCGGTCCGTGCTCAGCATGCAGAGCGCCTACCGGCGCCGCACCGCCGAGCTTGTCCCGTTCCGGCCCGAGGTGTGCGAGGCCCTGGACCGGCTCGCCGGGGAGGGCTGGCGGATGGGGCTGGTGACCAACGGGGAGGCCGCCGCCCAGCGGACCAAGCTGCACCGGGCGGGGCTAGACCGGTTCTTCCCCAGTGGGGTGGTGATTTCCTCCGAGATCGGGCTCCGCAAGCCGGATCCCGCTCTCTTCCGTCTCGCGCTCGACGACCTCGGCGCCCGGAACGCCACGGCATACGTCGTCGGGGACGACCTCCAGGCGGATATTCACGGGGCACTCGCGGCCCGGCTCATCCCGGTGTGGGTCTCCCACGGCCGCCAGCTCGACCCCGAGGATCCCCAGCCGGCCCACGTCGCGGAAAGCGTCGTGGAAGCGATCGAGTGGCTGCGCACAGCAGCCACTCAGAATCTGCCGTCCGCGGCAGCGTAGGCCATCACCTCGTGGTCTTTCACGCAGGTGAAGCCTGTCTCAAAGCCCTGTCAGCATCGGACCAGCAGAGCGAGATGATCACCGTAACTGCAGGCAGACAGACCACCTTGAAGGCTGCCTCCCCCTTGGAGCGGCAGCGGCTACCGGTTCCCGGAGATGCCGTGGCTTATCCATTCATCCGCAAGGATGGCGTGGACGACGGAGTCGCGCCATTTGCCGGCCTTGAAGATGTGCTCGCGGATGCGCCCCTCCTCGACCATGCCCGCCTTGAGCATGGCGCGCGCCGAGGCAGCGTTCAGCAGCGAACGTGCGCCCCAGACGCGGTGGAGATCCAGGCCCTCGAAGGCCAGCCCTGCACCGGTGGGACCCCAGCCCGCCACCGGATCCCGTCCCCGTCGTCGCAGAACCGCCGTCGTGGGCGCCGCCTCGGCGGCCCTCGCCCCGACGGCGGCGCGGGCGGGCCCGGCACCGGAGCCGCAGGCCGCACGCCCGACGGCGGCTGCTCCTGTTCGCATGCCCGGCCGCGTTCGGTCTCGGGCTGCTGCTGTCCACCCTCCGGTAGCCCAGCACCCCACGGCCTTTGTCGTTCCTGTCTGTCTGGAAGACCCAAGTCCCGCGGCGCTGACGGGGCCCGAACCACCAGGCGGAACACCCACGCCGGCCCTCGCGCCGGAACTGATCAGTGCAGTCATCGAACCGATCAAGGAAACATCCATGCCTGCCTCCCGCTCGAGTCTCCAGCAGCAGCCCAGCCGCCCCGAGCGGCTGCGTCTTCTGCCCGACCGCACCACCGAGCCCGTCACCGGGCCAGACGCCACACCGTCCCCCGGCACCGGCGGCATCGTGCCGTCGACGAGGCTGGACTTCGCGCACACAGCGCGGATCATCACGTACAACACGCTCACCGGGGGCATCGACTCGGCCAGCGACGAGCAGCGGCGCCAGGGCCAGGTGGACTTCCTCGCGACCCGGGCCCCCGACGTACTAGTCCTCCAGGACCTGAAGGGCTGGGAGGAGGGCGGATGGTGGCGTTTGTGGGAGCTGGCGGACGCGGTGGGCATGGTGGCCCTGCCGCCGGTCCTCTCCACGCGCGAGCGCGGCAGTCACCTGGCGATGCTCTACCGACCCGGGACCGTGCGCGTCGCCGCGTACGACGCCGAGGCCGACGCGGGCGCCTTCTTCCACGGGCTCGCCCGCGCCATCGTCTACATCAAGGACGCCCCGCAGTTACTGACCGTCCTGGGCACCCACCTCAGCCTCCTGGGCGGAGAGGAGCGGCTGGCCGAGGCGCGGTGGCTGGCCCGCTACGGCGACAGCGACGGAGCCATCGACCGGCGGGGGCTGCTGGCCGGTGACCTGAACACCATCGGCCTGGCCGACGACGAACCGGACTGGTCACGGATCCCGGCGAACCTCCGCAGCCGCCACTGCCTCCTCGCCATGGACGGCGAGTTCGGCCCCACCGACCGGCGCGCCATGCAGCTCCTGGCTGCTGCCGGGTTCCACGACCCCTACGAGCTCCTCGACCGGCAACCGCAGCACACGACTGGCTACTGGGCCGACGACGAACTCATCGGCCACCGAAGCGACTTCATCCTGGCCAATCGCCTCGCCGCGCCCGCCGTCCGCGACATCACGGTCCACGAGTCGGCCACCATGTGGAGCCTGTCGGACCACCTCCCCGTCGAGATGACCATCGCGCTCACCCCGTCGGAGACGGAGGGTGAGCTGTGAGGACCGCCAGGATGCGGGTGCTGGTGATCTGCGCGACCGACGGGTTCCTGCGCTCCCTGCCCCTCAACGCCGCTGCCGCGCGGACGCTGGAGCTGAACCGGCACCTCACGGACGGCCGGCACCGGGTGGAGGTGTCGATGCTGCTCTACGACCTCAACCACGACTCCACCCCCACCAGCAACTGGCCGTTCCCCGTCACCTACCTCACCCACACCGACTACTACGACCTCAAGCGCGGACAGCTCAAGCACCTGGTGCGCAAGGCCCAGCCCCATGTGCTGGTGATCTCCGACAGCGCCCTTCTCGTACGCTCCGGCCGGCAGCTGGCCGACGCGGCCGGGGCGGCGCTGGTGTACGAGATGCACGCCCAGGAACGCGTGCCCGCCCTGGCCATGGCAGGCACAGCCGGGCACATGCACGACGGGGTGGTCCAGAGCGCGGCCCTGCGGCTGGCCGATGCCGTGGTCACGCTCACCGGCGACGACGCCCAGCACGCCATCGACGCCGGGGCCGGGCAGGTGATGCACCTGCCCTGCGGCGCCACCTCCAGGCCGGCGGTTCCGGGCGGCAACCCGCAGGGCCCTGTCGTGGTCGCGGCGGACTTCACCCAGGTCGGCAACGCCCAGGCCCTGGCCACCCTCAACGGCTGTATCCCCGAGGACATGCCGGTCGCGGTCTATGGCCGCTACGTGCCCCCGATGCGCACCCTGCTGAACCGGCTGGCCTTTCACGGGCCGGTGCCGGACCTGCACGCGGCCCTGACCACCGCCTCGGCCGGGATCGCCGCGCATAGCGAGCCGTCCGGGATGCGGGCGCAGATCCTGGCCTACATGGCCGCGGGCCTGCCCGTCATCGCCACCCGGCAGGCGGCCACCGGCCTCGAGAACAGCGGCGCCATACTGTTCTCCTACAAGCCGGACATGGCCGACCTCCCAGACCTCCTCGCCAGGCTGCGCAAAGACCCCACACTGGGCCAGGCGCTGGGCCTGAACGGGCACCGCCGCATCGAACAGGTACTGTCCTGGGCCCGTATCGCCGAAAGGGCGGCCTCCGCCTACCGGTCGGTCCGTCCCGAGCGGGCCGGGACTAAAGCCTCGGCTGAGGCCCGGATGCTGTCCGAGCACCCTCCGCACTGGCTCGCCGTACAGGCCAGGCCAGGCCGGGCCGTCCTCTGCCCGCCGACCGCCTCGAGGCGGCGCTGAATGTGATGAGGGATGCCGCCGTCGACTGCGCCCGGATGGGCGCCTCCTGCCGCCTTGGGGCGTATTTCCCGCCACAGGACAGCAGCACCGGTAACGACCGTGTGTCCTTCACAGTCCCTCGTGGCGCTCTGACCGTGTTCTTCCGGTGGCCACGCCAGACGACGGAGCGGACCACGGCCGGGCTCCAACCCGCGGCGCACTCCGGGCGCATCGCCGTTCCCCGTGTCACCGGCCAAGAGGACTTCCCCGGCTCCGCCTCCTGGATCACCCTGACACCGGTCTCCGGCACGCCCGTCGGCGAGTTGGAGGACGCGGCCACGGGAGCGCGCCTCCTGGGAAGCGCCGCCGGGTACCTCCACAGCCTCCCGGAAGAGGCGTGGGCGAGGGTTCCGCGCCTGCACCGGACCCGGACCTCACTGGAGACCGTGCGGCGCCCTGAACGTCAGCGCCTGCTGAGCGTGCTGCGGCGCACCGGACATCACCGAGGTCAATGCAGACGGTCGTTCGTCCACGGCAACCTCCACGCGGGCACCGTGCTCGCCGGAACGGAACCAGCGCCCCGACCTGTGATCACGGAGTTTTCCGCGTGCGGGGTGGGCTGTCCGGACGAGGATCTGGCCACCCTCTATGTCCACCACGCCGCCGACGGGTACTGGGCGAGATCTGGTCCGCCTATGACGAGATCTGCGGCAGGCCGGTGGACCTGACCCATGTCGCCTGGCACGGCGCCCACTATGCCCGCTGGGCCCTCCAGGACGACCAGCCCGCCGACCTCGTGGGCAGGGCCACGGAGGCGCTGCCCAGGCTGCTCGATCTCCTCACCGACGACAAGCCCCTCCTGGACCGCAGTTGACCAGTCACCGTCCCCACCCCTCAACAGCACGATCCCCGAGCGCGAGGAACAGAGCCCCGTGATGACTACCCGATTCGCCACCCCCGGGCCTGCTCTGGCGCACGCCCTGCCCAAGACCGGGCTACGGGCAGACAAGACCATGAACCAGGAACTGCTACTGGCCCCGAGCGTCCCCAGTGTCGCGCCCCCTCATCCGGCCGCACCCACGTACCGCACGGAAGGAGCACGTGATGCCCGTCCCGTACATCACGTTGCGGCAATACGAGAGAGAGGTCCTCTCGCCTCTGAAGGTGCGGCGGGACGGCCGCGGCATCTGCTACGTCAACGAGCAGCCGCCGGACCGCGATCGCCATGGTGTGCTGTGGATGCGGTACTTACAGGCCCTGGACATCGACGGAATGCCGGTCGGCGTACCGGAGTGGTCACAGACGCATCCAGTACGGCAGCGCCGAGCCTCCCAGCAGCTGCTATGCCAGGTCTGCTCCCTGCCTGCCCGCGCCGACGACGGCTGCTTTTTCCTGGAGGTCTGTTCCGGGGAGAACGGTCTGCCGGCCGAATGGCCGGAAGGGCATGTGACCACCGAGCCTCCCCTCTGCCCGGCCTGCCTGCCGACTGAGGCGGAGCAGCGTCGGCAGCTGGCCGGGCTCGGGCAGGCAGTTGTGGTGATGGCGGCGACTCCCCGGCCGTACGGGGTTGCGGGGGTGCTCTTCAGTGCTGCTCCGTCGGGTCGCCGCCGGGTGGCGCTGGAGGAGACCATCGGGGACGTGGTGCCCTACGGCGACTCACGCATCGGCTGGATGCTCGCCTCCCGGCTCGCCCTTCGCCTCACCGACGTGCGCGTCGTTCCCCCTGACAGCCTCACCACCGCCCGGCGGCCCGGGACGTTCCCGGCCGCCAGAGCACAGCCTGCCCACGTCCCCGAGGAGCGATGACACCCCCCGTGCGTGCCTGTGAGAAATGGAGGCCCGGATGAGCCCGAACAGTACCTATTGGATGAACTACGCCATTGGCATCGCGCAAAGGGCGCCGCAATCGAGTCTGCGGGTCGGCGTTGCGCTTGTATCCGAAAACGACGAGTTGATCTGCTCCGCCTTCGAGGGGGAAGTACGCGGCGCATCCTGGTATCGCATTCTGCGACGCAGGGTACAAGAACTCGGCGCATCCAGCGCATACAGCGCATACCTAACGATCAACACCCTGTCAGCGGACCGGTCGTTTGAGCTCGCCGAGCTCCTGAAGGAAGTGCGCATCGACAGGGTCTATATCGGTCTGCCAGACCCCGCGCTGACAAGTTACCTCGATGACGATCCCGTCACTGCACGAGGTCACGTACACCGCTTCCCCGACGAGCTGCAGCGCGAGATCCTTGAGCAGAACCGAGACTTCTACGCAGCGAGCGCACAAAATATCGAGTGCAACCCCCACTACTCCACACATCGCATTAGTGAAGCCGTCTCCACCCGGCTGCAGTCGAGCGGGTTCGTGCTTTCCAGGAGTGATGTCAATGCGAACAGGGGGAGGGTCGCGCTCGCTTCTCTGATCTGCCAGAGGTATGGGATCGAGTACGAAGAGGCTGATCGCGCCGTAAACGACGCCCTGTCCGAAGCGTTTGACGCGAAGTACGGCACTTATGACTACGCGTACGACGCTCGCGCCGCCAACGCGAGGTGGACCGACGACTTCAAGTCGGTCTACGGGAGGTCGTCCGCCAGGTCTCTGTCTACCGTCAACATCCTCAACGTCGGTGTCGGAGGCGGCTACGAGGCAGCAGCTTTGTTTTCAGGTTGCCCGCAGATCACCTTTGTCGACATCGCGGAACGTGGTCTTGCGAATATAGGCGCACGCATTCCATCCTCGAGAACGGTCGTCTCCAGCGCCGAAGACCTGTCTGTCCTACCGGAGAACAATTTCGATCTGTATGTCTCCTTGAGAACGTACAACTCGTCGTTCTTCGACACGTCCGCAGCGGCCTCAGAGGCGCACAGAGTGCTGAAGCCCGGCGCGGTGATTATCGTCTCCGTAGCCAACGGATTTCTGTATACTCAGCGGAGCTGCGTTGTCCCGGGACTGATCGTCCCCGGCACTGACTTCGTCGACATCTATCGCGGGATGGACACATCCAATCTGATTGGCGCGGAGCTTGATCGTATCGGATTCAAAGACATCCGAATGTTCCCAACAAGCACCGAGATTTACCTGTCGGCTGTCACCGCCTAGCGTTTCCACCGCCTCTCCGGCCGGCCACGTTCACGACGTCCCATCAGTTCTGTGGGAGGGATGAATCGCAGACGGCCGGGCGCGACCGGAGTGACCAGCGTGAAGGAAGGACTTCTGCAATGAACGGGCGAACGACTGTTGCCGGTCGGATCCTGCAGTTCAACGAGGAACTTGCGGAAACGACACTTGAACTTCCTCCCGGATTCGCGGTCATCAACCCGTTCAGCGGCCCCCAGAAGGAGCGTGTCCGCGAGGTCACGACGGCGTTCTACCACAAGTACTACGACGACGATAAGCCGCGCCGTCTGGTACTGGGGAGCTCGCCCGCCCGCCGCGGCACAGCCGTGACCGGGGTCCCGTTCGAAGACGCCAAACTCCTCGAAAGCGAAACGGGAGTTGATGTCGACGGCTATGCGGTGAGCCGGCCCTCCGCCGGATTCCTGCACGATGTCATCAGGCGCTACGGGGGCCGCGACAAGTTCTATGCCGATTTCGTCATGAGTTTTGTGTGTCCCCTTGGCCTGGTGAGAACGAGCCCCCAGGAAAGAGAGGTCAACTGCAACTACTACGAGAACAAGAAGCTGCTGGAACTCCTGAACTCTTTCCTCGTGAAAGCCCTGGAGCGCCAGCTGGCATTCGGAATCGACGCCTCGGTGTGCTACTGCATCGGCAGCGGGGAGAACTTCTCGTTCCTCTCGAAGGCGAACGAGGGCCAGCGCTTCTTCAAAAAGATCGTGCCCTTGGAGCACCCGCGCTTCATCACGCAATACAACGGGGCGAGAAAAGAGGAATTCGCCGAGAAGTACCTCAGTGCTCTGCGCGGAGAAGGCGACTAGCTGTGCCGCCCTCCGCTGCGCCTCCCTCGGCTGACTCCCCGCAGGTTGAGGGCTCCCAACGCGACGGATCGAGAAGAAGGAGAACACCACAGTGGTGACGGAGGGCAGGGTCCTGGTCCACTTCGGCTCGGAACGCGTCAGCGTCTACCGCCTCCAGAGCGGCGAGCTGAGCCTGCTCACGAGGGAGCGGCTTCCGTTCGGAGCCGGCCTCGCCGGCGAGGCGCTGGCGGACAGCGTCAGCGAGTTCTGCGCCGGGCTCAAGGAGTTCACCGAGGTCGTCGACAACAAGAGCACGCGAGTGCACGCCACCGGGGTCTTCCAGCAGCTCCCACAGCCGGAAGCGAACGCGCTGGTCAACAGCGTCTACGTCGACACGGGCCTGTACTTCAACATTGTGGGGCCCGAGCTGGAGCGGTTCTACCTGGACACGGGCATGTCCGCATGCGGTTCGAACGACATGCTGGAAGGCCTGGTCCGGCGGGAGTTCCGGACGGCAGTCGTCTGCGGCAGCTTCCAGCAGTCCCTGGGGGACATCGAGGGCACCATCGCCCAGCTGTGCGAAACCGGCACCGAGGTTCTCAGCCCCCGCAGCACCAGGATCAAGCCGGAAACCGAGGGCACCGACTTCATCCTCTTCGACTACCAGGACTTACTGAAGAACGAACGCGACACGTGGCGGCACAAGTACGTGCACATGGACGCGTTCCGACAAGCCGACGCTGTCGTCGTGTGCAACCCGGGCGGTCGCGTCGGAAGCGGCACGGTCTTCGAGCTCGGCTTCATGTCCGCGCTGTCCAAGAGGGTCATCTTCACGGAGAAGCCCCTGGGCGTGTCTGTCTCCTTCCCCTGCGAGGTGGGCCTGGGTGCCTGAGCCCAACCCGCTGAGGACTGCCGCACCCTACCCGGTTCCCGCATCTTCGCCTGGAACGCGTCTCGGTGAACGGCGCAGTCCCCGTAAGCAGGTCGCCTGCTCGTCCTCTCTATCCACCCGATCCTGCTTCTCGGCTACGAAGATATGGAAGGGACTCCCGCCGGTGGAACTCATCGACATAACGCGCGACAGGCTGCGAGAGATCGTGGCGTCTGTCCTTGAGGTAGAAAAGGAAGCCATCGAGCCTGGTGCCCAGTTCTATGAGGAACTCGGCATGAGCTCCTTGGAGAAGGCCGCGGTCGTGGCCGCGATCGAGCGCGAGTTCGGAGCCCTGTCCGCTGAGGAAGCGGCAGCCCTCACCAGCCTGGACGCCGCAGTGTCCGTGCTCAGCGAGCAGGCGGCAAGTCTCCACGGGGTCAACCTGATCGACCGCCTGGTGGCAGGTCATGTCTCCGCCGGCCGGGGTGAGAGCACCAGCTACCTCGACCCCCAGGCGGGGGAGATCGCCTACGCCGCCCTCCTGGAGGCAGCACGTGGGTACGCGGGTGCCCTCAAGGCAGCAGGCGTGCCGAAGGGCGCCCGCGGCCTCCTGGTCGCCGACGACTCCGTGGCGACCGTCGTCGCCGTCCTCGGCCTGTGGTGGTATGGCTGTGTCCCCGTGGTGATCAGCCCGATGCTCACGGACGACGAAGTCCGCTACATCTCCGAAGACTGCGCCGCCGCGATGGTGCACCTCGACGCAGCCCCCCAGCGGCAACGCGCCCTGGAGGAGCTGTTCGAGACGACCACCCGGTTCGCCGGCGCTGACGTCCGCGCTGCTCTGGCAACGGCCGCGACCGGCCCCGCGCACCGCCCGCAGGAAGCCAGCCCCCCGGTCGCGTGGAGCGCGGGCGGTGAGGCGCTCGTGCAGTACACCTCCGGAAGTACCGGCATGCCCAAGGGGGTGCGGCACTCGGCGGGCGCGATCACGGCCATGGCCGACGGAATCGGCACGGTCCTGGCACTGACGCCCGAGGACACCGTGCTGTCCACCGCCCGGATGTCCTTCGGCTACGGCTTCGGCAGCTCCGTCCTGTGCCCCCTGGCAGCCGGCGCCCGCGTCGCGCTCATCAGCGGCACCGTCGACGTCCACTCCCTCGCCACCTCGCTGCAGCGCCACCGGCCCACCGTGCTGTTCTCCGTCCCACGGCTGTACGCCGCGCTGCTGAACGCCTCCGAGACGACCACGATCGCCTCCGACTCCGTGCGGCTGTGCGTGACGGCGGGCGAGAATCTGCCGGGTCCGCTCAGCGAGCGGATCCGCACCGCCTTCCAGGCCGAGCTGCTCAACGGCCTCGGCGCCACCGAGGTGCTCCACATCGTCGTCGGCACCCCGCCAGGGGAGGACCACCCGGGCACCTTCGGGGTCCCGGTGCCCGGGATCACCGCGACCGTCCGCGCTGCGGACGGCACGCCCGTCCCCGACGGGGAGGAGGGGCGGCTCCACATCGCCGGCCCGACCGTTGCCCTCGGCTACATCGGCCGCCCGGACGCCGCAGCAGTCACCTTCGCCGAGGGCGGTGCCTACACCGGCGACTTGGTGCGCCGTGCGCCGGACGGCACGTTCACCCATCTCTGCCGCGCCGATGACCTGCTCAACCTGGGTGGCTACAAGGTCTATCCGCGTGAGATCGAGAGCGTCATCCGCGGCGCTGACGGCGTCCAGGACTGCGTGGTGGTCGGCGGCCGCGACGCTGACGGCCTGGAGCAGGCCGTGGCGTATCTGGTGGCCCGGCCGGGATCTGACGAGGCCATGGTGCGGCGCGCGGTAATCGCCGCGATCCGTGGCGGTCTCGCCGCCTACAAGCGGCCCGCCCGTCTGGAGCTCCTCAACGAGCTGCCGACCACGTCGACCGGCAAGCTGGCCGCCTTCGAGCTGAGGAAGGCGGCGGCACAACCGTGACCTGGGACATCACGGGCATGGCCGCCGTCGCCAACATCGGTGCCAGCCCCCGGGAGATATTCGCCGCGCTGTGTGCGGGCCAGGAGAGCCGTAAGCCTCTGCGAGCGTTCGACCCTGCTAAGTACAGGGCGGCATACGCCTACGAGATCGACGACCGGCCCAAGGGCGGTGGCGACATTCCGCGGCGCGCCACCCGCTGGCTCACCACCGTGGTCCGTCAGGCAGTCGCTGACGCGGGCCTGGACGAGGACCTGTCACAGGTACCCGTGCTGGTCGGGACCACCATGCGCGAGCAGCGCAGCCTCGAGCTGTGGTGGCGCGACCACGCCGACGTCGCCCTCGAGGACCTCCACTTCGGCACCGCCCTGAAGGAGACCTTCGGCGCGTCCACCACGTACACCTTCGCCAACGCCTGCTCCGCCACGCTGTACGCGCTCGGCATGGCTACCGACATGATCGACCTCGGCATGGCCGACACGGTCGTCGTCGCCGGCACCGACGCCGCAACCGAGAGCGGCTTCGGCACGCTCGACCGGGTGCAGAACGACATCCCCGACGCGCTCCGCCCCTTCGACTCCACGCACAAGGGCATGCTGATGGGCGAGGGCGCGGCAGCCGTCGTCGTCCAGCGCACCGGCACCGGAAGAGGGCCCGTTCACGCCCGAGTGCGCGGTGTGGGCATGACCTGCGACGCCCACCACGCCACCGCGCCCGACCCCGACGGCATCACCCACGCGGTCCAGGACGCCTACCGCAGGGCCGGAGTACGGGCGGAGGACATCGACCTGGTGATGCTGCACGGCAGCGGAACCCCCCGCAACGACGCAACGGAGTCGAGCGTCCTGAGACGCATCTTCCACGACGCCGGACCCGGGCCGCGGATGACCGCGATCAAATCGATGACCGGCCACACCCTAGGCGGCTCGGGACTCCTCAGCCTCCTGGTGGCGGTGCTCGCCATGAAGGAAGGGAAGATACCCCCGGTCCTGGGACTCACCGACCCGATCCCCGAGGTCACGGGACTCGGCCTGGTGCAGGGCACCCCCGCAGCCGGCGACCTGACCATCGCTCAGATCGACGCGTTCGGCTTCGGAGGGATCAACGCCGTCGCGATCGTGGAGGCAGCCAGCCCGATGAGCGGGACGAGTACCGCACGGATGAGCACCCCGAGCGCCCGGAAGGTCGTCGTCACGGGCATCGGACTGGCGCTCCCCGGTGTCGCGAAGTACGGCGACCTCCTCGGACCGCTGCCCGTCGAGGGCGGCCTCGACCCGGCCACCGGCCTCCGCGGACGCGAGATGCGCCACAAAGACCGCGCGTCCCGGCTCGCCCTGCGGGCCGCCGAGTCGGCCCTCCACCATGCGGGCCTGACCGACGACAAGGCGACGTTCACGGGCGTGGCCGATGCGACCACCGTCGTGGTCAGCACCAACCTGGGCAACGTGGACAGCGTCTGCGAAGCCACCGACACCATCGCCAGGACAGGCGTCAGGGGCCTCAGCCCGTTGGGCCTGCCACAGACATCAAGCAACGTCATCGCCGGCTGGGTGGCCATCCGCTACGGGCTGCGCGGCCCCAACCTCACCGTCTGCAACGGCACCACGAGCGGTCTGGATGCCCTGGCCTGGGCCCGGAACCTCATCGTGGCCGGGCGCGCCGAAGCAGCCGTCGTCGTCGGCGTCGAACCGGCCAACGAGGTGGCGACGAGGCTGCTCGGCGAGCAGTCCACCGACGCGGCGGTCGCGATCGTCCTCGAATCAGCGGACGAAGCCGCTTCCCGCGGCGCGCGGCCGCGCGCCACGATCGGCGGGTACGCACGGACCCGGGACCTCGCCGCGGCGCTGACTTCCGCCGGTGTGACAGAGAAGAGATCCGTCGGACTGTGGCTCGTGGACGAGGCGGGTGCCGGGGCGGGCCAGCTGCTCGCAGCCACTCGCCGGATCGACCTGGAATCCCAGCTGGGCCCGCTGTCCGGGGCACTGGGCATCCTGCAGTGCGCCGCCGCGGCTGCCCATCTGGAGAGAGACGCCACCGGGAACGTGCTCGCCACGGCTGGAGGCCCTCGCCACGACGCGGCAGCCGCTCTGCTGCTGACCCCTTGACCGACCATTCGTCCATCCACGTAGGAGCCAGAGGACGTCCGTGAACATCGAGGAGCTCCGCCTGCTGATAGCCGACGTACTGGAGATCGAACCCGAGGAGGTCACCGACGAGGCGCACTTCACGGACGAGCTCGACATCGACTCGCTGCTGATGCTCGAGATCTCAACCCGCGTGGAGACCGCGTTCGGTGTCCCGGAGAACACCGTGGTCATCAGCGGTGCCAGCACCCTCGCCGAGCTGCACGCCTTCGTCGTCTCGAAGCTCGTCGGCGAGATGCCGGCCCGGCCGGTCATCCGCCCGAGGCCGCTGAGCGACCCAGCTGTACGCCTGTTCCTGTTGCACCACGCCGGCGGCTCACACCTGCTCTACCGGGGCTGGGCGCAGCACTTCCCCCAGAGCTGGGAACTCTGCCTCCTGGAGGCCCCCGGCCGCGGCCACCTGCAGGCGCTGCCGCTGATCGACGACTGCGACCGGCTAGTCGACTACTTCCACACCGCTGTCGCTCCACTGCTCGACCGGCCCTCCGGGTTCTTCGGCCACAGCATGGGCGCACTCATCGCCTACCAGCTCACCCGCCGACTTCACCACGAGGGGGACCCGCTCCCCACCTGGCTGGGTGTGTCCGCCTACGGCGCCCCGCGAGGTGAGGCCAGCGCCGACGGCCGCCCTCACCTGATGTCCGACGACGAACTGCGCGGCTGGCTGCGGAGCGTCGGCGGCAGCCCACCGCAGCTCCTCGACAACGACGACGTCTGGCGCAAGTTCGCCCCGGTATTCCGCAGCGACTTCAAACTCGTGAACACCTGGGCCTCCCCCCGCGATCCCGAGCCGCTGCCCATTCCGCTCTCGGTATTCGGGGGCCACCGCGACAGGCTGATCGGCGAGGACCGCCTGCTCTCCTGGCGATCGTTCACCACGCACTTCCGCGGACTCGAGATGTACGAAGGCGACCACTTCTACTTGATGAACCACCAGCAGCCTCTCGCTGACGCCATCACAGCCGCCATGCGTTCCGCCGCTGTATGAGCTCGCTTCCACCACCCCGCCACCCGCTGGGTGATCAATCCCAACGGGGTGCCCACGGCGGGCACAGCGGTGGGCCCTCAAGCGTCGGGATCGACTTCGGGGTGCGTGAACCGCACGGGCCTGCCCAGCGACCGAGCGTAGGCGATCTCGGCCTTGGTGCTGTCTCCGATGTAGTCGCCGACCACGAGCACCTCATCAGCGAGCAAGATCTTCGACCGGTGCAGCTCGTCGAGTCGAACCTTCAGCGCCTCAGCCTCGACAGGATCGGACCACAGCTCGTGCGGCGACTTCAGATCGCAACCCGGCTTGACGACAATCCTCCCAGCCTTGGTCTCCCGCAGATCGGCCTCGGCCATCTCGGCCATGAAGCGAGTGGAGCCGCAGATCGTAACAATTCGCGGGAGACCCAGCTGCTTCTTCGCCTCGGCGAGCTTCTCCACGGGGGTGATCACTTGCGACGACGACACTGGTTCCTCCTGGTGGTGCGGCCCGAGGGGTGCCCGCGGAGACGAAAACGAAGACGTTCAAGACCATCTTTTGGTGAACGACGGAGACGCCCTCGCGCCCGCACTCTATGCGACGAGCATCCCTACCTGGCGCCGCGGCGCCCGCCGACCGGCCCTACGCCCCGCCTGTGCGATGCCAAACTGGTCACCCCCGCCCCGAAGAGCCTGCGTCGGTTACCGCGTTCATCGCCTCGATCAACCGACTCACGCGGCAGGGGGGCCGCGGTGTCGGCTTGGCCGGTCGGCCCCCTGCTGGCAGCTGGTGGCGATGCCGGGTCGGGCTCGGGTACTGCGACAACCCGAACGAGGGAGGCGCAATCAGATGACCGCATTGACAGAGCGTTGCCTGTCGGCGATCTTGCGGCCACGCTGCACCCGGTACGGCCCGCCGCGGCTCGCTGAGCACCTGGCGGCCACGGTCCGTGCCCGCGTCCTGATCGACCCGACCACCTGGCGCCCGCTCATCATCTGACCACTATCGCTGTGCGCTTCGACGAGGAGACCATGTCCACCGCATCTCACCAGCCCGCCCCCAAGCCTGTCGCCGCGCCTTCCACACCCGGCCGCACCGCGGAGGCGGAGCAGATCGAGGCGATCGCCGACACGCTGGTGCTCGCGTACGGGCTGCAGCCGGCAGAAATATCGCGAATCCCGGAGGGCACCGCGACGGACAACTACGCCATCGTGGATCAAACGGGCCAGCGGCACTTCGCCAAGGTCTACCGCATTCGAGATCGCCTGGATCTGGAGCGGGCGTCGGTCGAACTGTCCGAATACGCCGCCGACGGAGGTGTCTCGACCGCGCGGGCAACCCGCACACGCGAGCACGAACTCATCGAGACCCACGGCCGCCTGCCAATGTCCCTGTGGTCGTACGTGCCGCACACCGCGACCGCCGAAGGCAGCCTGATGGGTGCACGGTGGGCAGCCGTCGGCACAGCGATGGGCCGCCTCCACAGTCGGCTCGCCGCTCACCCCGCCACCGCACCCACCCTGGACCCTGGTGCCGCGGTGTGCGACGTGGCCGCCTCACGGGACCGCTTCGAGCGCCTGATCCATGCGTACCAGCACATGCCCAGGCTCGGGGAATTCGAGACGTGGGCGCTGCAGGCGGCGCGTGAGCGACAAGCCATCCTGGGGGACGTCGAGCGCACCCTCGCTTCGCTTCCCCAGCTGACCGTCCAGGTCCTGCACGGCGACATGGCCGGCCCCAATGTTCTGTTCAAGGGCAATGAGGTGGCCGCGATCGTGGACTTTCGACCGCCCACACCCGGGTACCTCGCCTGGGAGATCGCGCGTCTTGGCTGCGACCCCGAGAGCGTGCTGGACAACAGTGCGGATAGCTGGCTCACCGGATACACCGATTTCACCCTGGCCTACCGGGACGCCAACCCGAAGGCGTCCGCAGACGACCTCGTGTCCTCGCTTCGTGTCGGCTGTGCAGCCATGCTCTGCTCGGCCTTTCCGCTGTCGGTGCCAGTGGAACGTCCGCACATCGTCGACGCCGCACTTGAGGGGTACGGGCGGGTGCGGCACGAGGCAGCTCTGAAGCTGCTGGACCGGCTACCTGTCATGGAGGCGGCCCTGCGGAAAGCTGTTCGCTGAGCGCATGACCCTCATGGCCGGCGTAACTCACGCAAGCCGCAGGCCCGGACAGCGAACTCGACTGTCCAGGCCTGCTGTAGCAGCAGGGCAGTCAGGGCCGGTCGAGGGCGCGGAGGTCGGCGCGCCGAGCTCCAGACCCTGCTCGACGTGGTCACCACCGGCAGACCTCTTGATCTCTACCGCCGGGTTTAACGAACTACCCGTAAGGGCTTGCAGATCATCAACGTGTCGTCTTGATCTTGGTGTCGGGGTCGTTGCTTAGAACGATGACTCGGGCTTGGAGGGTTTCGAGGGCAGTGGGCTCGGGCTGCCGGGATGGGCAGGGCCGGCCGGGGATGAAGGACATAGTTCCAGTCGCCGTGGAAGGTATGGCGGGTCAGGGGCAGGGATGCCATGTCCGCGTTGTCGATGGCGACTCCTGTCGGGTAGGTGTTGGTGTCCAGTTGGGCCGTGACGCGCAGTCCTGTGCGGGTGGTGGTCGCGGCGATGGACTCGAGGATGACTTCATGGCTGGTCAGCGGCCGCCCGCGCCAGTTCATGGTGATGTGTGAGAAGAGCCGGTGCTCGATCTTGTTCCATTTCGATGTGCCGGGCGGCAGATGGCAGACGGTGATGGTCAGCCCGGTTTCGGCGGCGAGCCGGGCGAGTTCGAGCTTCCAGGCCCGGGTGCGGTATCCGTTGGAGCCGCCCGCGTCCACGGTGATCAGCAGCCGTGTCGCCTGTGGGTAGGCGGTCCGGCCCTGACCGTGCCACCAGCGGCGGATCGATTCCACCGCGAATGCCGCGGTGTCGTGGTCGGTGCCGACGTTGACCCAGCCGGTATTCGCCGCCAGGTCGTAGACACCGTAGGGTATGGCCTTGCCCAGTTGCGGATCGGCGAAGTCGTGGATGTGCACCGGCACCGGGTCGCCGGCGGGCCGCCACGAGCGACCGTTGTTCTTGAATTCCCCGACGAGTTCCTTCTTCTTGGTGTCCACGCTGATCACCGGCTGGCCGGCGTCCCGGTGCTCGCGCGCCTGCTCGTTGAAATAGCGAAACTGGGCATCGCGGTCCGCGTGCTGGCTGCCCTCCAGAGTCTTGGCGTTGGCCTGCAGGCTGAAACCTTCCTCCCGCAGCAGGTCGGCGACAGTGTCGGCGCCGACCTTGTGCCCGGCCCGGGTCAGTTCCCGAGCGAGGACGCGGGTCGACTTCACCGTCCACCGCAGCGGCGACATCGGGTCACCCCGCTCATCCGGTTCGACCAGTGCCAGCAACGCTGGCCGTAACCCGGGGTCGAGGTCCACGACCCGTTTACGCCCTCCGCCCGGCCGCCGCACCCGCCCCAACGGGGCCTCGCCGGTCTCCAGCTCGGACACACCCTTGCGGACCGTCGTCTCGCTCACCCCGGCCGCCCGCGCGACGGCCCGGACACCGCCATGCCCCAGCAGTCGGGCCTCCGCACCCATCAGCAAGCGTCGCTGCCGCTCGTCCAGATGCGGGAACAACACCACAAACTTCATCGCAAGTCGGGCACGAGCCTCGTCCGGGATACGCACACCACACCAACGATCCCCGGACCGGGAAGCAACACGTTGATGATCTGCAAGCCCTTGGCCGGGCCCGAAACCGTGTGGTCAGGCGGTCATTTCCGGGTACCGGCGCCCGGTCCGCTCTGCCACGCCGAAGTGCATACCCACCGTTTTGCCAGTGACGGGGAGTCCCCGGCCTTCCAGGGTGGTCTTGGCCGCGCGGATGGTGGCCGCGTCCGGCACCGTGCGGCCACGGCCAAGTGGGCGGCGAGGGCCACGGTCAGCCGTTTGACCGCCGGCCGTCACGAGGGCAAGGCCCGGAAGCGTGTCCAGCTCGCTCTCGTCCGCCGTGGCCGTTCCGGCGGCCTCGCTGGACGATCGCTCTGATGGCGCACTGGCCGCTGTCACGGGGTGGCCGGTCGCTCCGGCCTGACGGCCATCAACCGCCGCCATAGCCACAGCAGGCTCACCCGTGGGCACCGTGGCCACGACCGGCGCAGCGGCCATGACCGCTACGTCCGCCGCAGGAGCGGACTCCTCGACCATGTCTTCCGGCCGAGAGGTCACTTCAGCCGGGCAGTCACTGGCCAAAGTGGCGGTCAGAGTCACGGGTTCCGTCCCGGCTACAGCGGCCGACCGGCGAGCGGCCTTGGCCGCCGCTCGCGGCATGTGCATCAGGTGCGCGACGACGACCGGTGGTGTCGCTGACACTGCAGCCACCAGCCAGGGCGACTCGTGTACATACCCGGCGGCCATGAGGTGCGCGGTCACCTGGAAGACGAGGTGCCAGCACGAGGGCCGCGAGCGCGCCGGTCACCGCCTACCGATGCTCCGGCGTTCGCTTCGGCACCTTCCGGGCGGTGTAGGCCACCACGGCCCCGTAGACCGACACGACTACGGGCATGCCCCAGGCCACAGTCGGAGCCCATCCCGCGACAACGGCAAGGTCGTATTCGCCTGGTGCGGACATAGCGAGGGCGCCGGCCAGGACGAGCCACACGTACCAGGGCATCCTGTCTTCGGTCACTACCCCGCCTCCGTCGCCCGCGTCCGCAGCTTCGCGAGGATCGCGTTTCCCTCGTCGTCGCACGTCTCACGCATGAGCTGTCCACGAAGGCGGACGACGGGGTCGGCGATGCCGCCGCAGTCCCAGCACGCCCAAGGGCCGTAGGGGCTCACGCGGCCACCCCTGCCCGGCGGGCATGCAGCAGTTCACGGACGGCCGCGCCACCGCGCACAGCGGCATTGATAGCGGCGGCAACACCGGCTTCGGCGTCGGAGTGGCATGTCGGGCACAGCGTCTCGGCGTCCACGGGCCGGAACAGCCGGGGCTGGGTGTGCTCCCCAGCGCATTCCCGCATCCCGCCCACGCGCGGCTCCGCAGTCGCGCGGCGGTCGGCCTCGCGCAGCTCGGCGAACGTCGGCGCGGTCGGCATCTTCCGCGTCAACCGGTTACACACCAGAGCACCCGGGCTGTGCACGACCTCAGGCAGGCCCGAGACCAGTGCCTCCCGCAGGTCCGACATGCCGCCGCCCCGCTGGAACCACTCACCAGCCAGGACCGCCAGCTTCGCAACGTCCCGGCCGGAGAGCCGAAGACGCGGCTCTACGTGAGCGATGGCGGCGAGGGCGAGCCCGCCACGCTCCACCAGCGGCGGCGGCACCGTGCACACCGAGCTCTGCATACTGGTGGAAAGGTCTTCCCCCTCCCGCTCTGCGGCCACAGGCACCTCGTCGGCCACGGGCTCCGGCTCGACGACAGGGGCGGGGCCAGGGGTGGGAGGGTTGTAGTTCTTCTTCTCGGTCTTCTTAGGGGAGCGGCCGACGGCCGGGCGGTTCGGCTCACCGGCGGCCGGAGACGGGACACTCGGCCGCCCGTCCCGGGCCGCTGCGGCCTCGACAGCCGTCAGCGGCACATTACTGATCATCTGCTCCGTGACCCAGCGACCCCCGTCGCCCTGCCGCCGCCACTCGTGAACGAACCCCTCGGCCACCAGCTCACGCTTGGCCCGGGTGAACGCCGACTTCCCGATCCCGGCCCGCTTTGCCGTCTTCGACAGCGGTTCCAGTCCCTCGTCGGGCAGGGAAAGCGCCCAGGTCAGCAGCCGGACAGCGTCCGACGACAGGCGGGGGTGACGGATGATCTCGTTGGGCACCTGCGAAAAGAACCGCGCAGGCGCGATAGCATGCCTAAGCATCCCGGGGAGCCTCTAATCTCCTCGTGGTGAAGACCCCTGGTCGGTGTTACCAGCACCTTCCGGGGGTCGCTTCGTTTCCGGTACGAAGCAACCTGATACCTGGCACCGTACCACCGAGATCGTCTGTCGCGGAGGGCTTCCCAGAGCACCGAACTGCCCCCGGCTGACGGTACCGACGGGGGCGGTGTGGGCCCCGGTCGCTGGGGAGCTCCTGCGGAGAATCCAGTGAGCGGGAGCCAGCAGAACACGAGACGCCGTGAGATGCCCCGAAACAGGATAGGCCCAGCTCAACGGCTTCTTCGAGGTATTTGCGCAGGTCAGTGCCCTTTAGGAGGCAGACCCAGCACTTCAGCATGGCCACGACTCCCGACACCGGTCCGCCCCTCAGCAGAGCAAGCGGCTCGTCGAGCACGTCGACGAGCATCGCGAGCACACCGGGCTGCCAGAGACCCCGGCAGCCAAGGTCGCACCACACCGGTACTGCGAGACTATGTCGACGCTGGTCGCCATCCAGCCCGGAGCCGAGATCGCGCTCAGCCTCCAGCTGGCGTGGGCGTACTCCCCCAGCCGATCGTGGTCCACCGCGCGGGCGTCGACATGGGGTGCAGCACCGCAACGCGTGCACGATGCAGAAGCTCGCGTACGCCTGGGCACGTTCAGCCATCCCCCCAACGAAGGCGCCCGAAAGAGCCCGAAATCCAGTTATGAAAGCTGGCCAAGAAGATCGGCACGGGCGACATGACGCTCGAGACAGACCTGGTGACGATCCAACGAAAGGATGACCCACGGCTCCAACGCCGCCCCGGGGCAGTCATGTTCACCCGACTGCCGCACCAGCGCTCACACATCCGTCACGCCTGCCCTCACCGGCGCGTGACGGTTCCGGCAGGCCGTCACGGACGGCCTGACCAACATGATGACGGCACGATCGTTGAGACGCTACACGCAGGTCAGCGCCGATGCAGGGTCAGTGTCCGCAGACACCGTGGCGGGCTCATGCACAGAGAGCGCGACGGAAACGTCACGGGAAACCGCACCGCCACTGCCACAGGTGACACGTCGTCACGCTTGCGGAGATCGCGGCCGTAGCGGGCCTGCTTACCCCGGTGACCGGCGACCGGCTGACCGTCTTACCGGCCAGGCCGTCGCCGGCCGTAGCGGGCCTGCTTACCCCGGTGACCGGCGACCGGCTGACCGTCTTACCGGCCAGGCCGTCGCCTCCTTCCGCGAGGATGGGTTCGTCGGCAGCGAGGAGGGCGTGCGCCGGCTCTGAAGAGCCCTGATGTCGAAGGAGGAGTCCGCCGACTCCGAAGCTTTCAAGGACGCCGACTAGAACGGGAGCCTCGACGCCTGACGCGTCCGGTACCACCAGTGAAGGCCAGCTCTCTCCCGCGGCGGGCTAGAGGGTGTCTGAGAAGTCCCTTTCAGGGTAGGTGACTTGGCGGTCCCTACTGGGGTGGGAGGTCGGGTATGGCCGACCGCCGTGCTGTGTATCCGACAGACTTGTCCGATGCCGAGTGGGTGG
>NZ_JAVRFI010000037.1:0-46156 GCF_031845785.1 Streptomyces hesseae
ACACGTCAACCGGATCAAGATGCTCAAGCGTCAGATGTTCGGCCGCGCTGGCTTCCATCTCCTCCGCAAACGAGTTCTATTGGCGTGACGGAGAGTGGTCGCGTCACAGAAGTTGAGCCAGAACCGGTTCTCGTGAACAAAGCCAGCCGCGGGCATCGTCCTGCCTGTAGCCCGGTCAGTCTCCAACGTCTTCAGTAAACGGCTGGTGGAGGCGGGCGCCCGCCTCCTGGTCGGCGGCACGGATGATGTCAGCCCGGAGGAGCTCGCCGAAGCGTGGGAGAGCGTCTGGGCCGGCTCGTCGGAACAGATCGAGTAGATCCGCGCTGCCCACCTCGCCGCCGCCTGCGCGGGAGTCGACCTGCACGCGCGCTCCCCTTTGGCCAGTGGCCTGTACGGCCTGCTCCGCGCGGCCGAGCAGGCTGATGACCGGCTGCTGTGCGCGGCGGTGCGCGCCTGCACCAAAGGCTCCGGAACCTTAATGAAGCTCCTTCTGGAACGCGCCGGTGACGAGCCGGAGATCCTGGTGAAACTGATGGAGGACGCGATGTGGGACCAGTGGGCCCGCACCGGGGGCATCGCGCCGATGGGAAGGCTCGGCGAGGCTGCGGTCGCCCTCAGCACGGTCCAGTACCTCGGCATCCCCGGCTGGGCCGAGGACCTGGAGCGCTACCAGGACCTACTGGAGAACCTGCTGGCCACATCCGCCATGGCCACCTCGCCGCCCCACCCGGCGACCGTGCCGGACAGCCCCCTGGACAGCGGCTGCCCGGCACGGTGACGACCAAGGAGGCGCCCGAGACACCGCCGACCAGATCGTGCTGCACCCCGCTGCACAGATTCCTACACCCACCAAAGACGGCCCGAAGCCACGCCCGGCCCGGCACAGCCGGAGCCAGCGAAACGCACCATCACGGCTCAGGCCGCGCAGCTCGTACTGTTCTACGGCACCGGCCGGGGCGCGACGTGCGGCTGGTCCAGGACCCAGTCGGCAGCGAGGGCGCCCATCGCCTCGTCCCGGGTCGTCGCCAGCTCCCCGCCGACCTGTCCGGCCTGAGTCACCCACCCGTACACGTGTGTGCCGTACGCAAAATCGTTGGGACGCGGTGCCACGTAGAAAACCCAGCCGAGGAAGGGCCGCTGCGGACCCTCCCGGTTCACGGCGGTGAAGTTGAACGAGCGCCGGTGGACCCGTCGTACCCGTTCCCGGGCTGCCTCTGACTGCCACAGGTCCTCCGGGCCAGCGAGGTGCTGGCGCAGGGCGTGTGCCGCCTCCGTGCCGTACTTGTAGGTGCGCCGCCCCACGGTCCCATCGGCGGTCACCCATGCGTGGCGATTCCAGATATGGCCTACGCCGGGGCGGAAGGTCCAGCCGAGCACGCGCTGATCGTCCTCGGCGGGGATGGGGCGGAAGACGTGCGGGGTGGGGTGTACGGCCGCTGCCGCCTGCCGGGCGTGTGCCGTGGCGGCCAGCTCAGCCCTGCGGGCGACGCGAAGGGGCCCGGCAGCGTCCTCCCGGGACGAGTAGCGGGGTTGTTCAGTCTGAGCGTCGGCGGTGACCCAGCCGAATTCCCTGTCGTAGATGCCGTACACCCACCCCACTACTTCCCCTGCTTCCACGACCTCTGTGTAGTCGTAGCACTGCTTTCGGTGAATGCGGGCAGCGGCCAGGTGCGCGGGCTCACGGATACGCAGCGGCAGCAGGGCGAGGTCGTCGGCGGACGGTGGGACCGGGGGAACCGGCGCCGGGATGGCCATAGAAAGAGGCACCCGGAGCCTCGGGTCGAGCTCGGCGACCCATTCCTGGCGGCCGATGATGGTGACGACGGCGAGCTCGTGGCGCTGCAGGTGCTCGAAGGCGCGGCGATCGATGCCGCAAGTGGAGTGGACGACCCCCTTCTCATTGAGGAGGTTCCACGCCTTCACGGCGCGCGGTGGAGGTTTCACCGGCGGCCGACGCCGGATCGGGTTCGTCCCTGCTTCGGCGTTGGCGATGGTGTCGGTCAAGGCGTCCTTCCCTTGGGTGTGCGGACGCGCTCACGGGTTTGCGGCGCGCAGGATCAGCCCGTGTCGGGCGGGCTGTATCCCCGCGCACGCGGGGGGAACCGACAGGAGGTCGACACCCTCCCGGGGATGAGTCTGCCCGCGACCTGCGGCCTTCCTCAACTCCTTCCGGAGATGTGTGGCGACTGCCGAGCAGCCCGGCGCGACGGAGCCGCCCGAGACCGCATGGGCTGACGACTGGATCACCGACGCCCGGACAGCCGCCCGTCGCGGTACGAGACGGTTCCCACCCCGCTGTGCATCGGGTCGGCGAGCTGCGTCAACGCGTGCACGGCGGCATCCATGCGGTCCGGGGAGTCCAGGCCAGCGCTGCACTACGGCAAGGACGGCGCCCTGACCGGCCCCGGCAAGGAGCACGCCGAGACCTCTTTTCCGGACTAAGCCACGCGACGGCGACGGGCAGCCCTGAGCGGGGAGAGCAGAGGCCGCAAGCGTGGTCGTCCCCATGCTCAGCGGACCACTCGCACCAGGAGGGCACCCGAGCGATGGGAGGGGTCGATTGAACCGGCGAGAAGCCGCACCGCCCAAACGCGCCATCCCTGCGCCGTGCCGCGAAGATTGAGACAAGGTATAACACGCGCCATCATCTGGCCGCGCTCGCCCACCGCGACGTCAATCATGCACTTGCGGGGCAGCGGCTTTGACGTGGGGAGCCTCGGGATGCCGAGAGAAGATGAGGAAGACTTCCGGCTCGAAACGCGGACCGAGTGGGTTTTTGCAGCAAAGCCGGATAGGGAAGTAGAGCGAATACCTAGTCCTAATAAGTTGGAAGGGGAGGAGGCCGCGGCCGACTGGGTCAGAGAAAAGAAGCCTCTACTTTGGACGGGATCCATATTCTCAGTGCCGCCTCCATCAGGATTTCCATCTGGTGCCGCTGTCACGGAATCCCTCCTTCAACTCCTTATCCCGCATAACGTTCAAGGTAAGCCCCGGCAAGAGCTCATCTGGGAAATGCAGCCACGTTGGCCTCTCGAAAATATTCTGGATCTATTTAAACTGGTGGGATTCGATCTCTCGAAGTCTCTGCTGTCCTTCTTCGACGAGATGAACAGAGAAGCGTCCCCGAACGACCTGCACCGGGCGATTGCCCAGTACTATCATGACGGACTTGCATCCGCTCCGTTTTTCTTCACGGTCAACTGGGACACACTCCAGGAACGTGCCTTCCGAGAAATGGGATTCGAGGCCCTTGTGGCGGGCCCCAGGCGACGTCCGGATGATGAATTCGATTCACCCGGTGATAATTCCATATCTTGCTTTCATCCGCATGGCTCATTTCAGACTAGGGATGCTGTCTGTTCCTTCAGGCGCGAGGTGCATCAGTTGCCCATAGCGTCAAGCCGCTGGCTTTCTCGTCCGATTGCTTTTCTGGGATACTCCGGATATGAGCCCAGCCTGTATGATCACCTGCACGGAAAGCAGCCGCAGCTTTGGTGCGTCAGAAAACTCGAAGACGACATGAAGATCCCGGCAAAGCGCAGGATCCTCTGTCGCCCCAATGTATCTGTCTATGAGGGTGACCTGCGTAAACTGCTGACGTGTCTCGGCCTCCTCAGTGCAGAAATCAACCTAGATAGCAACTATCTTGCGCTTGAATCGAAGGTTCCGGGCAAAGTAATTGATCTTCTCTCGATCGCACTTATCTCGTCCATTAACCCCAATGCCTGCTTGTTCGCGCTCTCTTCTGAGCTCTCGTCCGCCTATCCAGAGCCGGAAGCCGCCATCCGCTACTGCGTGATCATGAAGTGCCTTACTGACCACATTCGAGATCGAGTCAATAATCCTGAATTTCTCCCCGCCCTCATAGCGGCATCAGCCAAGAGGAATACAGAGCAGCTCTGGATTTCTGCACTTGCATACGTTTTGCGGCATCAGGAGCCGTCCATCGCCACCGTTTTGGAACTCCTAGATCGGGCTCAAAATGCAGCTGCTGCGTCACCGAAGCTTCCGGATCCAATTGATGAAGCAATCCTCACGCCTGGCACTACATATGGAAGAACAAAAGTGTACCGCGATTTCGTCGAAGAATCTGCTCGCTCGTTGCTCCCTGGTGAGTACATCATGCCACCGTTCTTCGGCGGAGATCTGGCCGGCATCGGAGAGTTTGCCGAATTGCTCGCCTTTGAATACTTGCGGAAAGGTGATCTAGGGAGGGCAAGGAACATATTTGATTATGCCGCAAGTCGCCTCTATCTATCAGGGAATTGGAATGCAGGTCGGCTCAATGAATTGGCGTACCTGAATATTGATCGGCTCGCTGGATGCTGGGATCGGAAGAGCTTGCGTATTCCCTTGTAGTAAACGATGTCGAGATCACCTCGGGCCCCCCGGGATGATGGGCATGCCAAGGGTGACCGGGGCACGGTTGCGGGTTCTGACGAGGCGGTCGAGCGAGGCGAGTTTGTTGCGGGCGGCTTCGAGGCTGACCTGGAGCCCTTGGACCTCGCCGAGCCAGCCGTTGACGCGGGCCTCCTCAATGCGGTCTCCGAGACTGCGGATGATCTCTTCCAGACGTCGGCGCTGCTGAGGGTCGACTCGGAGCATCGGACATCGGACGCATGCATGTTCGTGCGCGCAAGGGGTGCCGTAGGGGCGCCCGCAGGTGCCCAGCTCGACTTTTCGCAGTTCGAAGTGCTTTTGAAATTCGTCCCACTCCTGCTCTGTGGGTTCTCGGTATTCCGCAGCTGGGCGGGCAGCACGCCGAGTGTCGAGGAAAGACCGATAGGACCTGATCAGCTCTTCCTGGAAGACGGCGAGGTATGCCTGAGTGGTGTTCAGGCTGTGGTGACCGAGGATCTTCGCCGCGATATGGACGGGCAGGCCACCGGTGACGGCGTCGGTAATGAACATCCTCCGGAAGTCGTGCGGCGTGTAACGCAGCGGCTGACCGGAACGGTCAGTGAGGCCGGATCGTTGCAGCGTCTCGTTGAGGAGTCGGTAGAGGATCTTGGTGCCAATGATCTCCCGACGCCATCCGATCTTGCGCTGGAACAGGTGGGGCAGCATGGGGCCAGTCACGCGTTCATGCGGGTCGTAGCGGGCCGCCAGAGGGACACGCCCGTCGGCACCTCGGATTCGGCAGACCACGGCGGCCAGCACACTGGCCAGTTCCGGGGTGACTAGGAGCAGACGTTCCTCGTTGCTCTTGGACGGGACGATCTGAAGCAGAGGAACAATCTCGCCGCTGTCGGGCAGACGGTAGGAGATCAGAGCGAGGTGGGTCAGCTCCAGTAGTTCCTCAATGCGGACGCCAGTATGGCGGAGCGTCTCAATGATCGCCCAGGCCCAGAAGGCGTCCTCTTCCTTGCGAAGCAATTCGATGCGTTCGTCGCTGCTCTCGTCGGTGACGAGGACAGCGTCCGGGCCGTGCTGGCTCGCGCTGCGTGTGTCCCACCGATATTGGACCCGGCGGTAGGCCCTCCCCGCGTGTGCAAAGGTCTCACTGATAGGCGTCTGACGAGCGGTGGCAAGCAGTGTGGCCTGGTCTTCGCGGTGCTTCTCCGCAGTGTCGACCAGCGCCGGCAGGTGAGGGAGGCGCTCGCGGATACGCTGGTGCACTTCTGCCGTTCGGGCACGGTTGCGCTTGGAGACCCCTTCGAGTTCGCTTCGGCGGATCGGGCAGCGAACTGCCCATGGAGCCCAGGAAGGATCTTCGTGTGCCCATTCCTGGATGTCGAGGTAGAAGGCCCGAACGCGCCCCAGGACTTCCAGGCGGCCCCTGCGGGGCCTCTTCGGGCCTTTCGTTCCTGACGTGAAGGCCAGTCGGGCCTTCCAGGCATCGGCGACCTCCGGCGGAAGGTCGAGAGTGCCGATGCCGGGATGGTGCCGCTCGATGTCGGCCCAGAACGTCGAGGCCAGAGTGCTGGTCAGTTGGCGGAAGGAACTGAAGTCCATGCCCGGGCGCCGCTCGTTGAGATAACGGATCAGCAGGTCGCGTACTCCTGGGCATTGGATTTGCCGCTGGGCGACCAATTCTTCGGTCGTGACCTGGCCCAGCCGCAGCGTGGCGCGCAGGCTCTGGCTGGTATCGAGAACGCCGATGTCTCGCAGCACGTCCCAGGCCCCGTGGATGCCGCTCTTGTGCTGGCCGTAGCGGTTGATGTTCCAGGCCCGGAATTCGAATACATCGTCACTGGTGACCTCGTGGAGGTCTTTGCCGGTGTGCAGCACGATCTTGGACAAGACGGTGAGGGCTTGCGAGACCTGGCGCCCGGCCATGCCGCGCGTTCGGGCTGCCTCCTCTGCACGGGTGAAGGCGTCAATGGAATGTTCCGTGCGCACGTCGGCGAACAGGCGGACCGAGTTGTAGCCGACGAGGAAGTCGTAGCTGGGCAGCACCAGGCGACACAAGAGGAGGCCGGCGAGACCGCTGACGATCTCGCTGCGGAAGTTCCGCAGCGAGCGTTCTTCCGCCGCAGCGACGCCCGCGACCCAGCTCAGCGGCCCCGGGTCGCTCTCGCAGGAGTCCCATCGCTCCTGCCACCCGTTGCCGGGCCTGTCCGCCAGCCAGTTCAACATACGCTCGGCAGCACGCAATCTCGTGCGTGCCTCGGCTCCCGACAGGTCGGACCAGGTGCGAAGACGGACTACCTTCTCCAGCACCTCCTGGCTGGGCAAGGTGTCGATCGGCCCAACACGAGGGCAGGGCGACCTGGTCTGCTGGGCGCCGATGAAGCGGGGCAACGGCGTCAGCTGTGAGCGCTGGGCGGGAGTGCTTGTCGTGGCGGTCATCGTGATTGTTCTCCAAAGAGCACGGCCAGGTCCGCGGCGTTGTAGCCGCGAGCGGGGGCCGGAACGGGGACAGAGGCTTCGGTCTGCTTGCGGTCCAAAAGGTGCTGGTGGACCCGGCGGATGACTTCCTCAGGCTCCTCTTCGAGATAGAGCTGTGTGGTTGACAGGTGCGCGTGGCCGAGGATGGTCTGGATATCGCGAAGCGAGAGGTTGCGGTCCCGCAGCATCCTCAGAGCGCAGGTGTGCCGGAGATCGTGCATGGTCCAGTTGGTGCCGAGCGCGTCGTTGACCCGGCGCAGGACGGCCCGGAGGGCGTCGTAGTTCAGCGGCTGCAGGACCAGTGGTCCTTCGCCGCGGCGCCGGCGCCGAAGGGTCCACCAGACCGGGTCGCTAGGCGACAGGGGGCCGATGCTGTCGAGGTAAAGACGCAGCCAGACGAAGGCGTCGTCGCTGGCTGGCAGCCACTGCTCGGCCCCGGTCCCCTTCCGCCGGACCCGGACGAGCTGATCACCCCAATCGAGATCGCCGCAGCGGATGCCCAGGACCTCGGCGGCGCGGCTGGCGTTGCTGATGACCAGCGAGGCGAGTGCCCGGTCACGGTCCGAACGCAGGGCTGTGAACAGCGCGTCCCACTGTTGGTCCGGCATCGCACGCGGCCGGCGTTTGGGGACCGGTGGGTTGTAGCGCAGGCGTCCCTCTGACCTGAACGGCTCCAGCGGGTTGTGATGCGCGTTCGGCCGCTGTCCCCCGCGGCGTTCCTGGGGCACCGGGTTCACCAGCGGGCCGGCTCCTCGCTCGATCCAGAACTCGTAAAAGCTGCGGATCACCGCGTTGCTGTGACGGATCGTCCGGGCGGCGTACTGATCTCCCACGTGCTGCTTACGGGTGATCGGGTTGATCGTGCCGGCGGTGGCGGCCGACTTCGTTCTGGGAGTCCGTCGCGGCTTTGTACTGCGTTGCAGCCACAGCACCAACTCGCGGACCTCCGCCGAGGTCACCTTGTCCCACTCGACGTCGAGGACCTGGAGCCACCGCCACCACCGCAGCAGGTCGTAGGCGTAGCTCCGTACGCTCCCGGCGCGGCGCCCTTGGGCGACGAAGTCACGCAGGTATCGCCGTACCGGCTCGATCGGCTCGTTGTCAGCGTCGTGGACCTCGTACGGCACAACGCCGCCGGTTTCCACCACCCGGCCCCACTGTGGAAGCTTGATCGCGTCGACATCGCGCTCCACATCGTTCGGCATCGCCACGTAGATCCCTCCGTTCGGGTTACGTGACTTCCTACCGACGCAGCACGACCAACGTTCCACGACACGCACGTGTCGGTGGCCGTAGTCCGGTCAACATGTCGATGCTCGCGCTGCACCTGCTCCAGTCCGCGCTCCGTCGGCTCCGGTGGGCATGCTCACCCTCCACCGGGGCGCGCCGTCGACGCACGCCCGCGTGTCGGCCCCGGGGTGCGGGTAGTCCGCGGGCAGGGCGTGCCCGGCGGGTGGCAGGAGCCGAGCACGGTATCCAGTCTCCTCGGCGGTCTCACACAGCACGGCCTGCTCAGACGTCTCTCCGGGTTCCACATGACCGCCACAGACCATCCAGCCGCCGTGCCGGGGGTGCTCGATGACGCCCAGCCGCCACGTGTCGCCGAAGCGGGCGAAGGGGTACAGGCTGGCGGTGCGGTGCCGGACCAGGTCCATCGCGGCAGCGTCCCACGCTTCGGGGCTCGGGGAACAGAGCGCGGGTGCACCTACGCTGAAGGCAGACGTGGGGCCGACGAGACGGATACTGCTGGCCCTTCGTGGGGATCACGAGCAGGCGGTGGATCGGGGGGTTCTTCAACGCGGCGAGGACCAAACGCAGGCTGTGGCGACCCGCCGGCTGGTGTGTCGTCGTTCGTCGCGCCGTTGCTGGTGATGGTGGTGCAGTTGTGGTTGGCGCCGAAGGGCGCCGCTTCCTGACTCGCGGCCCGCGGTGAGGGGCTTGTCGTGGGGCTGTTTGGTTTTGGGCGCGGGGAGTTTGGGAGTGTCTGGTGGCAACGCCACTGAATCCTGACCGTCTTGTGGCCGCTCTTCGCCGCAGGCCCTGATCCTCGGCCTCGCCGGTGCGATCCTCGGTACGAGTACAACGCATCCCACCGCCCGGTGCGAGCGCGCGCCGAGCGCGTCTTCGCACGCATGAAAAACTGGAAGATCCTCCGCGACTGCAGGCTCAAGGACGACGGCGTCCACTGAGCCACCAGCGGCGTTTGCTCACATGCGCAACCTCGCTCTCGCCAGCTGATCTCAGCCCAGAAATCGCAACACTCCTTCGCCACCGCACAGTTAACCGGATTACGAGAAGACCCCAGGCAGTGGCGTGACCCGGGGAAACGGGCGACGAGTCCCGAAGGTCCAAACGGGCCAGTTTGCCTTGCTCAACGTGCAGCGGGTCAGGGATTGCTACCACAGGTGAATTTGCCGGAAATCGAATCAGCGTGTTGTTATTCTGTGAACCCTTAGCGCCCCACTAGAAAAGGAGAGCCGCCGCTTGAGCAAAAATTGCCCACATGTTCACGTGGCGGATCTCAGCCAGTTAATTCCGTCTATGCGCCTGGATTCGGGGATACTGGGGTTGGATTTTCGGCGCTGAGCGTATTCTCGTATCGTAGCAGAGCGGTGCGGTCGTGATAGCAGCACCAGCCCCATGGAGCCATTATCCCAATTAGTTGCCTGCAGGACGAGGTTTCCATCGGTGGATAGCATGACAAATTCCGGATATCCCTCGTAGCCGAAAATATCCGGATAGGAATCGGAGTGGGATCTGAATATATCCCACTCATCCATGAGGCCCACACGGACCCATACCATGTCAGATAGCTCGTCGTCCCATTCTGCGCGGTTCACTGCCAGAAGGAACTCACCCTTCCTGTCGAACAATCCTTCATCGTTCGCCAAGCGGAACCATGCAGAGTTGGCGGCTTCGAGAAATCCCGGGTCGCTCCGATTGATAACGAAGTCTCGCCTTCCTTCGTTGTGTCGACAGTGGCTTGCAAGCCGTGCGGCCCACACCGGCATTCGGTTGCCCGGCTCTTCTACTGCATGCATCCTCAACCCGGATGCGGCCAGGGCTTGTGCGATGCCTGCGATATCCATAAAGACCCCATATCGGCCGAGGCGGGGCAAGATCGCAAGGGTGGATCCCCGCCTGAATCTGTCACTCGTTCAGGTCGTAATCATATACCTTTTTGTAGTAATGGCCCATGTCTGTCGAGCCCTTCTTTTCTCTCACGTAACCGATCCTACCGTCCTTGACGAGGATGCGAAATCTGTTGCGATCCCGCGCGGGATTCCTTAAGTTTTCATCGGCTATATCGTAGATATCTGCACCGTTCCACTTTCCGGGGCCCCTGTATGTGTCCGGATTTCCGTCGGGATCTAACCTAATCGGACGGTTCCCGCTCACGACATCCTGGACGCCTCGGTGGATTTCCTTCGGCACGACATCGAAGGGGTCTTGTTTGGCACCACCGCTCTTTCCTGCAGCATTGCGGAGTGCTGTTCCGAGACCTTCATCGAAACGTGTGAGGCCGTCTCCGATAAACCCGGCGCCGGTGATAACCGCCGCACCGCCAACAGTGATCGCTGGGGCGCCGGCCACACAGCCAAACCCGAATGAAAGGATACATACGGTACCACCCGCAGTGATGGTGGCATCCCCGGCTCCCATCAGGAAGAGGCCGCCAACAGTTTCGCCGCCACCTATCCAGATGTCCTTGTTGGTGAAGACCTCCTCGGCGTAGTTTCCGATTGCGCTACCGACGGATTTGATCTTGTTCTTGAGTGACTCGGGTATCCAGCTGTCTTCTTTGCTGCTGGCGGCCTTGTTCGCTGCCTCGTAGGTCTTCTGCCAGGCCAGCTGCGCCCTCCGCCATGCGTCCTTTTCCGCCCTCTTCTTGACTACAGCAATGTCGTGGGCTTCGGTTGCTGCCTTCTCGGCTTCTTTCTTGTCCTTTCCAGCAGCTTCAGCTGAGGCGCGAGCCTCGCTGGCAGAAGTCCACGCGTCATCAGCGGAATCCCTTGCTGAATTAACCGAAGACTGTGCACGGGCGGCCGAATCGATGGCATCGCTTGCTGCCTGGATCGCATCGCTTTCCGCCTGCCGGGCGGTTTTCGCTGATTCCCTGGCTTGTGCAGCGGAGGCTTCAGCCTCGTTCGCCGACCTGTTGGCGTCGGCGGCGTACTTCTTCGCCAGCTCGGCGGACTCGTTGGCCTTCTGGGCCCAGGAGTTGGCTTCGTCCGAGGCCTTCTTCGCCACCGCTGCGACACGATAAGCCAGAGCAGCGTTCTTCTGTGCTTCGGCCGCGATACCAGCAGCGCCGGCGATCAGGTGCTGGACATCGGCGATGTGTGTCGCGGCGAGCTGGTCCTTGCGCTTGGCCATGTACTGGCCGACCGCGATGAACTGGTGCAGCTGCTGTGGCGGACTTTCGAGAGCGACCTGAGCTGCTGCCTTCAGTTCCGGGCCTGGGCTGCCGGTCAGCTGGGTCGCCAGGACCTGCTCGTCGGTGGTGCGGGCGGTGTGCTGCCCCTCGGTGAGGAACGCGGCGAGCTTGTCGGCATCGCCGTTGAGGGCGGCCATGCCTGCTTCCTTGATGCCGGAACCGCCGGCGCTGACGATCTGGGTGACGCGGACGCGGTAGTCGTTCGCCGCGGCCTGGTGCGCCCCGGTCTCAAGGAAGGCACGGACATGCTGAGCGTCACCGTCCAGTGCCTTGTTGGCCGCCTCGCGGACGGCGGGAGACCTGGGTTCGTTCGCCAGACGTTCGACGCGAACGCGGTCGTCCTGCTCGGCTGCCTGCTTCCAACCGGTACGGACGTACTCAGTAATGACTTCGTCAGAGCCGGCGAGCGCCACCTCGGCGGCGGCCCCGCTCCAGGCAGAACCGGTTTTCATCGTGAGGACCGCGAGTCGGCGGCCCTCTGCCGCGACTCGCTTGGCGTCCGTACCCGGCTTGGCGGCTTCAACTGCGAGGCGGGCGGCCTCGGCTTCGCGGTCCTTGGCCTCCTTCGTTGCCCGTGCCGCCTCGGCTCGGCGGGCGTCGTCCACGGCCTTGAGGTCCTTGGCCTTCTCGATACCGGCAGCGGTACGGGTCTTGAGCTCTTCGGCCTCGGCCTTGCGAGTTAGGGCAAAGACTGTACGGGCCATCGCCACTGCCTTCGAGGCGGCGTCCGCTGCGCTCTTGGACGCATCGGCGTGGGCCTTCGACTCCTTGGCAGCTGTGGCTGCATCCCCCGCATGCTTGGCGGCTTCATCGGCGAGGGCAGCCGCCTTCTCGGCGTGATCAGCCGCGTCGTTGGCCGCATCCCGCGCCTCGTAGGCGGCAGCCGAGGACTCCTGTGCCAGCGACTCGGCAGCATTCGCTGCCTGGCTCGCCTCACGTGCGTGACGACGAGCCGCGGCTGCAGCAGCGGCCGCCTCATCTGAATGCATGCCTGCCGCGTCAGCGAGATCGCTGGCCTCACCAGCCGCGGACGCGGCTGCATCGGCGTTCACGCTCGCACTCCCCGCGGCACGGGCCGCACCCATGGCAGCCCAGGCCGCCTTCCCCGCCTGGTCGGTGGCCTGGGCTGCCAGGCGGGCACTCTTTGCCGCGTTCCGTGCCTCTTCCGCCGCCTGACGGGCAGCGGAGGCCTGACTTGCGTCAGTCGCCGCAGCCGCCGCCGCGCCGCGTGCCCGTGATGCAGCCTCGGCTGCCCCGGCCGCCGCGGCCGCCGCTTGAGAAGCAGCAGCCGCCGCCACCCGCGCCGACTCGTTCGCCGACTCTGCCGCGCTGATGGCCTCCTGTGCGGCATCCGCCGCGCCGCGTGCTGCCTCAGCTGCCCGGCCGGCCGCGTTGGCAGCCCGTTTGGCGTCTTTACGAGCTTCCTCGGTCTGCTTAGCCGCCTTCAAGGCAGCTTCCTTCGCCAGCTTCGAGGCCTCAACGGCACGCGCGGAAGCCTCCTGCGCCGCTTCTGTCTGACGCTTGGCCTGTGCGCCCGCGGCATTGGCCTGTGCGGCCAACTCGGCTACCGAAGCGCGCTCCTGGTCCCGGGCGCGGGCCACATACTGCCCCACTGCGAGGAATTCGCGGATGTCCTCGGCAGTGCCGCTGAGCGCCAGCTTGGCAGCCGCTTTTATAACGGGGCCGCCAGCACTCATGATCTGTGTCAACGCGACCCGGTCATCGGCCTCGCGGGCGGTGAGCTGGCCGTCGTAGAGGAACTCCCGTACCTTCTCCGGGCCGCCGACAAGCGCGGCCTTGCCTGCGTCCTCGATGCCGGGCCCGCCAGCACTGATGATCTGCGTGACGCGTACCTGCAGGTCATGCTCCAGTGGCGCCTTCCAGCCGTCCTTGAAGAACGCCCGCAGCTCTTGTGGAGTGCCTCTCAGCGCGGTCTTCGCTGCCTCGCGCACTCCAGCGCCGCTGACCGAGAACAGCTGTGTCAGAGCGATTTGCTCGTCGTGCAGTTCGACAACGTCCTTCTCGCTGTCCAGAAACCGGTGCACGTCGTCGTCAGTGCCCATGAGTGCGGCCTCCGCCGCGGCCCTGACACCTGGGCCCCCGGACCTCCATGCTTCAACTACTCGGCCACGGTCGGTGGCCGGAATCGGGCCTGGGGCGGGCCCGTCGGTCGTGTTGGCCGCTGCCGCGGGGCTCGCGCCCAGAACGCTTGCGGGGAGTGAGATCGAAAGGAGGCCGATGCATAAGGCGCGTATGCCACGCCTCCGTCTTCCCCTTGGTCTGTTCAAGTCGATGTCCCCCCTCGAAGCAAACCCGTCCAGTCAGGCCGGGCTTACCGAATATGGGCCCGCCGAGCATAGCCGCGCGCCCGGTGCCGCAAGGGAGGAATCCAGAAACGGAGAATCTAATTCCGCACTTTTGAGCCACCGTGACATATTGAGCCAAAGGTAGGCGGCTGGCTGAAAACAAGCCTGAGGCTGCGCCGCCAAAGATCGGTCAGCTCGTCCGAAAGTCTATCTCCCGGAAAGCGGGACAAGGTGATAGCTTGCCGCTCCGGCCCATCCACATCTGGCCATTACACGCGCTTTTGCTTTTTCAGAGAACCGGAAAGGAATCTCTGGTGATACTTCGCGTGCACAGGACACTGGCTGCTGGTGTCATTGCAGCTGCATACCTCCTATCGGGCGCTCTCACTCCCGGAACCGATGCCGTAGCGTCTTCCATGCCTGCCGAAGAAGCCGATCCTCCTTACACCGTGGAGACATTCGAGTACCCGAACGCTGCGAAGATCCTCAAGGAGCAGGGCATCGCGCTACACAAGGGCGACGGGCACATCCTCCTGGCCGACTGCAAGATCTCCACAGACATCCAGGTCTTCACGCGGCACAACAAGGAAGGGCGCTACTGCTTCAAGGTCACCGGCACCGGCAAGACCGGCTACCTCTCGTTGGAGATCCCCCAGGCGTTCAACGTCACGACCGGGGACTACGCGGTCCGGGCCAGCGTGACTGCCGACGGCAAGACCTCGATCGTCGACATCCCAAAGAACGATGTGCGGGCGATCGGCGAAGGCACCAACCCTCCTGGCAGCCCAGCTTCCCTGGTTGAGCTCCGTGTTACCGGCTGAATGCAGCGGGGCGCCACGCCCCACAGCACGGACTCCACTGCAACAACCACCGGATGCCGACTCAAGAGGATGAACATGCCTGCCATACGTCCACGCTCAGCATGGGCGACAGGGCTCACCGTAACGGTTGTCGCCGCCAGCCTACTAGCCGCTGCCCCCGCGAGCGCCGTTGTGGGCGATGCGGCCAAGGACGGCTCCTACGCATTCACCGCGAAACTCGACATCGGCGGCCAGCGCAGCTGCACCGCTGCTCTAGTGGAGCAGCAGTGGCTTGTCACGGCGGCCAGTTGTTTTGCCGACAACCCGGCGCAGAGCCCGAAGGTGCCGGCGGGTGCACCGAAGTTGAAGACCATAGCCACTATCGGCCGTACGGATCTCACGCGTGGCGGCGGTAGCGTGATGGAAGTGGTGGAGCTCGTCCCGCGAGCAGACCGCGATCTGGTGATGGCTAGGCTGGCCAAACCTGTCACCGGTATCACGCCTGCCGCTGTCACTACGAGCACTCCGCTGCCGGGTGAGGATGTACGGGTTGCCGGTTATGGACGGACAAAGGACGAGTGGGTCCCCGACCGCCTGCATTCGGCCGCTTTCACCATAGGGCCAGTGAAAGCCACCCGTATCGGCCTGGCCGGCAAGTCGACGGACGCGGCAGTCTGCCAGGGCGACGACGGTGGCCCGGCCTTTCGTGACGTCGGCGGCCGCTACGAGCTCGTAGGCGTCAACAGTATGTCCTGGCAGGGTGGTTGCTTCGGCACCGATGAGGCCGAGACCCGCAGGGACGCGGTCGATACGCGGGTTGATGACATTGCCGACTGGATCCAGTCCGTCTCCTCCCGCACTCTCCTGTCCCGGGCTGAGTGGAAGAACGCCGCCTACATGGCGTCCGGCTACTTCACTGGCAACTCGGTTGCAAGCAAGAGGCACATGGATCTGTTTGTCGTCTGGAAGAACGGCTCGGCCAGCCTCTACCAGGGTTCCGATAACAATGATCCCAAGACACCCTTCTCGGCTGAGCATCAGATCGCCAAAGCGGGCAGCATCTGGCAGTACGCCCGGGCTGTCACCGGTGGCAGTTTCACCGGCAGCGGCAGCGACGGACTCATCGTGCGCTGGAAGGACGGCGAGGTGACCGAGTACACCCACCTTGACCAGAACGGTGTCCACGAGGAGAAGAACCTGCACCCCGGCGGCGGCAAGGACAATTACTGGACCTACGCCCGCCTAATCACCGCTGGCCGCTTCACCGCCAACAGCCTGCGCGACGACTTGCTGGTCCTGTGGGAAGACGGCTCGACGTCGATGTACACCGACGTCGACTCGAAGAAGCTATCCGGATTCATCCAGCTGACCAAGGCGGGCTGGGAGAACGCCGCGCAGATCAGCGCGGGAGATTTTACGGGAAAGAAGACATCCGACCTGCTCATCCAGTGGAAGGACGGTGAGACCACCATCTTCCCTGGCGTCGACCCCAAGGGCTACCACGGCCGCATCAACATTAGGCAAGTCGGCTCCCCTTGGAAGAACATGCAGACCGTAACCGTCGGCTCTTTCACCAGCGACAACAGCAAGGTCAACGACATCTTGATCGGCTGGGACAACGGCAACCTGGGTCTCTACCCCAGCGTCGATGCCGACGGCACACACGGTGGGATAGAACTGATCAGCTGACACACAGGCCCTGGTGGGCGTTCTGCTGAGTCGATCCGTGGATGGTGGCGGCTTGATGCAGGCCAATGGTCGGGCACCAAGCCGCGAGGTCTATCGCTGCAAGTAGCCGTCAGCGGCCGGATGCACGGCCCCGCCCGGCTGAACGATCGTGTACGACACCCGGCCGTCACGGTGATAGACCTCCTGCACCCGCAGCTGTCCCAGCAGCAACCTACGTGCCACGTGCCCTCCGCGCCGACCAACAACGACATGGCGAACACCACGACGCCGGTCGGCAAACGAGAGCGGGGTGCCCGCAGTCACCGACACCGCGAACGTCACGAACAGCTCTACCTACGGCCGGAAAGCTGGAACAGCACCAGGTCCAGCTGTTCGTCGATGCTCTCGATCCGATGAACGATCTGAGGCTACCGGGGTCTTCCGGATTTCCCCACCCGTCCCGCAGACCCCCCAGCCCGGTGTTCTGGACAACGATCGAAAGTTCCACCGCAGCGCCCTCCCCTTGGCTCCGTGACGTGGAACCGAACCGTATCGGTCAGGTCAGCTCTGAGCGAGAGAGCCTTCGGAGATGGGGGAGGGGCAGCCCTGGCAGGAGCAGTAGGGCAGAGCGGCAGCGCAGCGCCAGGATGGCGTCAGGCCGCAGTCCAATCATGTGGGGGATCGACGAGCCACTCCACGGTCTCGGGGTCGTCCAGCAGCTGCTCGGCGTCCGGCAGTCCCGCCCTGTGCAGGGGGGCGCCCCGCGCTAGTCCAGTTCATAGAAGGATGGTCACGCAACACCTGAACATGCGACGTCTCCCGTGGGCCGGAGGGCGTGCCCAGATCTTGTGGGTCAATGGATCTGGACAGCGGCGGCGGTGATGAAGGCGTTGAGGGCGTCCTGCAGCTCTTGTTCGCGTTCAGCCAGCTCGGTTCTCGTTGATGCACTACGGATTGGGCCGATCGCGTCGAAGGCCGACGCGGCAAGGGCGACGAGCATGGCGTCTTCGGTGAGGAGCCGGACTCGGAACTGGGCATTCTCTGTGGTGGCGCCAAGTCGGTCGCACTCTGTGAACGCGTGTCGCGTCTCAGGGCTGTCGGCGTCTTCCTGCAGGCAGAACCAGAGGGCGACAGTCCCTTGCTTGAGTGCCGTAACAGCTCCTGCGTAGGCACTGTAAGTCGTCAGACGTTCCTGGCGCAGCTGCAGAGAGCGGGCGAAGACTTCTGCTTGTGCACTGGAACGGCGCTGGAAGGTAAATGTGATGATTGACCCCAACAGGGTTCCAGCGACAGCGATCAAGCTGGCCAGCACAGCCTCCATGTCCACATCTCACCACGCAGACGTGCACCCGCGCAGCCCCAGCCGGGGACCAGGCGAACGGGCCGGACCGCCGCCGCCAGAGGAACCTGGAGCCGATGCGAAGCCCACTCAGCATGACTAGAGCCCGGCTCGCCAGACGAATACGCGACACCGGAACATGCGGGCCTACCAGTCCCAGGGCCGTGACACCCGACCGCCTCAGCCCGCCTGGACCAAGAGTGCACGACCGGCGAGAGACCGCAGGAACTCGACAACATCACGATCTTGATAGGCCGTGCCCAACGGCTGCTCGACGCCCTCTCGGCGGGCGACTACCTTGCGCCCGCCTCTCGCGTCGAGCCGGTTCACAGAGATCGCGGCCACCCCTCCACCGTGCGTTGCACCTGCTCTTCCGGCAGGGCAGCCGCCGTCCGGGCGATCACGGTAGCGGTGCGACGTCGTCCAGAAGCCGGCGCAGGGACAGCCTTAGATCCCTGACCGACTGGTCCTCTCGGGTGCCTTCGAACACGGGGGTCGCCTGACTGATCAGGGCGCCGAGCTGGCCGACCGGGGCTTCACGAAGCCCAGCTCGCAGCTGCGCACCCGACAGATCACCCCGGGCCAAGGCTTCCGCGAAGTCCTGCTCGGCGATCGTGGGTTTCCAGGAGCCAGCCTCGCGATCGGCCAGAAGCGCGTTGCAGGCACGGCGAGCGCCGTCCGCGGCCAGGCCGGACTCGAGCATCACCCGCTTCGCGGTCTCGGCCAGGGTGCTCGCTGCGGAGACCACGGTCTCGACTCCGCCGGACAGCAGGTCCTGCGGCCGGTACCAGTCCCGCATCTCCTGCTCGCCGTACTCGCTGGCCTGGGCATTGGTGGCGTGCCGCCGCAGGGTCTCTTCGAAGGGGGCGTCCAGGTAGTACAGGTGGGTATGGCCGCGGTGACCGCGGATCAGGGCGTTGATCATCGGGCCGTAGTGCGCGGCATAGAGGATGCCCGCGAGAACGACGTGGAAGCCATGGTCGAGGGCGTAGCGGACCGTGAGGTCGATGAGGCCGATGTTCGCGCCGTCGGGGGTGTCGCGTTCCCGCAGGATCACGCGGCGGAGGTTGTCCTGGCCGACCAGAGCGATGCCGCGACCGTACTGGTCGCGCAGCTCGGCGGCGACCGAGGTCTTGCCTACTGCCGAGTTGCCCCGCAGGATGACCAGTCGGCTTTCTTCCGTGCCGAGCGGCCGAAGCACGTTGTAGGGCGCGGGGGTCACTCCACGTCTCCGGCGTAGAACGAGTGCGCCGTCCCGGCCGCGGCCTGAGCAGCGAGCCCCGGGAGTAGGCGCTGAAGGAACGGTGGGATCATCGGCAGGCTGGCGATCTTGTCGAGTGGGACCCATTCGACGCCGGTCTGGGAGTCGTCGTGGTTGGTGCCGCCGAGGGTGTCGGGTTCGTGGAGGATCTCGCACCAGAAGACGATCTCGACACGGTGGTGTCCCGTGTCCCGCGGAATGTTGCTCTCGGGGTGGTTGCCGGCGATGTGTTCGCGCAGCATGAGCATCTGGCCGGCCGTGACGCGGACCCCGGTCTCTTCGAGGACTTCGCGCTCGGCACAAGCCGCCAGCGTCTCGCCGGGATGCTGGCCGCCGCCGGGGAGCCAGTAGGTCTCCGACTCGGGGTCGGGCCAGGTTCCGCGGACCAGGAGTACGTGCCCGTCGCGGACGACGAGGCCGGAGGCAGCGTTGCGGAGATAGAAGCCGTCGACGGGCTGCTGGGTCGTCATCGCCCGTACGGTAGTCGCACCGGACGGGGGCTCGTCCTGCGTTTTCCGAGGCTTTACCGGTCAGGGTGACGAGGCCGTCGGCCCTGCTGTGTGGTCACCACAGGTTCAGGGTCTCGAGCGGTTCGGCGGCGCGCGGCATTGCGGCGGTGGGACGGCCGGTCAGCAGTTTCCCATCCATTGGCGGACGGCCGGCTGGTGAGAAGCCGGCGGCGCCGGGCTTCGGCGTGGCGCAGGGCCCCCTTCAGCCCGTTGTCCCTGAGGGGCTGCGGTGCGGCGACAGCCGGGGTGGCGAGGAGTCCGGCGGAGTCGAGGCTTGCGGCGGCGGTGACACCGGCCGCGGCGGTGAGAGCGTGTCTGCGGGTTATGTCGGTGGGGCTCAACAGGTCAGCTTTTCTTCCGTGCTGTCGTGCGCTGCTTGTAGTGGAGAACGACGGAGGTGAGGGCGCAGGCGTCCATGAGTGAGCTCACACGGGACCGTACCGACACGACGCACGCCCCGGGAATACCAACATCCTTTCCACTTAAGGGAAGATGAGATGAGAGGTTGACGGGATAGCCGAGTTCCGCGCGGGAGGTGACCGGAAGCACCCCGCCGGCTCTCGTTCTCCCGGTCACAAGAGCGAGCGGGATCAGGCCGGAGAGGGTGCCGATGCTGCAGACGGCCATATTGGCAAGGATCCGTTTCAGGTGCGCCCACACGCCCTCGGCCGGGTTGAGGTATGGCGCATGCGGAGGTAGCCGTGGAAGACCGTCAGCCAGCTGCTACGGCTCCCGAGGAGCCGGCGCAACCGTGCGTCGGTGTGCTGTTTCGCGTTGTCCCGCACCAACACGGTGTTTCCGCCCACCTGCTGATGCACGGTGTCCAGCAGGTGGGCGAAGCCGTCCTCGCGGAAGTCCTCCTTCTCGTGGACCCGGCCGTGGTGGACGATCACCGGTAGATGAGCCGGGTGCGTGTCCCGCGTCTGCGGCAGACCATGCCGGCCGGGCAGCCCCGCCCCGAGCCACGGCCGCGAATCCTGACCAGAAGCGTGACGCTGCCGGGGGGCCAGGCGCGGGCTTTCGAGGGCCGTATTCCTTGACCGGACTCGTCCTCGAAGCGCAGCCAGGCGTCCCTGTCCCTCACCGCCGTTCCACACGCGGCGGGTCCACCAGCCCATCTGCCGCAGCACGATGCCGCCTCCGCGCGGTGGAGATGACCGGCACCCCACGCCCGACGGTAGTTGGGCACAGGTCGTTGTCAGTGGCGTGTGGCACGGTGGAGTCCTGGCTGGTGATCGAGTGATATAGGGGGCGTGGACGGTGGGGAATGCTCTGGGGCTTCCGGCGTGGCTGGTGAATGATCGAATGCCGGATGTTTCGGGTGCTGGAGGGAGACGACTGGACGCCCGAAGCATGGGATCGTGCCGCCAGGGCGTGATCGGCCAGTTCGGTCTGGGCGTGAAGACCGCGATGAGTATGTCCACAGGGGCGGGGAAGACCGAGAGCTACCTGGCGGCTGCGATTGAAGCGGTTCGGCAGGGGCGGAGGGTGACGGTCGTGGTCAAGGACCGCCACGAAGTCGCTCGGGCCAAGGCTCGGCTCGAAGCCGCATGGGCAGGGACTGGCGTGGCGACAGGCGGTCAGCCAGTGCCGGGTGACCGTCGGCTGATTCCCGAGCCGTACGCGCCGAGGAGGTTGCGTGCTCGGCTGTCGCCGGTGGCGGAGTACAGGGTGTTGTGCAGGAAAGCGGACGTGTGGGAGGAATCTGGGCGGGATCAGGAGCGGCGCGAGGTATCGGGGAATCGTCGTGTGCGGAATCCGGCTGCACGTCGCGCGGTGATCCTTCGCAGTGGGGGACGGTGCGAGAACCCGAGGTGCCTGTTGCCGGATCTTCCGTACCGCACGCGGGCTGGGGAGCCGCTACTGGAAGTCGACCACATTGATGACCACGCAGCCGGCGGTCGCGACCACCCGGCGGCGATGATCGCCCTGTGCCCGAACTGCCACAGCAACAAAACGCATGGCGCGGACAGGGCCGAGCTGACCGAGTGGCTGAGGGAGGCCGCCTCGAACCTGCATGCCGACTGGGAGCGGACGCAGGACAGCCGGCCTGCGGTCTCCCCGAGGTAGCTACGCTGCCGGTCGTGCTCGCCCGGACTGGGCACGGCATCGATCGCCACATCCACATGGCAAAGAGCCTCCCCGCTTCTGAAGAGGCCGGTGGCCACGTCCCTGGTCAGCGGTCTGTCGATGCCTCTGAAGCCGGTGACACCCCCCGGCCATGCGTTCGGCAGGGGGGTGTCACCGGCTCGAGAGGCCGGGAGCCCCGTTGCGGGGCTACGAGGAAAGTGGTGGGGGCGGGTCAGCGGTCGAAGCTGACCGAGCTGGCCTGGTCGTTCATGGCATCGCCGATGTAGGGGACGTTGCCGCGGTAGGTCTGGCTGAAGCCGAGGAAGTTGGCGTGCTGGTAGAGGGTGACGTCGCACTGGCCGGAGGAGACGGAACTGACCTGGTCGTTCCAGCCGTCGGCCATGGCAGCGAACTCGGGGTAGCGCCAGCCGCAGCCGACACTGCCGCTGTAGGTGTAGGAGCCGCCGCCGAAGTCCTTGTCACGGTAGACCGTGCCGAGGACCCGGTACTCGGCGGCAGCGGCGGACCGGGCGTTCATGACGTTCTTGGAGAGCTTGGCACCGTGCTCGCTGCGCGGACCGCTGAGGCGTTCCTGGAGCTTCGTGTCGTGCGCGGCGGCCCGGGTGTCGTTGGGGGCGTCGGCGACCCGGCCCTTGGTGGCGAAGGAGATGGCCTCTCTGTAGGTGGAGAAGCAGGAGGTGCCGCCGTTCTCGGTGTCGACGACGCAGTGCTGGGCGGCCTTGGCCTGGCCGGACCCGGACCCCTGGGCGACGGCGGGTGAGGCGACGGCGGCCAAGGTGGCCAGGGTGCCCAGACCGAGGGTGACGAGGGTGCGAGCGGTCTTCATGGGAGTTCCTCCTGGGGACGGTCGGGGTGGCGGTTCTTGCTGTGCCTCAGAGACTGCCGCCCCGCGTTCACCGCGCGATAAACGGCGCTGTTGCGTGCTCGTCCAGCAGCCGGCGGAGCTGTGCGGCGTCCTGCTCGGCCCGCAGCCCCTCGAAGAGTTCCAGCGCGGCCCGCAGACAGGCGCCGGCGCGGGCCTGCTGCCCCAGGTGGACGAGGCTACGGCCGAGCGTCCGGAGCAGACCGCCCTCCAGCATCACGCTGACCTTGCGGGCGAGCGGCAGGAACGTCTCGGCGGTCTGCGCCGCGAGCGCGTACCGCTCCTCCTCGGCGTGGAGTTCGGCGATCAGGTTGCCCGACGCGGCCTCGAAGGAGGACACGTTCAGGGTGCGGAAGAGCGGCAGGGCGGCGTCGGCCCGGCGCAGCGCCTCGTCCCGGTCCCCGCACAGGCGCAGCACCCGGGCCAGGTAGTACAGGCCGATGGCCTTGGACACCGACTCCCGCCCGCCGAGCAGCTCCACGCCGCGCCCGGCCGCCGCCCGCGCCTCGGAAAGGCGGCCCTGACGGGCGTAGTTGAAGGCCAGCTCGCCCAGTGCGGTACCCTCGGCGGTCACCGCGCCCAGCATCCGGAAGAACCGCACCGACGCCTCCCCGTGCGCGACCGCGTCGTCGAAGCGGCCGCGGACCCGGGCGTGGGCGCACAGCGTGAGATGGGCCGAGGCGCACAGCCGCAGGTCCGCGTCGTGGTCGCAGAGCTCCAGGCTGCGGTGGAGTTCGGTCTCGGCCTCAGGGAAGGCATTGGCGTGCCACAGCGCGTTCCCGCGCACGTATCGGGCGAGGGCCTCGGACGGCCGGTCGCCGCGCCGGGCGGCGACCTCGGCGACCTGCCGGGCCTGTTCCGACACCGCCGCGAGGTGGGTGATGCCGGAGAGCACGGTGTTGAGCCGGTCGAGGAGATCGGCGGCCTGGGACAGCGGCAGGCCGTCGTCGGCGGCGCAGGCACGGGCGATCAGCGCCCGTTGCAGGGTGGTCTCCTCGCGCATCCAGTCGGTGGCCTCCCGGGCGGTGGTGAAGGTGATCCCGGGGGAGACCGGTACGACGTCGATGAGCGTGCGTTCGTCCGGCTCGGCGGAGTGCGCGACCGTGTCGGCGTTGCGGGCCGTGGCCAGACAGAAGTCCAGCAAGCCGGCGAGGGCACGGGTCGTCGTGCCAGGGGAGTCCTCGCGGGCAACCCGGGCCCGGGCGAAGGCGCGGACGAGGTCGTGGAACTGGTAGCGGTCCAAGCGGTGCGACTCCAGCAAGTTGAGTTCGACAAGGGATTCGAGGAGCTCCTCCGCCTCCTCGGTGCCCAGCCCCAGCAGCGCGGCCGCGCTCGGCAGGGCGAGGTCGGGGACATCCGGGACGGCCAACAGCCGGAAGGCACGGGCCTGTTCGGGGGTGAGGGTGGCATAGGAGAGCTCGAAAGCGGCGTCCACGGCGGCGTCGCCGGTGCGCAGTTCGTCCAGGCGCCGACGTTCGTCCGCCAGCCGCCGGACCATGTCCGCCAAGGGCCGGCCGGGTTCGGCGGCCAGGCGGGAGCCGACGATCCGCAGGGCGAGCGGCAGGTGTCCGCAAGCGGCCACGAGCGCGACGGCGGCCTCCGGTTCCGCGTCCACGGAGCGGTCGCCGATGGTGCGCCGCAGCAGGTGGAGGGCGTCCTCGGGCGGCATGACGTCCAGCCGCAGGTGGCGCGCACCGGCAAGTCCGGTGAGCCAGGCGCGGCTGGTCACCAGGACGGCACAGTCGGCGGCGCCGGGGATCAGTGGTCTGAGCTGTTCGCAGGAGGCTGCGTTGTCCAGCAGCAGGAGCATCCGGCGGTCGGCCAGCAGGGTGCGGTAGAGCGCGACGCGTTCGTCGGCGTCGTCGGGGACGTCCTCGTCGTCGACGCCCAACCCCCGCAGGAATCCTTCCAGCACGTGGTGCGGGTGCAGGGGTTCGGCGTCGGCGCCGCGAAGGTCGACGTACAGGCGTCCGTCCGGGAACGCGTCGTCGCCGAGGCCGTGCGCGGCGTGCACGGCGAGCGTGGTCTTACCGACGCCCGCCATGCCGTTGACCGCCGAGACGACGACGGCTGAGGCGTCCGTCCTGGTCAGCATCCCGGTCAGGTCCCGGAGCTGCTCGTCGCGCCCGGTGAAGCCGGGGACGGGGGAGGGGAAGGCGCCGCCCGAGCCGGGTGTGTGCGGCCGGTGTCCGCTGTCCTCGGGCAGCCGCAGGGTGGGGTCGGAGCGCAGGATCCGCTGGTGCAGCGTGGCCAGTTCGGCGCCGGGCGCGGTGCCGAGGTGGCGCCGGGTGTCCTCGTGGACGCCCAGCGCCTCGGCCTGGCGGCCCGCGCGGTACAGCGCCAGCATCTGCACCGCGCGCAGCCGCTCGCTGGCAGGGAACTCCATGACCAGGGTGCTCGCTTCGGCGGCCAGGCGGGGCCGGTCGCCGAGCTCGGCGTCGAGGCCGAGCCGGGACTCCAGCAGGGACTGCCGCGCCTGCTGGAGGCGGGCGCGCAGGGTCCGGGCGTGCGGTCCGTGGAGCCCGGCCAGTGGCTCGCCCGTCCACAGTTCCAGCGCGCCGGTGAGGGCCTCGCGGGCCTGCCAGGCGGTGCCGCCGGAGGCCCGGATCTCCTCGGCCCGGGCCGAGGCGCGCTCGAAGGCCCAGGTGTCCACGGCATGGGCGGGGACGCGCAGCGCGTACCCCCCGTTCCTTCCGTCGCCGACGGTGACGAGCAACGGCTCGGCGGTGTGCCGGGCCAACGCCCGGCGCAGCCGCCACACATGGGTACGGACCGAGTGTTCCGGACGGGACGGCCGGTCGCCCTCGTCCCACACGGCGTCCACGAGCAGCGGCAGCGACACCGTCCGGCCGGCGGCGGCCAGCAGCACCGCCAACACCTCGTGCGAACGGGGTTGCCCGAGGTCGACCGGCACCCCGTCGCACCAGGCCCGAACCGGGCCGAGCAGGGCGAATCCCAGTCCCGGGGCGGGGGTGTTCACCGGGCGGAGGAACCGCAGGGGAACTGGAGCCCGTAGGAGGCCGACCAGAGCTGGACGAAGTAGGGGGCCTCGCTGTTGGTCGTCGCCAGGATCGACATGTCGCCGCCGGAGCGGATGGTGAGCTTGGTCCACGGCATGTGCCGGCAGTCGTCGCTGCCGGTCCGGCTCTGCCAGAGCGCGCCGCCGTCCGGGGCGGTGACGACGAGGTTGCCGTCGGCGCGCAGCTCTGCCTTGTTGCCCTCGCCGGTGGTCCCGGAGTGCCAGCGCGGCTGCTGGCTCTGGGTGCCGTCGGCATCGGTGGTGTAGAGGGCGAGGTCGCCGTTCCGCTCCATGACGAGGTGGGTGTCACCGGACGTCAGGCCCGCGCCGGGGGCCAGGGTGCCGCCGTTGACGAGGGTGTCGGAGGCGGCGACGGGCACGGCGGCGTGGGCCGCCCCGCCGGTGACCAGGAGCCCGGTGGCGGCGAGGAGGGCGGCGGCAGCAACGGAGGCGGTGCGGGTGAAGATCGGGCGGTTTGTTCTCGGCGACATTGCGAGACCTTTCCGGTGGATTGGTACGCCCTTTGCGTACTGGTCTCGACCATCACGGGTGCCGTTCGCCAAACGGTCAACAACCGGTGAACGGACAATCGGGGATGAGGCGCTGGGGGGAACGTGGGCCTGCGCCAATTCGTCATCGACGCCAGAGGGAGCAGCCGCAGCCTCCTTCAACAGCAAGGGAGCACCGTCGCCATGTCATCCACGTCCTCCACCCCGCCCTGGAATGTCCAACGGCTACCCGGTGCCGATGGCCGCGTCTTCCTGGTCACCGGTGGTAACGCCGGCATCGGGTACTTCGTCGCGGAGCAGTTGTCGGCGACCGGAGCCACCGTCGTACTCGGCAGCCGGAATCCCGCCAGGGCCGAGGCCGCCACGGCCTCGATCCGAGCGCGTGTCCCCGGTTCACGGGTACGGGCGGTACGGCTGGACCTCGCCGACCTCTCGTCGCTGGAAACAGCGGTGGAATCGCTGGAGGCAGAGCGTCTTGACGCGGTGGTCCACAACGCCGGCGTCGCGCTTGACGACCCGCCGCGACAGGAGACCGGGGACGGTCACGAGCTCATGTTCGGGACAAACCACCTCGGGCACTTCGCCTTGACCCACTGGCTGATGCCGCTGCTGTCGGCTGCGCCGGCGGCCCGCGTTGTGACCATGGGCAGCTTCGCGGCAAAGTCCGAGCGGCTCGACCTGGACGACCTGCAGTCCCGGAAGGACTACGAGCCCAAGCGCACCTACGGACGCTCCAAGCTGGCACAGATGTACTTCGGCGTCGAACTCGACCGCCGCCTGCGCGCTGCCGGCAGCCCGGTGGCAAGCGTGGTGGTCCATCCCGGCGGCGCGCTGGACTCCCTCACCCCATCACGGCCACCGGTCCATGTGCGAACTACCGGCGCACGGCTGAGCGCGGCACCTGCGGCTCTCCTCGTCCAGGGCAAGCACGCCGGCGCATGGCCTGCGGTCCGAGCGGTGCTCGACCCTGCCGTACGCGGAGGCCAGCTGTGGGGACCGCGCGTCTTCGGCCTGCGCGGCAAGCCCCGACATGAACCGGTGTGGAACCACCTCGCCGACCCTTACGTCGCGGCACGGTTGTGGGACGCGAGCTGCGATCTGACCGGCGCCGACCTCAGCACCATCTCCGGATAGCCCAGGCACGCGCGCGTTGGCCAACAGGTTGTCGCGCAGTTCCTGGGCATCTAGGGGTGTGGAACACGACGGCTTGGACGCGTGGGTGGAAGCCGTCGAGGCCGAGAGCGTCGCGGGCGGCTGCCGGGTCGCGTCGGCGGTCGCGGACGTCTTCGATCCGGACGGCCGTGGGCGGTGGACCGCCGCTTCCAAAGGGCGGGGGTTGGCCTGGCGGGCGTTGTCCGGGCCGGTGCCCGCAGACCGCAATGGCACTCCACTGCCGATCTGCGGGAATGCGGCGGTGGGCCGGCTGTTTGTCAGGGCCGGTTAGGTCCCCGATGGGGCAGCGTTCGGCTGTAGACGACGCTTGTGGTCGTGCTGCCGAAGCCGGCCAGCTCGTCCACGAGCATTTCCAGGTGCTCCATGGAGGTCGCGGCCACTTTCAGGGTGTAGCAGTCGTCGCCGGTGGTGCGCAGGCACTCCAGGATTTCGCGGCGCTCGGCGAGGAGATGGTGCAGCGGCTGGTGGCGGTTGCCCGGGTACTTCAGGCGGACGACGGCGAGCACCGGGTAGCCGACCTTGGCCAGGTCCACGGAGGCGTGGTAGCCGGTGATGACGCCCAGCGACTCCAGGTTTCGCACCCGCTCGGTCGTGGCCGACGGACTCAGGCTTACGCGGCGCCCCAGCTCGCTGAGGGAGATGCGGGCCTCCTGCTGGAGCTGCTCGATGATCGCCCAGTCGATGTCGTCGAGGTTCACGGCCATGACGCCATATTACCGGGAAGTTCGCTGTGAACAGCAGGGACCACCAGGAGAATTCGGTTCACTGCGGCATGATCGCTGGAATAACCTCGGGGTATGCAACTTGGCGTCAACGTACCGAACTTCGGGCCCGGGACCGACCCCGGCGTACTGCGCGAGTGGGCGCGGGTCGTGGCGGGCCTCGGATACGACCTGCTGATGGTGTCGGACCATGTGGCGGTCACCCCGGATGTGGCGGAGCGATATCCGGAACCGTTCTACGACCCGTTCACCACGCTGTCCTGGCTGGCCGGAATCAGCGACGGCGGGCTGCGGCTGGGCACAACCGTGCTGGTGCTGCCGTACCGGCACCCGCTGCTGGTGGCACGTATGGCAAGCAGCCTGCAACGGCTCAGCGGTGAGCGGTTCGTGCTCGGGGTGGGGATCGGGTGGGCGAGGCAGGAGTTCGACGCGCTCGGGGTACCGTTCGGCGCGCGGGGCCGGCTGACCGACGAGTACCTGGGTGTGGTGCGGGAGGCATGGCAGGCGGAGGGCGGCGTCGCTCCTCCGGTCTGGGTCGGCGGGCACAGCGCAGCCGCGATCCGGCGGGCGGCCAGGTTCGGCGATGCCTGGCATCCGCTAAGGCTTCCGGTATCGCGAATGCGGTCGGTCCTCACGGACAACGCATTGCCGGGGTTCGCGCCACGGATCGCGCTGCGGCTGACCGACGCTCCGGCCGAGGAGCCCGAACGGCCCGCCGGCGTCGGGGACCTGAAGCAGATCGTGGGTGATCTGGGGGAACTTCGCGAGCTCGGCGCCGAGACGGTGGTACTCGACCCGTACCACGGGGACCCGGCCCAGATCCATCGGCCCGAGGCCGCGTGGCGGGCGCTCGCGGCGGTGGCCGACCAATGGAGGATGACGGCGTGATCACCCCTGCTGACGAGGCGCTGCTACGGCGCGCCATCGGTATCGCGGCGCGCGCAGTGGAGCTGGGCGACGCGCCGTACGGCTCGCTGCTGGCCGGGCCGGACGGAGCGATCCTCGCCGAGGCGCACAACACGGTCCGGCGGGACGACGACATCACGGCCCATCCGGAGCTGAAGCTGGCCCGGTGGGCGGCCCGTGAGCTGGATGCGGACACGGCCGCCCGCATCACCATGTACACCAGCTGCCAGCCGTGCAGCATGTGCGGCGGCGGCATCGTCCGCTCCGGTATCGGCCGGGTCGTCTACGCGCTCTCCACCGAGCAACTCGTCGAACTCAACCCACGGTCGGGCGACTGGCCGACGGTGGCGCAGGACGGCCCGGCGCTATTCGACGAGGCACGTGCCCCCATCGATACCTACTACCGGCCGAGCTGACGACATCGGCTCGTCGGACCAGAGGTCCGCCGCAGGATGAGGTCGCCGCGCTCAACGAGTGCAGGCACGTACCAGCAGAGGACATTGCGGGCAGTGTCCTGTCGGTGCTGGGCAGCAGTACCAGCACGGGCCGCGCCAATCAGTGCGGGGAGCCCATCGGTAGCGTGGCAGTGAAGTCACTCTGCCGGGCCAAGTACGACCACGTCGACCGTAACCGGCCGGGCGGCGAGCGGGTGGACGGCGGGCTGTGTGTCCGATGTTGCCGCCTGGAACGCGACCGGGCACAGCAACAACTGCGGCAACCCCAACGTCGCCGTGTTGAGCGACACCACCTGCATCACCGAGGACGTCCACCACGGGCACTGATCCCCGGCCGTAGAAGCCTCAGAACCTTCCGGACCGCCGGGGGAAGTAGTCCTCCAGCGCGCCTTCGCGGTGGACGTCGAGCGTGGCGCAGTGCAGTCCGCCGCCGAAGGGAGCCACGTCCCAGAACGGCACCGGGACGACCTCGAAGCCCAGCCGGTCGAGCTGTTCCATCTGCGCGATCTCGCTCGCTTCCACACAGACCGTCCCGGGGTCCAGCACCAACACGTTCATCGACAGCCAAGGGCTGCACGCGGACAACGGCGGCGGGGCCTGCCGCCCGGGGGTGGCGGCCTGGACGACCTGCCAGTCGTTGATCTCGAGGTGGTGCTGCAGTTCCTCCTCGGCGGGGCGTTCCCCGCAGTGCAGGACGAGGCCGGGGCGCAGCGGTACCCAGGTGGCGTCGATGTGCATGGGGTGCGCGTTCCCGAACGTCACCCCGTGCACGCGGTGCTCCGGCAGATGCTGCCGGAGCCAGCGGATTCCCGCCCCGTTGGTGGCAAGGGACTGCTGGACGAACAGATCCTTGCCGCAGCGGGCGATGTCGGCAGCATCGAAGAGCGGCTCGGTCTCGGTCAGCACCAGCTCCCCGGCCCTGACCCGGGTGATTTGTTCCTCGAATGGCAGGGTGTCGTACTCGTCCCAGAAGCCCGGCCGGTACGAGGCCTCGGTCAGCCGGGGCTTGGGGGCCGCCTCCCACCTCATGTCCGGATCAGCGCGGAAATAGCTCTCGATCAACGGCCGGTGGGCCAGGAACTCGAACCAGCGGCTGCGGAACGACATCGTCGCCTCGAGTAGCTCGTTCCCGATCACTACCAGGACGTCACGCACCGGCATGGCACCGAACATGCTCTGCTGGGACCACTCGGGAGTACCGACCGGTTGGCTGAAGTCCAGTGGCCGGGGCCGGTCGACCCGAATGCCGCGTTCTTCGAGAACACGCGCGAAGTTGTCCAGCTGCTCGTTGGCCGCTGCCGTCATCTCCTCGGGCAATGGCCCATGCGTTCCGCGCGGAAAGCCGTGTTCGGGCCAGTCCCGGACGACCGCCGGCTCGGGTGCCTGCACCACGGTGCCGTCCGCCCGGCCGACGACGACGTGCCTCAGCGGATCCCACTCGTTCCAGGAACCGACCTTCACTGATCCTCCCTCGGGGTATGCCGTGCATGGCCCGCTCTCCGGAAGCGGGAAGCGGGAAGCGGGAAGCGGCAAGGGGCCAGTCTGGCGTCCCCCAGGCCGCAGCACGAGAGGCAAGCCCGGGGCGCGTGAGGTGACGGGGGAGGGCCCGGCGGGCGTGATGGCGGTGGAAGGCGGCGTGCGCCCAGGAGGAGCCGGTGGGGATGGTCCCACTGACCTGAGTCTGCCGGTTCCTTGCCCTTGCGCGTGCGGGGAGGGGGCCGTCTGCTTGGATCGCACGGTCCGGTGCGTGGTCGTGCGGAACCCTGCCAGGATCTCGCGCCGGTGCTCCGGGATGTGCTCGCCGCACAATCCATCTCCCGGGTTCGCGCGGGATGCCCTTCTGGCTGGTCCGCGTGCGGCTTTGCTGCCGCAGCCTTCAGGCCTCCGTATAGGCCTGTGCCTTCATCGTCCGGTGTTGGGAGGCGATGTACGTCTGCAGGCCTCCGCTATCGGGTGTGGCAGTGCGGCCGGCGGCGCCCCGAGCCGCTGCCCGCGCGCCTCCTCGCTGCGCCGCTCCAGCGGTTCGCCACGCGTGTTTCTCGCGGACGTGGGGCTGGTCCCGGAGTGGCCAAGATCGTCCAGAGCGTCCTGCTCTGTTTCCCGCACGTGGGGGTGGTCCCGTGGTCCCCTTCCTCGGGCCCGGGGCCCGCACCTGTTCCCCGCATGCGCGGGGATGGGCCCAACACGGTGAGCCGGGATGGTCTGTCTGTTACCTCTGGGTGTCCGGCGCGTCTGTAGGGCGGCACGCGGCCATCGCCGAACTCGACCCTGAGCGATACGCAACGCTGCGAAGCAGCCGTCCACCAGGCCGACGAAGCCTCAGCACCGGTTCTTTTGATCCAGCGGGCCGTTCCTGCCCCGCTTGCTTCGCCCCGGTGCCCGGTGCCCGGTGCCCGGCGGGCTCGGCGGGCTCGGCTGGTTTGATGGAAGAGCTGGAGCACCTGGCCGGGGAGGCTGGGGTGGAGGGCAACCAGCAGGCTGCCCGGGAGGTGGGGGTGTTTCTGCGCTTCGTTGTCGGCTGACGCACATCCCCGAGTTCAGCTGCGTCCGCCCGTGATGACGGTCTTCTTCTCCCGGCGGCAGTCGTGAGGAGAAGACCGTGGTCTGCCGGGTCGTGCTGCGGGTCGGGCTGGTGTGGGCTGCTGGGCCTGTGCGGCGAGTGGGGAACGCCGGCCTTTTTCCGTCGCGCCGGTGTGGGTCCAGGGTCGGTACGGTCACGAGGGTCCGGCTCCCGGGGAAGTGCTCCAGCGCGCTCGTGGTGGCCGTGGTCGTGGGGAGCGGCCTCGTCCTCGGGTCGCGAGCGGCCTGCTCCTGGAGGAGATGGATTCTCCAACTCCATTTTTATGTAGGGGAGTTGGGGATTTTTTGACCGGACACTGACATGCGCGTGCGGCGCCGGAGCTTTGATGGGCCTTCATACTGGCGACCACCGCCACCGTGTTCACGACACAAGTGGCTTCGGCCGCCAGGCCCGGCCCTGTCCGCTGGAGCTGCTCCTGAAGGCATCTCCAGCGTTGAGTCTCAGCACGACCCGTCACTGGTGAGGAGACAGAGACCATGCTCAAGGTCCCCAGAGTCCGTCGCGTCATCGCTGTACCCGCAGCCATTCTCGCGTTCGCCGGCGGTGCCACCGTCACCGCCGCGGGTACCGCCAGCGCTCAGGCGGACACCCAGTACGGCTGTGCCCTCCAGTACCAGGGGAACACTGACGGCTCGCCCTGGTACGGCTGGGGTCTTAAGCCCTGCATCGTGAAGTCCGGGTACGACGGTAGTTACTACGCCTACGTCATGGGGATGGGCGGAAGCACTGACGTACGTGTCTATGTCGGTGTCTATAACTCGTGCACTGGCGTCACGTCCGGCATGAACGGGGATTCCGACGCCAACCACTTCGTCCCGGCTCCAGGCCTGACCCACTACCTGTACGGCTCGGACAACGTGAATATCTCCTGTTCCTCGGGTGTGTGGGCCATCGCGCGGCTCTTCGAGAGCGGGCACGGTTCCCCGTGGGCCTGGTCGGAGCGCCTGAACTGATGACACCGCGGGGGTATGGGCTGCGGTGTGGGGCTGGTGTGCTGCAGGCCGGGTGAGAGCCGGTCGTGCGTTTCCCGGCGGCGTGGCCTGCATGCTGATCCCGAGCGCTGCACGGCGCCCCCGTGAACGTTTCCGGCAGGAATACCCGCCCTCCGCCCACCACGTCTTTCTCCGGTACCACCACCGGGCGTGCGGCCGCGCCCTGAAGTCGCTCGTCCGGCGTCGGCGGCTGCTCCGAGCGCGGCGCCCGTGCTGGGGTGAAGTGCACTGCATCAGGCGGTGTGTGGCCTTGCCGGGTGCGGGGATGGCCGTCTTTGGCGGGCGGAGTGGTGCGGCGTCGACGGCTTGTGTTCCGCCCGGGCACGGCGCCGCCGCCGGGTCCCCGGGTGGCGGCATCGATGGCGAGTGCGGACCGCCAGGGGGCGGGGGCGCTGGCAGCGGGCCCGTGACCACGGCTCTTGTCGGGTCTTGCCGGTTATGGTGTCGTGCTTGTCGGGATGGTCCGGTTCCGGCCGGCTGTTCTGCGGTCGCGTAGCCAGCGGCTGTGTGAGGCCAGGATGCCCAGGCCGAGGGCTACCAGGTGGCCGGCGTCGGCCAGTTCGTGGTTGATGACCCAGGCGAGGGTGAGGAAGGTGGTGAGTGCCGGGAGGCCGTAGAGGCGGGTGCGGTGGCTGGAGAGTGCCAGCAGGCAGGCGACGGTGGCGACCAGTCCGTAGCTGATGCCCACGTCGCGGGCCCGGGTGAGGGCTCCCGGTACATGGGCGAGCCGCATCAGCCACATCACGCCCTCCGTCAGCAGGGTCGCCATGACGTGGCCGAAGAGGAATGTGCCCATGCCGCGCAGTGTGCCCCAGCGCCACTCGGCTATGCCGAGTGCCGCGGCCACTGCCGCGATGCCCAGGAGTACGGGCACGCCGTCCACGACGAGGCCGCTGGTGAGGAGGGTCCACCACTTGCCGACCTCGAGGTGGTGGACGTTGCTGCTGTTGTGCCGGATGAAGCGGGCCTGCTCCCGCAGCGGCTGGCTCGCCAGCCAGGCCGCCGTGGCCAGGAGCAGTGCCACGTACGTGGTTGTCGCCGGGAGCCGCCGGGCCAGGGCCACGGACCGGTCCGCGGCCCGCTCAGCCGCCATCTTCACCTTTTGCGCCGCCATCCGCTCGTATGCCGTCACCCCGCCCCCCGGGGGGCGGGCGCGCTCCGAGGCGTTCGTCCTGGAGGGTGACGACCCTATCCCGGGCGGTCGTCACGCCGGGATAAACAAGGTCCCGGACGGGCTTCGCCCCTGATGCCGTCGGCCCGTGGCCGGTCTGGCCGGTGGTGTGTTCTGACCCGGTGGTCCGTGGGGGAGTGAGGGGCAGGCCCGTTACGCGTGTGGTGAAGTGCCCCGCTTCCTGACGGCTGTGCCGGTCGTTGGGCGGGTGTGAGCATTGCTGGTGTGGAGGCGCTCCTGGCGGAGTACCGGGCCCGGGTGTGGATTCCCGTTCCGGGCGAGCGTGTTCTTGCCGGGGACCTTGCCCGTGGCCGGATGTCGGGTGCGTGGCTCCGGGCCGGGCTGCGGGAGGCGCCCTGTGGTCGCCTCGCTGCTGTCCTTGTCCCGGCGGCTGCGGCGCTGGAGGTGGCTCCTGCTCAGGAAGATCTGGTGCTCGCTGTCCGCAGGCTCCTTGACGCCCTTGCGCCCCCGCCGGGGCCCGGGCCGCTGTGAGTGGTTTGCGGGCGCAGGGCCGGGCCGGCCGGGGCCGGCGTTCCCCGGCGTCGGGACGGACGTGCGCCGGGCTGGTGGGCGGGCTCACGCTGCCCGCCCGGACCTGGGCACTCCGGTTCCCCGCTGGTGAGGAGGCCGGGCGGCCTCTTGACCCGCCCGGCGGCGCGCGGAAGGAGCTCTCCGGCGCCGTACCCGGCTGCGGCGGACGCGGCACCCGCGGCGGCGCTGCGGGCTGTGGGCGCCGGCGAGGGCCGGGCGCGCGGGGAGCGGTCCTGACAGCGGGGCGATGACGGTTCATCGGGCTCTCCTGCCTGTGCTGGTCGCGTGGACAGGAAGCGCCGTGGGCGCCGGGTGGTGCTGGTGTTGCGGACCCGCGAACATTCGTCCCGGGCCTCAGGCGGTGCCGGGACGGCGGCTGCTTCGGCGATGCGCGAGACCCTGACACAGGGCAGTCGGAATGGCCGGGCGAGTATGTGGTCCCGCCTGCGGCTGGCCCGGCTGGTCCGGCTTGCCCGCGGGTGGCTGCCCGGGCTGCTGGTGGCTGAGCCGTGTGGGGCCCTGTATCCCGCCCGCCTGTCAGAGGGGCCTGGCACACACATGTACGACGCCTACAAAGCATGACCGATGCAAATATTGCATCATTTTCGGCTATGGTAGAGGTCATGGGTTTGGGTTTGGAGGAATCACTGCGGCTGGCGGTGGCTGCGTTGATGCAGGCGACAGGTGACTCGCAGCGGGTGATCGCTGCGGTGCTGGGGTTGACGCAGACGCAGGTCTCGCGCCGGCAGTCGGGGGCGACCTCGTGGACCTTGCGTGACGTCGATGTCCTGGCCGAGCACTACGAGATCGCTGCGCTGGATCTGCTGGCGGGCCCGACCCGGGCGTGCGAGACGCTGCCCGCCGCCCGGCGCCGCACCGCCAACGCCGAGAAGGGAATGACCGGGTGAGTGATTTCGATGCGATCGACTCGCTGCTCGCCGCTGTCGGCCCGGAAGCCGGGCTTCCCTCTCCTCAGGTCCGCCAGGAGCTGCGGGAGCGGGCCCGGTTGTCCAAGGCCCAGGTGGCCCGCGCGCTCGGGGTGAGCCCGAGCACGGTCGCCGGGTGGGAGTCCGGCCGGGACCCGGTCGGCGAGATGCGGACCAAGTACGCGTATCTCCTGGACGGACTGGCCGCCAAATTCGCCACCGACACCGCCCCGGTCACGCCGCCTGCCGCCGAGCCGGCGGTGGCGCAGCCCCCTGCTGCGGCCGAGAGTCCTCCGGCTTCCCCGGCACCCGAAGAAGGCGGTGAGGGCGATGAGGTGGAGGTCCTCGCCGTGCCCGAGCCGTGCGTGCTGTGCGGTGGCATGGCCAGGACGCGGGTGGCGGGGTTCGCCCAGCACCTGGACCCGGCCGGCTGCCAGGCCGCCGCTGCCGCGCCCGACAAGCCCACTGCGCCACCTTCCCCACCTGAGACCGCCCCGGCCAGGAAGCCGTCGTCGCACGCATCGCGTACGACGACGCGTCCTTCCGAGCGTTCCCGGGGACCGGCCCGTCGTGCGTTCCAGGAACCGTCCGGACCGGTCGACCTGATCGCCCAGGCGGTGCAGGCCGCGCTCGCAGAACACCACGGCGACGTCGAGGCGGCAACGGCCGCGTTGCTGAAGCGGGCGATCCCCGATGCGATGCGCCTTTTGGACGAGACCCGTAAGGGCGCCCGCTACGACGTGATCGCCCACCCCTGGATCCCCGACATCCTCAAGAAGCAGACGTCCCGCGGTGCGGACCAGATCTGGGAGGCCCGCCCGAAGTGGACTCGCCGCGAGCTGCCGCCCGGCGCGCATGAGGTGACGGCGCTCGACATCAACGGCGCCTACCTCTCCGCCCTCAAAACCCACCTCCCCCTCGGCCAGCTCGAGCACTCCGCCGGCCTCCCACACGACCGCCGCCGCGCCGGCGTCCACCTCATCACCCCACCCGTATGGGAGCACGAGCAGGTCCTGCCCAACCCCATCGGAAACCGGGACGAACCAGGCCCCCTGTGGGTCACCGAACCGACCCTGCGCCTCCTGCTGCGCCTGTCCGGTCCGAAGTACGCTCTGTGCGCGCCGCCGGAGATCCACGAGTCCTACACCTCCGGTGCCACGGAGAACTTGCTGGAGAAGTTCCGTATCGCCCTGAAGGACGCCCGCGACACCGCGATCGAGCAAGGGGACGAGGTGACCTTGGAGTATGTGAAGGCGATGTACAGCAAGTTCGTCTCGACGATGGGGGAGTCGAATTACAACCGGGAGCTGTACCGCCCGGACTGGATGCACATCATCCGCTCCCAGGCGTTCGCGAACCTGTGGCTCAAAGCGCTCAAGGCCCACGACGAGGGTCTTATGGTCGTTCGTGTGATGGGTACTGACGAGCTCCATGTCACCGGTGACTGGCGCGGTGTCTTCCCTGAGGGCCGGGGTGTTACCGAGGTCAAGGTGAAAGACACCTACACCGCCGGAGCCGGTACCGCCGGGCACACTGGAACGGAAGGGGAGGGAGAGGAGGGGTAATGCCGGAGAAGAACATCGATTTCGGGAAGTTCGGTGCCCGGGGCATCAGGGGCAGTGATGCCGTAGCCCGCAAGCTCGATGAGCTCGCGGGTGGCATCGCGACCCCGGTGACTGTCAGGCGTGGCTGGATAGCGCGTCTGCACTATCTGACGAGGTCGGGCAAGAGCCGGAAGGCCGCCAAGGACGCCGGGCTGACGGTCACCGACCGGACGCTGAAGGCGTGGCTGGAGGGAAAGAGGACGCCGTCGAAGGCTAGCCTGGCCAGGATCGACGCGGCGTACCGGGTGGTGCGCCGTCAGAACGTGGCCCGTCACCTTCTCAAGCGCCTGAACCGTGAGGGGCGCGGGACCCGGGTGGAGATCCACCCCCTGGACCAGTCCCAGGTACCACGGCCGTTGCAGCGGGTGGTGGAATACCGGACGGTGAATGTGCGCCGCTGGGACAGGATCGTCGGCTCCTGGGCGGCCGGTGACCACCAGGGCCTCGACGCCGCTTGGGACGACACGATCGTCGATCTGGGCTCGCAGTGGGGCCAGTACGAGTATGTCACCAACGTCGGCTTCGCCGCGTAGAAGCTCTGCAGATTCTCACATTCCGTGTCATTTTCCCGGGTTCGTTGTCAGGCGGCCGCCATGCTCCGAGAACGTGCTGGTCGCGGCTTTGGGGCCGGGCGCCGGAGTGGGGATCTGACACGGAATATGAGAAGTCCTCGCCGGTGACGTGGTCCGGGAACTCTGGATCGGCCCTGGTCGTGGCGTCGGCGGATGACATGGCCGGTGAGAACCGGCTGACCGGACACGGCTGCGCCGGACGCCCCGCGCATACGGCATGGCATGGCACCCGCTCGTCAGAGCCTCGGGTGCCGGCCCGTTCCGCAGCAGGCCAGGCCCCGGTCGCTCTCCGCGAAGGAGAGCGGCCGGGGCTGCTTCGGGTCCGGGAGCGACCTTGCTGCGCAATTTCCGCTGGCCATGTGGTGATCACATCGCGAGGCTGTGCCGCCCCGGGAGCGCTCGGTCACTCACACGGGCCTGAGCAGCCGCATTCGTGCAGGTGTCATGCCGTGGGCTTCTGCAGCCAGTCTGCTTCGGTGGTCCAGAACATCTGGCGTGCGCCGAGGTAGTCGTGGGCGAAGTCCGTGAAGCGTTCGCGGGTGAACGGCTTACCGGTCTTGGGGTCCTTGGCGTTGATGTCGGGTTCCTGGACGGCCATCGCGACGAGGGGAAGGGCGTCCTTGTATGCGTGGAGGAACTTGTAGGAGTTCTCCATCTGGTACTTCCGGTCCGGCAGGGTGTCCGGTCCTCCGATGCCGATCTTCTTGTCCCTGGCGAGGTCGAACATCTCCTTCATGCGCTTGTGGTCGTCGTCATCCGGCAGGAAGTTGATGTATTGGATGAACTGCGTCTTGGTGAAGACCTTCTTGCCGTAGCGCATGTTGTCGATCTCGGCGTCGATGTAGGACTTCGAGGTGTATTTGGTCTGGTCCGTCTTGGTGTCCACCTCGACCGCGGTCTCCGGAAGGTTCACCCCGGCGAGCTTGCCGTCGAACTTCTGCGCCATCGCCTTCAGCATGGCCTGGAAGTCCGCTCGCACCTGCTTGTTCCACTGCGCGGCCATGGCCCCGTGGGTGGTGGGGTTGTCGGGGTTCTCATCGACCGTCGGCGCGATGCCGCCCTCGTCCTTCACATACTGGGGGACGTTGGCGTCCTTCATGGCTACGTCGAAGAACCGGTCCTGGACCTGGACGAACAGTTTCTTGTGGCGTTCCTGGAGGTGCTTCAGGGCTTTGTCCAGCCGCGACCACGTGTACTCCCCCTTCTTCCCTTCAAGGGCCTTCCAGGGGGCCACCACCTGTACGCCGCCGATGTCCTTACGGTCGATTATGGCCTTGACCTTGGGGTCCTCGCCGGACACGGCGTCCTCGAATGCGCCGAGCGACATGTACAGATTGTCCGTCACCTTGCCGTGGGACACCGGGGCGGTGGCCTTGGCGGGGGTGGGGGCCGCGGCGGCCACCCCGGCGGTGGCTGTCAAGGCCACGGCTGTGAGGACAACAGATCCGGCTGCACCACGTTGCGTCATCATGCACGAGACGCTAGGGGAGCGTTCTCAGTGAAAGATAAGAGCGTCCATCGATGGGTGTGGGCACCTTCGGCTTCAGGCCGGGCAGGTCGGGGAGCGGCTTTGTCTGCAAGGGTGACGCTGAAGTCGAACTGCCGGGCGGCACGTCTGCTGCCCGGGCGGTGGTCGAAGTGCCCGAGGTAGCAGTCCCTGACGGCGGCGACGGTCGGCCCGGTCTCCTCGGCGGCTTCCCTGCGCAGGGCCTCGATCAGATTCTCGCCGTCACCGACGCCACCAGAGGGGGCCGTCAGGGAGATCCGGGAGAATCCGGACGAGCGAGTCGTCCGCCGCGCCCCGCTGTGTGCACATGGTCCGGGGTCAGGGCTGGCTGGTGGATTCTCCGGTGGTCTGTTCGTTCGCCCACTGCTGGGCCGCGGCGAGGTCGGGGGCGGTCCCGGCGGGGACGTAGGTGAAGCTGTCCCACTGCTCCAGGGCTCTTGGCTGGTCGGGGTGGAGATGGCCGGCGCCGCCGTGCAGCGGCCGGCAGGGCGTTCAGGCGGGAGGCGACGAGAGGGCGGAGCCGGCGCGGGCAGCCTCGTCGAGAGCCTGCTGGGCTGCTGCGGCGCCCTCCGGCCGCGGCGAGGACGCGGGCGAAAGACGGCCCGGGCCCCCACGTGCTCGGCTGCGCCGAAGTACGCCACCCATTGCGGCACGTCGCCCAGGCCGCCCGAGACGAGTTCGCCGGCGGCGCCGAGGTGCCACCCGGCACTGCGCCCGCCGCCGGGGGCCGCGTGGAGGCGTCCGGCCTGGGAGGCGACCGGCGCCCTGGTCGCGGGCAGCGTCACCTGCTTCGCGGCGACGCCGAAGAGGCCGAGGGCATCGCGAGGGCGGCCCAGGCAGATCATCTGGTGGGACACGCGCGTGACGATCTCCACCCCGCGGTCGCCCTGCCCCGCCGGCTGCGTGGATACCGTAGGGCCAGTACCTCTGGGCGGTCGTGTACCGGCCGCTGTCGTGGCTGACCCACCCGGCCGGCGCCGCCAGATCGGCGGCCGCGCCGGACAGCCGGGCCTTCAGGGAGGACGGGGCGCCGTCCTCGGTGCGGCGGGCGACTTCGGCGAGCCGGGCGACGGTCGCCGAGCGGTACAGGCCACCGGCCCTGACCGCATGGCCTCCAGGCGCCCGGACAAGGAGCGTGGCGGCCTCCGGCCTGGGCACCGGTCATGGTTCCCGGACCCACCCGTAGCCGTCATCCGCCCCCGTCCGGCGCCGCGGCCATCATCGCCGGGCAAGCCGTTCCCCTCGTACACCGCGGCGAAGAAGGGGCAGTTGCCGGCGAGACCACCGCCTGCAGGCCGGACACGGTGTCAGTTCTGGTGATTTCGTAGGCGCCGTCGCGCCCCGGAGTCTTCGTTTCGAAGGCGCTGAAGTGATCTTGCTTTGGATTCGCTTGGCGTAGGCGGTGGCAAACGCTACCGGTGCGCGGTCGAGAGAGCCGGTGCCGAGTGGAAGCCCGCTGCTCACGGCCTGGACGATGTGCGGACCACCGATGTGCTCCCGGACCCGGGGTCGCAGTGGGGCCAGTACGAGTACGTCACCAACGTCGGCTTCGCTGCAGAGAAGCAGTTGTGGGGTCTCAAATTCTTGTTGTCACCGCGACCGCCGGACAGTGCGCGCCGGGTCGGCCGCCGGGGTTGCGGGGCAGCTCAGGCGGCTGCGTGGCGCCGCAGCAGGTGACAACCACGATGCGCCGCGTACTGCTGGTGACAGATAGCGCGCCTCATTGGTGACAACTACCGTGCTTCGCCCGACTGTGAAGCCGCAGTTCAGCGGATGCCCACGGTGACAACTACCGTGCTTCGGCTCACGGGATCTCAGAGCTGATGTCGGATCAGAGTCGGATGCGATACAGAGTTGAGACGTGCAGGTCGTGACCATCACTCGTCCGGAAAACGCGTGGCCGCCGCCATCCGGAAGTCCGTCGCCGACCGGAGACGCTTTGCCCAGGCTGGGGAGAGGTTGTTACCGTCACGCCAGCGCGAGAGGCGCGTGATCACGGGACAGGGAGGTTGATGAATATGGCCGCCGTCGGCCGTCTTCAGCATGCCCTTGTCCGGCCCGCGCGCTAGCAGAGCGCGGGCCGGGTCGTTCCAACGACCAGGAGTGACACGTGTCTTCCTCCACTGCATCAGACCGCATTCAGCTGACCACCGACCGCCTTGTTCTCCGGTCCTGGACCATGGCCGAGGCCACCGCGGTCCTCGACGACACCAGGTCGGCCGAGTGGGCGGACGATTTCCCCGCCGAAGGCGACCGCGTCATCGCGGGCCTCTTCGACCAGTACCCCGCCTGGCTCGGTGAACACGGCCACCGTCTGGTCATCGAGCGTGACAGCGGCTTGGTGGTGGGATCGATCGGCCTGTTCTGGCCGCCCAGCGAGGGAATCCTCGAAATCGGATACGGCATCGTGGCTTCCCGCCGCGGCCGGGGCTATGCCCCTGAGGCCACCCGGGCCCTGGCGGAGTTCGCCCTCACCGCACCGGACGTCCATACCGTGTCCGCCGGCGTGGAACTGTCGAACCCGTCCTCCATCCGCGTGCTGGAGAAGGCCGGCTTCCACCGCTGGGCCACCGAGGACGGCACAGCCCGGTTCAGGCTCACGAGCCCGGACCACGGCCGGCGCTGAACCCTGGGGCCCTGGAGACACGGCCTCCAGGGCCCCACCGCAGTCACGCAGCATGCGCAGGGGCTGAGGAAATGACACGGCCGTGAGACGGACCGCTCCGGCAGAGCCGTGAGACAGCCAGAGAAACCGCACGACACAGCGTTGCCGCATGGCACGGAAGCGGAGAACCTACAGCAGCCCCTCGGCAGGAGGTGGTCTCCGGAGCCCGTTGTGATGGCGTACTGTGGGGATCACCGACGCGGGGTGGAGCAGCTCGGTAGCTCGCTGGGCTCATAACCCAGAGGTCGCAGGTTCAAATCCTGTCCCCGCTACTGCCGAACAGGGCCCGGATCCATGCGGATCCGGGCCCTGCCGCGTCCGTGCTCCGGTGGGTCCGGCGGCTACGGCCGCAGTCTTTTGCGCCGGGCCGGGCGGGGTATCGCGTTCCAACCCGCGGTTGCTGGTCCCAGGAAGTACACAGAGGCCGAGCCGGCGAAAACCAAGAATGCCGCGGCGCTCGGCCTGGGCAGTCTGCGCCAGAGGCCTGGGCGGAGTGGCGAGGCCGGGTCTTGCTGTTTCGTAGGCATCGCTGCGCCCTGGCGTCTGCGTTTCGAAGGAATATTGACGATCTTGCCATTGGTTTTGCTGGAGAGAGGTGCGGAGGTCGGGGACTGCCGACGCGGTATCGAGCCGGGCCGCGCCACTCAGCCGCAGATCGTACCGATGCTCTGGTAACTGACCGGATGAAGCCGGGTCCATGAGTGCCTGTTTCTGAACCCCGTATCAGCAAGTCAAGAGCCGTCAGGCCGAAATGGGAACTTTGCGCAAGTGTTCGGGGAACGGTCACCGCGACCGTTCCCCGAACGGGAACCGCTGCGGCTGGTGTGGCCCAGGTGAAGAAGCGGCTGCAGTACTCTGCCCGCGTGGATGCTACGGGTGGGGTTCGGAGTCTTCCCGGCTGGCGGGTGCTCGTCGTCGGGGGCGCGTCGGGGATGGGGAAGACCGGTGTCGGGCGGGCATTGGCACGACGGTACGACGTCCCCGTCGTGGAGGTCGATGACATCGTGGAGGCCCTCCTCGCGGTGACACTGCCCGAGCATTTGCCGGAGGTCCACTTCTGGCGCACTCACCCGGAGGCCGCCCGCCGGACACCCGAGTCGGTGGTCGAGCGGCAGATCGCGATCGCCGAGGCGCTGGCGCCGGCGATCGAGGCAGTGGTGGCCAACCATGTGGGCACCGATACCCCGGTGATCCTGGAAGGGGACTACGTCCTGCCCGGACCGGCGACGCCCAAAGGTCCGGTCCGTGCCGTCTTCCTCCACGAGGACGACGAGGGGCAGGTGACGGCCAACTACCTGCGCCGGGAGCCGGAGGCCGGACCGCAGCGCCATCGCGCACGCGTCAGCGTGCTGTACGGCCGGTGGCTCGCCGCGCAGGCGCGGGCGGTCGGCGTGCCGGTCGTCGCTCCGCGTCCGTGGGAGGACCTGGCCAGCCGTGTCGCCGAGACGGTGGAGGATGCCTCTACCAACACCGTGGCGTCGGCCCGAACCGCCGCTACCCAGAGCCTTCCGACGAGCCCAGTGGCTTGATCGACCTGAAGGCGATGGCCAGCACCTTCACCCTTGGTCCGCCTGCTGTCGACTACCGCCCGCGCTCCAGGGGGATCAGAAACAGGCACTGAGGACCGGTCCCGTTCCTGCTGTCTTTGTCCCAGGGCTGCGCTCCCGGCCAGGTTCACCAGCGCATGCCGAGTGTGTCGAGGTCCGCGCGGCGCTGCTCGGTGAGTTTGCCGGCCCGTTTGCGGATGTTGTCGAGGACCATGCCGAGCTTCACCGCCACAAGCTCCTCAGCGCTGCCCTGGCGGCCTTCCGGCTCCAGGTGCTCGATGTGTTTTCTGGGTACGTTGAGGTGGCCTTCGCGGGCGTGGTACCGGCGTGCCGCACGAAGATTGAGCGCCCACTTGTCTTCCTGCGTGCGCTTCACCGGCTGCTCGTGTTCTTCGGCCGGGTTGAGGCCGAGGACGTTGGCGAGCATCCATTGCTGGACCGGCAGCAAGTCGTCCCAGCTGAGACGGCATGCCCGGGCCCAGCGGCCGAGGTCTTCGCCCTGCACGATCACCTCACCCGGCCCCGCTGGTACCGTCCCGCCGCCTCCGACATGGGCCTGTGCGAGGCGGAAGCAGCGCTGCCACCCGGTATCCCATACCGGGCACCAGCCCGGGTCGATGTCGTCCAGCGCGTCCCGCCGCGCTTCGGTGAGTGCCTTGGCGCTGGATACGACGGGGAGGCCGGCCGCGTGCCGCTCGGCGATGGTGTCCGCGATCCGGGCGGCGGTGCGCTGGTTCTTCGCCCAGGTCCCGACGGGGTAGCCGTTCCAGACGGCAGTGGCAGGCGGGAGGAAATGCCCATGTACTGCAGCCCAGGCCCGTGCGGCGGTGAGTCCTTCCTCGAACGCGACGTCCTGATGGGACCAGACCATCCCGAGCCCGTCCAGCTCGGCGACGCGGGCCGGAGCCAGGCGCCCGGCCTTGCTGAAACGCCGCTGGTCCGCCAGCCACGTCCCCAGCGGGAACCCGGCCGGCGACCACTCCGGCGGGGTGACGAAGCCGTACGGTACCCGCAGCTGCGCGGCGCCGGTCTCCTTCACATACCGCACGCACGCCTCGATCCCACGCCGCCAGAAGGCGTTCTCCGGCTCGAGCACCCGCAGCTTCACGAACCGGGCCAGCAGCGCGGGATCCCGAGGGGTGCTGAACCTCAGCAGCTCCCGCGCAGGCGCACTCGGCCCCTGCTCCCCCTCCGGCCGCTCCTGGCCCCCTTCACCAGCCCTCACGGCCTCCTCCGGCTCGTAGCTCCCGCTGCGCACACGGGGATCGGCGAGGACTTCAACGGTGTCGGCGTCGTGGGCGCGGAGCGCCTCGAGGATCTTCGCCAGGCTCTCGTACGCCGGAGAGGTCAGTATGTCGTCCGGACTTTCACCAGGCGCGAGGAATACCGGGACGATCAGCGAAGCCATTTTCCCCTCGCCCGGCTTCATACGCAGCGCACGGCCGACCATCTGCACAATATCGATCATCGACCCCCTGGCATCGCAGAAAGCGACGGAATCACAATTCGCTGTATCGACCCCTTCGCCTAGCACCTTCACGGAACTGAGCACGCGCAGAGCGGCCGGCCGCAGCCCGCCCTCGTCCTCGATGATGTCGGCCGCGAACTCCTCCAGCACGGCGCGCCGGTGGCCGGGGGAGTGCTCGCCGCACAGCCAGCCGGCCCATACCCGTTCCGGCGCCGGGAACCGGCGCGGATCGTCCTGCCAGAGCCGCTGCGCGACGCCGGCGACACCCTCGGCCATGACCTCGGCCTCGATGACCTTGCTGTGGAACGTCAGGACCTTCCGCAGCCGCTCCTGCACTGCCGCGGTCAGGACCCCGGTCTGCAGCGCCGCGAGCCGGGCCCCGCGCGCCGCGTCCGAGCCGGGCCCGGCCGCCTGGCGCGCCTGGTGGAAACCGGGGTCGGTGACGTCGACGCACACGACTTGGTAGGGCGCGACCAGGCCGCGGCTGACGGCCTCGGACAGAGTCAGCTTGAACGCCACGGGCCCGAAGACCGGGGAGTCCGGGTCCATACTCGCGATCACCCGGGGCTGCGCCCACCCGCCACCGTGGGTGTCCTCGGATGCTTCCCAGATCCGGGCCGTGGCGGTCATGTAGAGGCGGCGGGCCGCCGGGATCTTTGCCTGGTCGTGCACGGACGCCCAGGGTTTGCCGGCGTCTCCGCTGGTGCGGTGCGCCTCGTCCACGACCATCAGGTCCCACACGTGCAGGCCCTGAGAGTGTGCGCGCTGGAGGATGCCGAGGCCGACGGCGGCGTAGGTGGCGAACACCGTTACCCGCTCCAGCCCGTTCGCCCATGCCACGAGCTCGGCCGGGTCCGTCGTACAGGGCATGCCGCCAGAGTCTTCTGCCCGCAGTGAGCAGACCCCGAGCATCGCTCCGGTACGGCCGCCCTCCCGCCACGCGGCCGCAGATTGTGTCAGCAGGTCGAGGGTCGGTACCAGGACCAGGACCCGCCGGGCGGTCAGTTTTTGGGCGGTCTCGGTGGCGATCAGTGTCTTGCCCGAGCCGGTCGCAGCGATGACCTGGGTCCGCAGTCCTTCGGCCGGCAAGTGTCCGTCGGCGGGCGTCTGCAGGACGTGGAGGACGGCATCGACGGCTTCCACCTGATGCGGGAACAGTTCTTTCCCTGACATCATCTTTCCCTTCACAGTTCACACCTGACGGCTTTTCAAGTTCATTGGAATCCGGTTATGCCGGAAAACCGGGAGACGGGCAATTGGGCTATTCAGCTTTCGAAAAACGAATTTCCGGGCGAGTTAAGACTCTCTGTCCGGCTGCCTGGAGGCCGTGACGGGGGTTGCCCGCCTTTCCATAACATAGCGGGCCAGACAGAATGACGCACGATACTGTTCCGTCCTATTCGATTCCGCCATCCCAGAGCCGCCACGACGAGCACGGGCTTGCCGCATCCACTCGCCCCGGCCCCAACGAAGGAACCAGGCTAGCCACTCACCCCCATATACCCCTCCAGCCAGCCCAAGGAACGTGCGGAGCGCGTTCCTTCAGGCCGGATCGCGGAGCGATCCGAGCCGGAGGCCAACGGAGTTGGCCTCCGGGGCCACGGAGTGGCCCGGAACCTCGGGACGGAGTCCCGAAACAACGCACGGAGTGCGTTGTCGTCTTCCGCCGCGTAGCGGCGGCGCGTCGTGTCTGCGGAGCAGAC